>JANYKA010000007.1 GCA_025358315.1 Gemmatimonadota bacterium | reverse complement strand
CGCGAAGTTCAATGCGTTATTGAAAAAATACGGACTGCCGGAGATCAAGACAAAACCGGACAAGCCGAAGATCGCGGCATAGGGGTGCACGTCGTACGCGATGCAACGACCCAGGATCACGCGGCGGTGCTGGCGCTGAATAACGGCGCCACACCGCACGTGAACCCGCTCGCGCCTGAGCAATTCGAATGGCTGGTAGCGCACGCTGTGTATTTTCGCGTGTGTGCTGATGAAGCAGGCGTTGCCGGATTTATTATCGCGTTCCCGTCGGGACTTCCGTACTGGAGCGCTAACTACCAATGGTTCGCTTCACAACCCGAACCGTTTCTCTACCTTGATCGGGTGGTCGTCGCACCACGGGCGCAACGGCAGGGCGTTGGACAGGCGCTGTACAACGACATTGCTGCTTTCGCAATCGGGCAATGGCCGCGCATTACGCTTGAAGTGAACCTGCGCCCGCCAAACCCAACGTCGCTGGCCTTTCATGATGCAATGGGATTTCGCCGCGTTGGGCAACGCGACTATGATGCGGGCGAAAAATCCGTCGTGATGCTGGAGCGGACATTGCCGGGGTGACCGGCCGAGCAATGTCCGCCGCCCGCGATCACTTCTTGTGTTTCGCCACAGGTACGAGATGATCACGGTGGATCGCCCATGCCAGCGGGTCACCATGCATTCGCCACGCCGTGACATATTTGCCACGCTCGAAGAGCGAATCGGCGCCGGTGCGTTGCGAAAGAATAACATACGACCCGGAATCCGTGACGATCGAGTCGGCCACCGCGAACCCCGACGACTGTCGGCTAAATGATCGCACCGACCGGGCGGCGCTGAGTTGTGCCAGTCCAATGGCGATCGGACGCGCACCCTTGAACAGGGAATCGCTCGTTGTGAGCTGTGCATCCGGTGCGTACATCACCGACAACATTCTTGTGTCGTGGTGAGAAATGGCGGCGTTCATCACTGCGTAATTTTCGGCGAGCTTCAGACGGATTGCGTCCATCTTCATGCGATGCTGCTGCATGGTGTCCGGTTTTGCGGTATCAGAGGCCAGCACGATGGGTGGCACCTTCACGACGGCTGGTTTGTTCGGATCGTCTTTTGCGCCAGGCGTCGAGCCGCTGTTATTGATGCACGCGGAGACGGCGAGTATCAGTGCCGCAAGCGCCATCCCGCGACGAAGAGCGGTATCCATGACAACTCCTCAAGGGTAGGATGTGGGACAGGAATTTCTCGACCGCAACGAAAAATAACAGCGGGTCAAGCTGCATGTGCTAGAACGTTCCCGGGGTGCCCCGGTCGGCGGCCATTCCCATCGCGTGGTACCCTTTGTCGACATACAGGGTTGTTCCGGTAATCCCGCTCGCCAACGGCGATGCGAGGAAAGCCGCGGCGGTGCCGACTTCTTGCGCCGTCAATGCTTCCGGCAGGGGCGAGTTCGCCGCGCAGTATTGCACCATGGTTTCGATGATTCCAATGGCGCTCGCGGCCCGCGAGGCAAACGGACCCGCACTGATGGTATTTACCCGAATTCCAAACCGCCGGCCGGCCTCGTAGGCGAGTGTGCGCGTGTCACTTTCCAGTGCGGCTTTGGCCGACGACATGCCACCGCCATACCCCGGAATCACCCGTTGGCTCGCCATATACGTGAGTGACAGCACGGAGCTGTTGGGCCGCATCAAAGGTGCGAGCCGGCGCAACATGCCGATGAGCGAATAGGCACTGACGCTGACGGCCGACAAATACCCGGAACGGCTCGTTTCCAGCAACGATTTCTTGACGTCCGGACCGTTGGCCAGAGAATGCACGACAAAATCCAGCGGCCGCTCGCCGAAGTCGGCCACCATGCGCTGGGCCATGCCGTCGATCGAAAAATCACCCACCTCCGCATAGCGCTTGCTGGATCGCAGCTCGTCGGGGGCGTCGGACAGCACATCAAACGCCGCGTCGAGCGGATAGATCTTTTCGAAGTTGAGCAACGACCCATCGGACATGCGTCTGGCCTCATCCATTTTGCCACGTTCGAGCAGATTCAAGAAAATGTTTAGCGCCGGTGGCCATGTGGCGACGCACACGGACGCGCCGGCTTCGGCAAGAGACTTGGCGATAGCAAAACCGAAGCCACCGTCGTCGGCAACTCCGGCAACAAGGGCTCGGCGGCCGATTAAATCAATTTTTAGCATACCGTGATATGTCCGTCTGCCTGTACGGAGGCAAGTGGTCCAGCACCAGCACCCTTCCCAATGGCTGGTAGGGGGGGCAATCTGTTGAGGTGAGCAGAACGCCATCAGTAATCCGGGCGCAGGCCCAGCAAGTGCTATCGGCGGTGCCGCCAGCCCCACCGGCGTTACCCGCGAACGGCGGACCGTCCTTTTCCCGCGCGCTCTGGCGAATGGCCGCAGCCAATGTTTCGCCCGGGAACGCGGTCACATTGTACTCCGACGGGAACCACACGTTCGACGCCATGATCGCATTGATTGACGGTGCCCGAACCTCTGTGTCACTGGAGAGCTATATCTATAAAAGCGATGGGGTAGGGCATCGCTTCGCCGATGCCCTTGCCGCCGCGGCGAGCCGCGGCGTGCGAACGCGCCTGCTCACGGACTGGGTCGGCGCGCTCGGGACGCCGCGGTCGTTCTGGCGCACCCTGCGCCAGCGCGGGGTAGAAGTGCGTGTATTCAATCGGCCGGGCTTTCGTCGCTGGCTTGGCGTGGTCCCAAGGGATCATCGCAAATTGCTTGTGGTTGACAATGCGGCGGGATTTACCGGCGGCATCGGCATTGGTGATGAGTGGCAACGGGGACTGCTGCGTAAACGCCGACAAGCGTGGCGCGACACCTGCGTCCGGATTGTCGGACCAGCAGCGCACGACATGGATTCCGCCTTCGACGTGATGTGGTCCCGGGCTGTCGGTGAGCGGCCTCCGCGCAGCGAACGTAAACTCAAGCCAATGACCCGGGGTACAGAGCTGAACCCCGCCGACAGCGTGCCCTGCCTGGTCGGCATTGTGCAGGGTGAACCGTGGCGGCTGCGAGTTGGCCGCTCCCTCCACTTGCAGGCCGCTGCAGCGCAGCGTTCGATCTGGCTCGCGAGCGCATACTTCGTGCCGTCGTTCGCCGAAGTTGACGCGCTATCCGGCGCGGCACGCGACGGGGTCGATGTGCGGTTGCTGGTGCCGAGCAAATACGACCATCCGTGGATTCACCAACTGACCCGCACATTCTACCGTCGCTTGTTGCGGAACGGCGTGCGGATATGGGAGTGGGGCGGTGAGATGATGCACGCCAAGACGACGGTCGTCGACGGCCGGTGGATTCGCGTGGGTTCCACCGACTTTAATCCACTTGGCGTAGCCATCAATTTTGAACTTGACGCGATGATCGAAGACGCAACCGTTGGCGCGGCCGCCGAACGAATGTTTGAGCACGATTTGGCACGGTCCCGGGAAATTCACCACACCTGATATCCCCGACGAACCCCCTTGAAACCGTCAGTGTAGGCTGGCAGCCGGACTTCCGGAAATCCGCGCGCACTGAACCAATACCGCCGCGCCGACAAAGAGCGCTGCTTCGTCAGGATAAAATCGCGGCGAGTGCGCGGCGATGCGATCTCCGCCCGCCTCCCGCGCTCCGATCCGCAGGAAGCACCCCGGAATCCGTTCCAAATAGAACGCGAAATCCTCGCCTCCCATATTGGTCGTGCCGAGTGGCTTGAGTGCTTCCGGGCCGAGAATGTCGTGCACGGCCTGTGCGGCCCATAGAGACGCGTCGTGTGTGTTGACGACCGGCGGAGTACCCTCGCTCACGTTGACTTCGGCGCGGAGTCGATGCGTAGCGGCGACGGCATGTGCGAGGCGAACAACTTCCGACGTGAGCAACGCTCGAGATTCCGGCGTCGTGGCGCGCACCGTTCCCGTCAACTCGGCGGTCTCGGGTATCACATTGGAGGCGCGACCGGCGTGAATACTGCCAATCGTCACGACGCCGGGCAGCGCCGGGTCGAGGCGCCGCGACACGATCGTTTGCAACGCCAAAATTAATTCGGCGGCCCCGACAATGGGATCTGCCGCTTCTTGCGGGCGCGCACCGTGCGCACCCGAGCCGTGCAGAGTGATCGCAAACGTATCAGTGCTCGCCGCCAGCGGCCCCTCTTGTGCGACGACTTCTCCGACGGCGAACCGGCGGTCCACATGTGCGCCGAATATCACATGCACGCCGTCCAGCGCTCCGCTGGCGAGTACAGCGGCAGCGCCTTCGCCGACTTCTTCGGCCGGCTGCAGAACAATGCGCACTTCGCCGGCAGCCGGATTTCGTGCCAGCAACAGCGCTGCACCAACTGCCCATGACGCGTGGACGTCGTGCCCGCACGCATGCATGACACCATCATGCACCGACGTAAACTCCAGTCCCGTCGCTTCGGTGATTGGGAGTGCGTCGATATCACCGCGCAGCGCGACAATTGGAGCACCCGGTGTGCGACCAGGGATTCGTGCCACGAGTCCGGTCTGCGCGATGCGTTCTATTGAGGTGACTCCGCATTCGAGAAGGGCCCGTTCGAGGCGCTCCTGCGTGCGCATTTCTTTCCATGATAATTCCGGATGCCGATGCAGGTCCCGACGCAACTCCGAGAGCAAGCGCCGGTCGTCCACAGAGAATCCGAAATCACTCATGCGCGCAACACCGAAGTCCGGACGGTGAGAGCGGCAATGCGTTCGCTGTCGACGTCCACGCCGATTCCCGGCATGTCCAGCGGAACCTGAACCATGCCACGATTCATCGTCCACTCCGGATCCACGATATCGTGCGCCCAGTACCGCGCACTCGGACTCACGTCGCCAGGTAATGTAAAGTTTGGCAACGAGGCGAGTGCCACGTTGTAGGCACGTCCCACGCCACTCTCGAGCATCCCGCCGCACCACACCGGTATCCGGTTTGCTTCGCAGTAATCGTGAATCGCCAGCGACTGGGTAAGTCCGCCAACCCGGCCCGCCTTGATGTTAATTATTCGTCCACTCCCCAGTGTGACCATATCCTGGGCCCGGTCGAGTGATGTGATCGACTCATCGAGGCACAACGGCGTCTTGAGTCGCTTTTGCAGTTCGGCGTGGCGGACCAGATCGTCGTGGGCGAGTGGCTGTTCGATCATCATCAGGCCAAGTGAGTCGAGTTCCGAGAGAATATCGACATCGGCCAAAGTGTAGGCGTTGTTCGCGTCGGCCATCAAGTGCGCGTCATCGCCAAGTGCGCGGCGGGCAGCGGTGATCCATGCGACGTCGCGGCCCGGTTCAATCTTGATTTTTATTTTGCGGTATCCGGCGTCCAATGCGGCCCGCGCTTTTTCGATCAGCGATTCCGGGCTGGCTTGAATGCCGAGCGAAATGCCGGTGGCGATGGACGTTCGCGTGCCGCCAATAAATCGGGCGAGCGCCTCGCCCTCCAGCAGGGCGGCAAGGCCCCACATGCCCATCTCGACGGCGGCTTTCGCCATATTGTGGCCGCGAATGTCGCGCTCAAGTTCGGCGTGGACAGTGCCCGGGTGGGCGAAGTCGAGCCCAAGCACACGCGGCGCAATCCACTGTTCGATCGCCAGCCACGCCGTATCGATCGTTTCGCTGGAATAGTTCGGCGTCTCGCCGGCCACGCACTCACTCCATTCGATGGCCCCGCTGGAATCGCGTAGCTCGAGCAGCAGGATGCGGCGCTCGAACACCTCGCCCGACGAAATGCGAAAGGGTTCTTTGAGTGCCAGGCGGATTTCCCGAAGCGTGATTTGTTCTACGCGCACGTTATGACCCGCCGTCGGTGAGAAGATACGTCGCGTGTCCGTCGTGGCCGGGCACGAACGCGGTAACACGATACCCGCTGTTTAAATAGTGCAGAAAAGCACGCCGTGCCGATACTCGCCAGGCGCGGGCGCGCTCGACATCGGTATCCAGTAAGGCGAAATAGTCGCTGGGCACGCGCACGGCGACCTGCATTGCATCTGGCAGCACGCCATCATCGGCCACCGGTATATGCTCTACCAGCGCGGAATTGTCCGACATCGGCATCGGATCGGTGCTCACGGTCCAGGCGGCGACAAACCGATCGGTACCCAGCGCGCCATGCATACGGCTATTGGTGCGACTGCCGTACATGTCAGGGACAAATTCATCGATGGTCGCACCAAGCCGGTGGAGATTGAGATGGGCGTTGCGGGCGACGAACGGATCGAATGTCCAATACATCGTCTCGACGCCAATGGCGCGACAGCAGTCACGCTGATACCACTTGAGCGCCGCCCCGAGGCCGCGGCGTTGCGCCTCCGGACGCACGGCGAGCATATCCGACCAATGGACGAGACGGCCATCGCGCAGGCCGGTGAGGCCGAACACGAACCCGAGGAGACGTCCCTCCGGGGTAAAAGCCCCTGCCGACACGCCGCCGATTTTCGTGCCAACCATCAAAATGGCGGCGGGCACGCGTTCCGTAAATCCGACACCCCAGGTGTCTTCCTGCAGGCGAACGGCGTCGGCACGCTCGTCGTGGGTGGCGAGCGGCCGAATGATGGTGCCGTCGGCCAGGGTTGCGATCATTGGCAAGGGTGTCCCAGATTGTGTACTGAATTGTATACAAAATCAACCACGAGGGACGGATGCGCAAGTCAGCGAGAATCCCCATCGCCGCACTCTGGTGTTCATTGGCGTTAGCGGCGGGCTGCCGGTCGGCCGTCGCGACCGGAGTGCCCCGGCAGAGCGCCACGACGTACGACGTCGTGATCACCAATGGCCGCATCGTTGATGGCACCGGTAACGCCTGGTTCTGGGGCGATATCGCGGTGCGCGACGGCCGCATTGCCCGCATCACACCACGCGGGTTACTGGCCTCGGCGAACGCGGCACGGCACATCGACGCGGCCGGTCGGGTGGTCGCTCCCGGGTTCATCGACATTCAGGCACAGTCCTACGAAAACTTCATGACGGGCGATGGTCGCGCGCTGTCGATGGTGACCCAGGGAATCACCACGGCCATTCTTGGGGAGGGTGACACGCCGGCACCGGTCAGCGACAAGATGTTCGCCGCGCTGACGGATACGGCCGGTCGTCGGCTGGCGTCACACTTCACCGGTCCTCATGGATTTTCAACGTGGCTCGATTTTATGGTGGCCCGCGGCATATCGGAAAACGTGGGATCGTTCGTCGGGTCGGGGACGGTGCGTGCCTATTCCAAAGGCGAGTCGTTGACTCCGCTCACCGCCGCCGAACGTGATACCGTGTACGCCATGGTTGGGCGTGTCATGCAGGACGGCGCGTTCGGCATTGCCAGCGCGCTCCAATATCCGGTGGACAACTTCAATTCAACCGATGACCTCGTATGGGCCGCCCAAGCCATGGCGCCCTATGGCGGATTGTACATCACGCACATGCGTTCCGAGGGGAAAACGCTGCTGCAGGCAATTGATGAGGCCATCCATATCGGTGATGCGGCGCGCGTACCCGTGGAGATCTATCATCTCAAGGCGTCGGGTCGGAGCAACTGGAGTAAGATGCCGATGGCGATCGCCAAAATTGATTCGGCACGTGCCGCGGGGCGTGACGTGCAGGCAGATATGTATCTGTATATCGCCGGGGCGAACGGGTTCTCCAGCTGTATTCCACCAAAATACGCCGCCGACGGAAAGTTGTTGCAGAATCTGCGCAACCCGGCCTTGCGAGCCCAGATCATTTCCGAGTTGCACACGCAGGACGCGAGCTACGACAACTCGTGTCTCGAAGCTGGTCCAGAGGGCGTGATGGTGACCGGATTCACCAAGGCGGAATTGAAGCAGTATGAGGGAAAGCGACTCGCGGAAATTGCGACGGCGATGCAAAAAGATTGGGCAGAAGTCGTTATCGATCTGAATGTCGCTGAAAATGGCAGTCTCGGGGAAATTCTTTTTCTCATGAGCGAAGACAATGTCCGGCTCCAGATCCGGCAGCCGTGGATCAAGTGGGGGACGGACGCGGGTGGCATTGATCCGGCAACCGCGCAGGGGATGACGCATCCACGCACCTATGGGAACTTCACGCGGCTGCTCGGGAAATATGTCCGCGAGGAACGGGTAATCCCGTTGGAGGAGGCCGTGCGGAAATCCACGTCGGCGGTGGCTACGCGGCTGTCAATTCAGGACCGTGGCTTGCTGAAGGAAGGAATGTGGGCCGATGTCATAGTGTTTGATCCGGCGACGGTGAGTGACCGGGCGACATTTGAAAAGCCGCATCAACTTTCTGTGGGGATTTCGGGCATGCTGGTTAACGGTGTTGAAGTGCTGCGGGATGGCGTGCATACCGGTGCCAAGCCGGGACAGGTGGTGCGTGGCCCGGCGTGGCAGCAACTTCCGGGCGGGATCTCGCCACGATGAGTGCAGTGCGTGTGTACAAGGCGTTGCGTGATCGCATCGTCCGAGGGCGGTTAGCCCCAGGGGCGCGATTGATCGAACTCGAACTGGCTGATCGCTTGGGTGTGAGCCGCACGCCGTTACGGGCGGCGCTACAACGGTTGCAAGCGGAGGGATATGTTCTTCCCTGCGCCGGGTTGCGACAGTCGCGTTTGACTGTCGCACCGCTCACCGCGACTGACGCGCAAGAGCTGTTTCTGGTGATCGGCGCACTGGAAGGTGTGGCGGCGCATGCCGCGGCAAGTCTCTCGGCCGGAGCGCGACGGTCAGTGGCCAGTGTCCTATGCGAAACGAACGATGCGCTCAGGCACGCCGCGGCGGCACAACGCCCGGATCACGATCGCCTGTTGAAACTGGATGAGCAGTTTCATCGGTGTTATGTGGACGCCGGTGCCGGCGATCGGTTGGGTGTGTTGTATGCCGCTGTCAAACCACAAGCGGAGCGATACGAGCGATTGTACGTGAGCCTGTTGACGCGAGAGATTGCAACATCGGTGCGAGAGCACCACCGTATCGTGGTGGCGATCCGCGACGGCCGAGCGCAGGCGGCTGTTGACGCAGTGCAAGCGAATTGGCGCAATGCGGCCAACCGGCTCAGCGCCGTCATTGCCAATGTTGGGGAACTCGGGGAATGGTAATCACGCGCGGCGGTCGCCGACCTTCCGCGATACTTTTCCGGTGCACGCCTATGCCCCGATCCGTTGCAATTTTTCTCTGGATGTTACTGGCACTTGTGACAACAGGTGCGACGCCCGCGGTTGGTCAACAGTCCAACGTGTCCGTTTCGAATGGTGCGATAAACGACCTCGATCGCGCGGTGCAACAATCGCTCCAAGCGCCGCGCGTGCAGCAGAATATCGTATTGCGGTTTATTGGCCGCGCGTTCAACTGGTGGGGCGGACCTGGTGTCGTGTGGTTTGCCGCGTTGTGTTGGCTGGGCGGCCGGATGTGGAAACGCGCGGTCGTGTCGGAAATTGGGCTTCGAGGCCTTGAGGCAATTGCTGTTGCCAGCGCCCTGAGTGGAATAATTAAGGGTCTCGTCGGGCGATCGCGATCATTCCTCACGCCAGGCGAACCGTGGCATTGGAGTTTCGCACATGGTTGGACGGACGCCAGATATTTCTCCATGCCTTCCGGTCATACGACTGCCACCTTTGCGTTTGCGGCGGCGGTTACCATAGCAGCAGTCCGCATTCCACGATATCGAGCGGCGATAGCGGTGATTGTTTTTGCCAGCGCGGGGCTGGTAGGCTTTGCGCGCGTGTTCACAAATCAACATTGGCTGAGTGATGTTGTGGTTGGCGCGTTGCTGGGTTCGATAACAGGCATCGTGTTGACGCAGTGGCACAAACGCCATCCGCAGTCGCCGTTCGATCGTCGGTTGTTGGGTGTTCCTGCGGAGAAGCTCGCGTGAACGCACGAGTGCTCTTGTGCCTTGTCGCATTGGCGCGCGCGCTGAGCGCACAGGGAGCGGCGAACCCGCCGTTACTTCGAAGCGAACCGGTGGTGACGTCCGGTGAGGCTGTTGGGTTGGGGCTGACGACTCTTGCGGCTGTTGTGGTGATCCCAATCGATCAGCGGATCGCGGTCTGGATGCGAGATTCTGTGCAGCATCGCCATCCATCAATCGACCGAGTTTTCACCGGCGGGCGCCTGTTCGGATCACCGGGCTCCATCGTTCTCGGTGTGGCACTGTGGGCAGGCGGTGAACTAACGAAGGATAACGCGATGGCCAA
This sequence comes from Gemmatimonadota bacterium, assembly GCA_025358315.1. Lineage (GTDB taxonomy): Bacteria > Gemmatimonadota > Gemmatimonadetes > Gemmatimonadales > Gemmatimonadaceae > Fen-1231. Next base: position 276 of record JANYKA010000007.1, on the reverse strand, counting down.
TGACGGGGTGCGGTCACTGGAGGCCGTTGCCGCCGCGAGTATTGTGACGATACTTGTCAAACGGATCGTTGGGCGCGCCAGCCCGTCAGCGAGCAGCTCGGATGCGAGGAATTTCTCGTTAGGGCGTGGATTTGGCGGCAAAGAGAGCTATCAGTCGTTTCCGTCTGGCCATGCTACGGCAGCATTTGCATTTGCCTCAGCGGTCACGGCGCGGGTGTCGAATCGTTCATCAGCACAAGCGTCGTGGCTTGGGCCACTCCTATATGGCGCGGCGAC
>JANYKA010000074.1 GCA_025358315.1 Gemmatimonadota bacterium | reverse complement strand
GAAGAGTTGGACATACGGCGCATATTCCAATCTCAATAGCAACAGAAACGCCGGCTACTTTCAAGCGACGTCCGAAGTGCGTACCGAGGTCACGGATTCGGCACTCGTGGAAATGCTGGTGCAACTCAAACGCATTGGGGCAGAGGCTGTTCCTGCACTGGAGTTCGACCAGGCCAAGAACGCGATGACCGGTACGTTCCCGCTTTCGATTGAAACGGCGGGTCAGGTGGCGGCGCAGGTCGCGAATGCAAAACTGCTCGGACTCCCCGCCGACTATGTGCAGGCATATCGCCAAAAGCTGTCCGCAGTAACCGCGTCGCAAATGCAGGCCGCGGCGAAAGAGGCGATTCGTCCTGGTCAGGCGCTGATCGTTGTCGTTGGCGATGGCGCGAAGGTCTACGAGAAACTTCTGGCTATCGGACCAGTGCGGATCGTGTCGCCAGACGGCACACCGCTTACGCCAGCGGATCTGACGGTCAAGGCCGCCACGCTCGATCTCGACTTGAGCAAGCTCAAAGCGGGCACCGACAGCTTTACGATTTTTGTGCAGGGGAACCCGTTCGGATACCAAACGTCGAAATTGGACAAGAATGCGAATGGGTGGACGTATTCCGAGCACACAAGCATCGCCACGTTTGTTCAGCTCAACACGGTGGTGACGTTTACGGATGCCTTGGTCCCGATGAAGGCCACGCAATCCGGTAAGCAGGGGCCGATGGAAGTAAAAATCGACGTGACGTACGCCGGTGGCCGCGCCAAGGGGAGTGCTATGGCACCACAGTCCACCGGTACGGCCAAAGAGATTGTCGTTGATGCGGCCGTGCCGCCGGGTACTATTGACGAAAATATGATTTCGATTGTTATGCCGACTTTAAAATTGACGAGCGGGTCCTCATTCAAAATTGCCATATTTCAATCCAGCAAGAACGCCGTGACAGTGGCCACCGTGTCCGTCACCGGTGAGGAATCGGTGAAAGTTCCGGCCGGCACGTTTGACGCTTGGAAAGTGGACATCGCTGGTCTTGACGCCCCGATCACTGTGTGGATTGAAAAGGCCGGCGAGCATCGAATGCTGAAGCAAGTGTTGGTGGGGACCCCGGTTGAGATCCAGAGAGTCAAATAGTGGCAGGGTGCCGCAACTGACAAAGCGGGGGCGCCGATAACTCGGCGCCCCCGCTTTGTTGTACGGCCGAAAAAATCTACGGACAACAGGGCGAGACGATCGTGCCGGCAGGCAGCGTAAAGCTGACCGTATTCCCGAGTTTCACCCCGTGCGCGTCGAACCATCCCAAGTTGGCCTCGAGCGCAAAACGGAACGGACCGGCTGCCTGGTGAAGCGTCGACGAATTCGGTGCCATGTCGGCGCCGTTCATCACCTTCATATTGGCGTCGATGAAGATGACCGACAGCGGCGTCGGCGTGTCAACCATATAGAAGCCGATGGAACTGGGATCCACATCCGTCGGGTAAATAAATAGCATTCCGCCATTGGTACCGATCGAGGCGGCGGAGCGGGCCTTCAGGCCGGTGCTGCGAGTCGACGGAGACGCGGCAATCTCAGCTAGAATACTGCCACCGCTGAAGGCTATGGTTACCGTGTTCGTGCCTCCGCCCGGCCCAATCGGGTCGGTGGCTTTCTTGGAGGCGCACGATACGAGCGAGAGCGCAATAGCGATGGTCAGAATGCGTTTCACAGAGTTAAAACTGGCATAAGGCCCGCGCATGGTCAAACTATCGCGGCTTCCGGGCCCCTTTTTCGCCGATCGCACTCCGTCGCTCCGGACCGGCGCGGATGGCGTCGTCGCCAAACTTCTCGCGAACGCGATCCATGGCACGGGACAGCTCCCGATCGCGTTCACCTTCCGGAGTGCCCTCAGGCTTAGTGGCACCGTCGAACATCGTCAGTTGCCGGGCGTCGCGGACGGGCTTGAGGTTTGAGAGGGACACGCCGACCAGCCGCACGGGGCGGGGATGTGCGGCCCGCAATTGTTTGAGCAGCACGTCAGCGGTGTCAATAATCGCACGGTCTGATTCGACCGGCTCGTCGAATGTTTTCCCCGCGGACCGGGTGGTGAAATCGTTCGTGCGCAACTTCACGGTAATGGTGCGCGCGTCCAGCCCGTCGGCACGGAGATCGGCGGCGACCTTCGCCGACAGGTGCCGCAGTTCAGAGGAGAGTGCGACAGCGTCGGCAATATCACGGTCAAATGTTTCTTCGCGACTCATCTGCTTGGCCGGCAGGCGCGGCTCAACCGTTGAGTGACTGATCCCGCGCACGCGGTCATACAGCCATGCGGCGCTGCTGGCACCTAACCAGCGTTCTAAGGTGCGCAGGTCATGCGTCAGCACATCAGCTGCCATCGTCAGGCCAACCGCAAGAAGCTTGGTCTGTTGTTTTGGACCAATCCCCGGTATGTCTGCCAATGCCACGGTGCGCATGAAATCGAGTTCAGTGTTGTCCGGCACAACGTGCACTCCGCCGGCCGATGGATCGTGCGACGGCTTGCCGCGCTCGACCGCGAGTTTGGCGATGAGCTTGTTCGATCCGCCACCGATCGAAACGTGCATTCCGGTAGCATCGAATACCGCGGTGCGAATCCGGCGCGCCGTCACTTCGAGCGGCTCGTGATCGTACAGCGCCTCGGTGCCACTCATGTCGAGATACCACTCGTCAATACTCGCGCCTTCGACCAGCGGCGTGAACTGATCGAGGACGCTGCGAATGGCACGACTCGTATCGGCACAGGCGTACCGGGGTACCGGAACGCACATGGCGTCGGGGCAGAGTTTAAGTGCTTGGCTAATTGGCATCGCCGATCGCACGCCATAGGCCCGAGTTTCGTACGACGCCGAGCAGACGACGCCGCGCGACCCCGGTCGTCCCCCGACGATCAACAGCGTCGCGCGCCCTGCGCCCTTCGGATCGACGGCGCGGGCTACGGCGACGAAAAATGCGTCGGCATCGGCGAGGAGAATTCGTGGCATACGTATACAGAGTATACAGAAAACAGAAGAAGGCAGACTGATCGCGCCAGTCTGCCTTCTTCTGTTTTCCCGTGCCTACCGACGGTTGTCGGCTGCCAGCTGTTTACGGTACTTCGATGATCACCGCGCGCCGGTTCTGCGCACGTCCTTCTTTGGTGCCGTTGTCGGCCACAGGCTTAGTCTCACCAAAGCCATGGATGCTGATTCGGCTGGCGGTGATTCCTTGCGACACGAAATAGCTCTTGACGGCATTTGCCCGACGTTCCGAGAGACCCTGATTGTAGGCGTCGGAGCCGATGCTATCGGTGTGACCCTGTACTTCCACATTCCGGTCGTCGTGATCCTTCAGGTATCGCACGATGACGTTGAGCGTGTCTTTCGCCGATGCCGTCAGATTGGACTTGTCGAACGCGAAGTGCACGTCATGCAGCGTCATGATCTCACGCGGCTTGGCGGGCTCTGGAGCTGGCATTGGCGGCGGCGTCGGTGCAGGAGCCGGTGCCGGTGCTGGTGTCGGAGCCGGTGCTGGCGCCGGGACTGGTGCCGGAGCGGGCGGCGGCGGCGGAAGCGGCTTTTCGACGAAGCACGGGCCGTTCTTAGCCTGGCCACCGAAGAAGTACGTCAGGCCGAGGCGCCCCGTGTACGTAGTCGTCCGGGCGGGCGGCGCTGTCTGGTCGGAAAGACCTTTGAAGTCGGCCACGCCATCACCCTTCAATGACCAATTCTCGTTCATGCAATAACGCAATCCGACCACGGCGTTGCCGCCGGCATCGTACTGGTTGTGCGTCGTGTCATTCTTGTACCAGGTGCCAGTGAAGCCACCTCCGATCAAGAAGCGCACATGCTCGCTGATCGGCTGGTTGTAGATCAAGTCGACGCGATTGTTGATCACGTTGAGCTTTCCGACGCGCGAACTCGTGGCACTGGAGTAGTCCGCTTCATACTCGAGCGCGAGGCGTTTGAAGATGTACGCGTCGAAGTGCCCGCCGATTCCAGCTACGCTCGCGATATTTGTCAAATTATCAAACTTCGTGTACTGACCAAAAATGCCACCTTCATACGCGATTGCCCGCTGAGCTGACAGCGATGTCGAGAATGCAATGGCGAGCACAGTCATTAGACCGATACGTCGCATTTGTGCGGACTCCGTTCGAGTGAGTGAAAATCAGGTACTATCCGTGGCGCACCCCACTTTGGGCTGAACCGGTGATTGCTCTCATATATAATAGACTTGTCGGCGGGAGTCCATTGTTTTAATGGGTGATATAGCTCAACTAAACTCTACCTAACTCGTGCTAGACCAATGATATGACTCCGACTAACCGCCCGATTTGGGCCCCCTCAATTACGAACCGTGAACAGGCCTTAATGGCCCGATTTTGCCGGGTGGTACGAGGTCGATTTCGCGCCAGCCCGCCCTCGGCCGCTCCGTATTCGGAATGGCATCGCTGGTCGTGCGAAAATCCGGCAGACTTTTGGCCGTCGGTCTGGGATTTCTCTGCGGTCATTGGTGACTCCGGCGTAGTGCAGGGCGAATTGAGTACGGTAATTGCCGGATTCGACCGAATGGCGCCACCGGATGCCGATTCGGGGCCGAAATGGTTCAGCCGTGCCCGTCTGAATTTCGCCGAAAATCTCTTACGACATCGGGGGCAGGGGGCGGCAATTGTCTTTCGCGACGAAGCTGGAAATCGCCGGCAGTTCAGTCGCGATCAATTGGCGGCCGACGTCGCCCGAATGGCGGGTGCGCTCCGCGCTTCGGGAATCGCTCCCGGTGACCGGGTGGCCGGATTTCTCCCCAATATTCCCGAGGCGGTAGTCGCCATGCTCGGCGCCGCGTCGATCGGGGCTGTCTGGTCGTCCTGCTCTCCCGATTTCGGCGTGCCGGGAGTGCTCGACCGCTTTGGCCAGATTGAGCCGCGTGTTCTGGTGGCATCGGGCGGATATCAATACGCCGGCAAAAACATCGACTGCCTCTCCCGTGTGACCGAGATCGTGAACGCCTTGCCAACGGTCGAACGTGTGATTGTGGTGCCATCGCTGCATGCAAGCAATTCCGAGAATGTGATTGCCAATATTCGCGATGCCGAGACATGGAGTGCGTTTCTTGCGCGGGGCGACGGGGCTTCTGAATCGTTCACGCAGTTACCGTTCGACCATCCGTTATTCGTGATGTATTCCTCCGGTACGACGGGCGAGCCGAAGTGCATCGTCCATGGCGCCGGCGGCACGCTTTTGCAACACCTCAAAGAACACCAGTTGCACACCGACATCCGGGACGGCGAACGGGTCTTCTATTTCACCACCTGTGGATGGATGATGTGGAATTGGCTCGTTAGTGCCCTGGCCTCAGGGGCAACCATCGTTCTCTACGATGGCGCGCCGATGCCGCCGCACGCTCCGGACGCGCTCTGGACGATGGCCGCGGAAGAAAAAATCAATGTGTTTGGGACGAGCGCAAAATTTCTCGCGCTCTCCGAAAAAGCGGGCATGCGTCCCGTCGCGTCACACGACCTCACCGCCCTCCGGGCAATTCTCTCGACGGGCAGCCCGCTCGCGCCCAGTAGCTACGACTATGTCTACCGAGATGTGCGAGGCGACGTTATGCTCGCCAGCATCTCGGGGGGCACCGATATTATCTCATGTTTTGCGCTCGGTAATCCGATGCTGCCCGTCTGGCGGGGAGAATTGCAGTGCCGCGGGCTTGGGATGGCCGTCGACGTCTTCGATGACGGCGGCCGCCCAATCACCGGCTCGGCGGGTGAACTCGTGTGCACGCGTCCATTCCCCTCAATGCCGATCGCGTTTTGGAACGATCCCGATGGCGTGAAGTATCGGGCGGCCTATTTCAGTCGATTCCCCGGCGTGTGGTGTCACGGCGATTGGGCCGAGATCACACCACACGATGGCGTCGTAATCTCCGGCCGCAGCGATGCCACGCTGAATCCCGGCGGGGTGCGCATTGGGTCAGCCGAGATTTACCGGCAAGTCGAACAATTGGACGAAGTATTGGAGAGTATTGTGGTCGCGCAGCGGGTCATGGTGCATGGTGAATCGGATGAACGCCTGGTGCTCTTCGTGCGCCTGCGCGACGGACGCTTGCTCGACGACGATCTGCGCACGAAGATTCGCGCCCACATTCGTGCCCATACGAGCCCGCATCATGTGCCGAAAGTGATTGTACAGGTGGCCGATATTCCGCGAACCATCAGCGGCAAAATCACCGAAATCGCTGTCCGCGACGTAATCCACGGGAGGCCGGTGAAGAACATCGACGCGCTCGCGAACCCTGCAGCGCTGGAATTATTCCGTGACCTCACTGAACTTCAGGCATAGATGACTACCGATGCGACCGCCCTTCCTCTTGTCTCCCGCGACGACGTGCTTGCGGCACAGCGGCTGGTGACGCCACGCGTGCACCGTACGCCGCAGACCCGTTCGGCGTATCTCAGCGATCGTTTCGGTGCCGACGTATGGCTGAAGCTCGAGCAATTGCAGAAGACCGGCTCGTTTAAGGTTCGTGGCGTGCTTAATAAGATGGCCACACTTACACCCGCCGAGCGGGCCCACGGAGTCGTGACGCTGTCGGCCGGCAATCATGCGCAGGCGGTGGCGTGGGCCGCACGTGACGCTGGCATTCGTGCAACGGTGGTGATGCCTTCCAAGGCGGTGCAGAGCAAGATCGACGCGACCCGCGGCTATGGTGCTGAGCTCATTCTCACCGACGCCGACCTGCTGCAGACGGCGCGGGCGCTGGAGGCCGAGCGCGGCCTCGCGTTGATTCATCCGTTCGACGATGCGGCGGTGATTGCCGGCCAAGGCACACTGGCTGAAGAGCTGTTCGACGATCTTCCGGAGGCTGATGTACTCTTGGTTGGAGTCGGGGGCGGCGGCATACTCAGCGGAGTAGGAGTGGTGGCGCGGGCGCGCCGCCCGTCGGCGCGGGTGATCGGGGTTGAGCCCGAAGGTGCCGCGGTGATGCGGTTGAGTCTCGATCGTGGCGCGCCGCAACGGCTATCCGATATGGTGACCATAGCCGACGGGCTTGCCGCTCCATTCGCCGGCGCGCTTCCGTTCGCACACGTCACGGCACTTGGTTTGGAAATCGTGACGGTTCCGGAAGAAGCAATTGTCGAAGCACTCTGGCTGCTGATTGAGCGTTGCAAGGTGGTGCCCGAGCCCGCCGCGTGCGTGGGCTTGGCGGCGCTTATTTCCGGTACGGTGACTGTTGAGCGCGGCGCACGAACCGTAATTATTGTTACAGGTGGAAATGTGGGTCGCGAGCGGCTGGGTAAGTTGGCCTGCAGGGGCTTGGCGGCTACCAGCTAACTCCCGATAGGCCAAGTTTATATTGAACGGCGTACTACTGCTGTATACTCGCATCAAGGGTTCGAACCATGGCCACAGTTACCCAGCCGGACGCGGCACTCGCGCACGATACGTTCCCCATTAACGGAACGGATTATATCGAGTTCTGGGTCGGCAATGCCAGACAATCCGCAGCGTACTATCAGGCCGCTTGGGGTTACGATGTTCTCGCCTACCGCGGCCCCGAAACCGGGGTACGCGACCGCGCGAGTTATTTGCTGCAACAAGGCAAGGTGCGGTTTGTTCTGACCTCGCCACTCGGGCCCGAGGGGGAGATTGCCGCGCACATCTATAAACACGGCGACGGTGTCCGTGACCTCGCTTTCTGGGTCGACGACGCACGCGACGCCTACACCAAGGCGATTGAGCGGGGAGCACGGTCCGTGCACGCCCCTCGCGTCGATACGGACGAAGATGGTGAGGTCGTTATTGCGGCGATCGCCACGTACGGTGACACGATCCACTCTATTGTCGAGCGCCGGAACTACAAAGGATTGTTTCTCCCTGGCTTCCGCCCGCACACGTCTGCCGTCAAATCCAATCCCGTCGGCCTGAAATACGTCGACCACTGCGTCGGGAATGTTGAGCTGGGGAAAATGAACGAGTGGGTCGGGTTCTATTCCCGCGTCCTTGGCTTTTTCAATCTGTTGTCGTTCGACGATAAACAAATCTCCACCGAATACTCGGCGCTGATGTCGAAGGTGATGTCGAACGGGAACGGTCGCATCAAGTTCCCGATCAATGAGCCGGCCGCCGGGAAAAAGAAATCGCAGATCGATGAGTATCTCGATTATTATCGGGGCCCTGGCGTGCAGCATATCGCTGTTGCCACGGACGACATTGTGAAAACAGTCCGTGCCCTCAAGTCGCGCGGCGTCGAGTTTTTGCAAGTACCGCAGGTGTACTACGACACGGTGCTCCAGCGCGTCGGCAAGATTGACGAAGAGATTGGGCCGCTCGCCGAGCTCGGAATTCTCGTGGATAGCGACGACGAAGGGTATTTGCTGCAGATTTTTACCAAGCCCGTGCAAGACCGGCCAACGCTGTTCTATGAAATCATTCAACGCAAAGGCGCCAAGAGCTTCGGTGCCGGCAACTTTAAGGCACTCTTCGAGAGCATCGAGCGCGAGCAGGCCCTGCGGGGGAATCTCTAATGCCAGTCTATCACTCACTCGGCAGTATCCCGCGGAAACGCCACATCGCGTTCCGGAAACCGGACGGCAGTCTGTATTCCGAGCAACTCGTTGGCAACGAGGGGTTCACCGGTCCGTCGTCACTGCTCTATCACGTATATCCGCCGACGACCGTGCGTTCTGTGAAACGGTTGGGCGATGTGAAATACGAAGCGGACACCGATCTCACCTTGCGCCATCGGCACTTTCGCACCGCACAGTTCAAGCGCGGCGGCAGTCCGACGCTCGATCGCACGCCGCTCCTGTTCAATGACGACGTGGCGATGCTGTACTCGGCGCC
>JANYKA010000049.1 GCA_025358315.1 Gemmatimonadota bacterium | reverse complement strand
GGCTTCGCGCGCCATCTGCGTTCTCGTAATCCTTACCGGACCGGTGGGCATTCGCGCCCAAGACGCCGCCGAGTTGCTTAAGAACGTCAAGCCTGTCATCTCCCTGAGCGCCGACTACAGCTATGTCGGATTTGAGGACGGGCTGGATCCGTGGCACTATGCCTCGCTCGCACTCGGGCGGCGCGGTGCTGGAGGATCACTCATCGGACGTATGAACTACGCGCACCGATTCGGGTCATCGGGCGGACAGTTCGAAGTTGATGCGTACCCGCGACTGTCAAAGAACACATATGCATACCTCAGCGCCGGATACAGTCCTTCGAGCATTTTTCCCACTTGGCGTTCCGGCGGCGAACTGTTCATCGCTCTCCCGAAGGCATGGGAAACCTCGGTCGGATACCGCCAACTTCGATTCGATGGTTCGCCGGTGACACTCTTCACGGGCACGCTCGGCAAGTACGTCGGCAACTATTGGTTTTCACTTCGCCCATTCGTTCGCCAGAAGGACTCGGGGATGTCGGCTTCAGCAAGTATCACGGCGCGGCGCTATTTCGAGGATGGTGATCACTTTATCGGCGCGCGGATCGGCTACGGTAGTACGCCGCCAGACCAAGGCGCCCCCGATTCGGTATCGCTCGCGCGCCAGCACTCCTTCGCGGCTAGTGTCCAAGGGTCGGGCGGACTCCGCGCCGGACTGCTGGGTACCTGGTCATTGAGCTACGACCGCGAGGAGCTCGATCGCTCGCGACTCCGCAAGAGTTGGACGGCCGCCGCCGGATTGAGGTTCGTGTTTTGACGCAACCGCCGGCAACGGCGAAGCGCAGTGACCGGCTGTACCATGCCATGGCGACGTATACCGCCATCAGCCTTTCGCTCTTCCCCGTGCTCGTGTTGTTGCGCGCGTATGAGTTCACACTGACGCGCCAATTGCACGTGCTCCCGGACGGTATGGTGATGCTCACCCTCCAGGCGCTGCGTGGCGACGTCGGGGTCGTCCTGTGGACCGCCGCCATCCTTGTGCTACCGATACTTGCACTCGCGCAATGGTCGGTCCGCGCGGCGGTGCAACTGCATCGTGCGCTGCTCGTCGCCTTGGTGGTTGTGAGCGTCGCGCTTATCCAGTTTTTCGCCGTCACTTTTGTGCCGCTCGGCGCTGATCTCTTCGGGTATTCACCGCGCGACCTTCGCGAGACAGTGATGTCATCAAAGGGCGTCGGCATCGCTTCGCTCGCCGGTTTCTTTGCGTTCGCCGTGCTCGCGTGGTTCGTGAGCGGATTGGTGCGTCGCGTTCGGGTTCCGCGTCCGATGGTTGCCGGCTTCTTCGCGACGATCGCGCTGTCGGTAGTGTTTCCGATCACTATCTCGCTTGCGCCGCGGGCATTCGCGAACGACGGCGCATACTTCCTGAGCGAAAACACGGCGGCCTACTTCTTCGGCCACTCGACCCGGTACTTCGTTGATCGTGCCGCGGCGCTCACCAGCAGATCGCAGCAAGGCTATCCACTGCTCCACCGCAGCTCAAACGAGGATGTGCTGGGCCCATTCCTCACGCGTAATGCGCAACGGCCGAATTTCGTTTTCGTGATTGTCGAGGGACTCGGTCAGGATTTCGTGGGAGATCGGGCACCGTACGGTGGCTTCACTCCCTTTATCGATTCACTGGCGCATCACGGACTGTACTGGGACAACTTCCTCAGTACATCGGGACGTACGTTCGGCGTTCTGCCGTCGCTACTCGCTTCCCTTCCGCCGACGGATGGTGGAATCCTCGAGCTTGGCGCGCGTATGCCGCGGCACCTCAGTTTGATACAATTACTGAAGCAACACGGCTATCGGACGCAGTACTTCAGCGGTACGGACGGACACTTTGATTTGATCGACGTGTTCCTGGAACGGCAGGGAATAGACTCACTGATCGATGCCACCAAGTTCGGTACGGGCTACGAGAAAGAGCCATCCGGGACGGGCGGGTTTACCTGGGGTTACGGTGACGCGGAATTGTTCCGGCGCTCGTTCGCGTCCCTTGGATCAGTCGCGCAGCCCAGACTCGACGTATATCTCACCGTCTCAACTCACGAGCCGTTCATCCCGCCACGTGAGCCGGAGTACCGGGCGCGCTTCGACGCGCGGCTCGCCTCGATGAAGATCGATCCTGTACGGCGCGAGGAGTATCGCTCGTACGCCGGTGTGTTCGAGACCTTGCAGTACGCCGACGACGCACTCCGCGATTTCATTCACGAGTACGCCAAGCGCCCGGACTATGGGCGGACGATCTTTATTGTCACTGGAGACCACCGGCTGATTCCGCTTCCCCCGGCAACGCGTGCCGACCGGTTTCGGGTACCGTTCATCATTTTCTCTCCGATGGTGAAGGCGCCACAACGATTCGGCTCGGTTTCGACTCATATGGACGTGACGCCTTCGTTGCTCGCGCTGTTGCAACACAATTACGCTCTCACTTTTCCGGACTCCGTCGCTTGGGTCGGCACGGGGCTCGACACGGCGCGCGCGTTCCGCAACTTGCACGCGACTCCCCTGATGCGGACCAAGGGCCAAATAGACGAGTACGTGGACGGCGAGTACTTCCTTTCGGGCGACCAACTGTTCCGACTCACCGACAAGTTCGACCTTCCGCGGGTGGATGACGAGCAAACATTCCGTGCGCTGCACCGCAAGCTCGTCCGGGCAATAGAGGTGGGCCGTTACGTCACATCGCGTGACCGATTGTATCCGGCCACGGCGGCCGACAGCGCCGCGCGGCGCCTGCGGCAGCAGGAAGATTCGGAGATGACGAAGTTGGCGATTACCGGCAACACGCCGGACGAGTTGTTCGCGCTCGCCCGGAGCAGGGCACTGGCCGGTGACTACGATACGGCACGGATCATCTGTTCGAAACTGTTGCGAGACATCCCGAATTTTTACGACGCACGCGCACTGCTGGGCCGCACCTATGCGTGGCAACGGCGGTTCGACGAGGCGCGCCCGATCCTCGCGGATCTGGTCCGACGAGCACCGGACTATCCGGATGGCTATGTCGCCTCGATGGACGTCGAGCTATGGTCCGGGCACGGCGAGGTTGCGCTCGCGATCGCCCGCAACGCACTAGGCCGATTCCCTGGCAACGCGGACCTCATCGCGGGTCAGGCGCGCGCACGCGCGCTGATCGCTCAGGGAGGAGGAAAGTAGGCTCTGGCGTCCCGCTGGCCCGGCCACAAAGTTACGTTCCTCAAGCGGCATGATCGTGTCGCTGCCCTTCTCCCGCTCAGGATCGCGTGAACGACGGCGTCACCCCACCGTCTGGCAACGCCCCAT
>JANYKA010000005.1 GCA_025358315.1 Gemmatimonadota bacterium | reverse complement strand
GCGGATGGATACCGGCTTCCGGTGCGATCACACGTTGATCTCACTCGGCGGCGACCGGTCCAGCCGCAGTTTTGTTTCTGGGTCGGAAAAACTGGACGACGAACACAACTCATGCGGCACGATTCCAGAGCGCCGCAGACGACATAAGCAAAAAAGGGATTTCAGAAACGATGGCTCGCGTTACCGAACTCAAGTACTATCGCAATATCGGCATCATGGCCCACATCGATGCCGGTAAAACCACGACGACTGAGCGCATTCTCTACTACACAGGGAAGTCGCACAAGATCGGCGAGGTGCACGATGGTGCAGCCACGATGGACTGGATGGAGCAGGAGCAGGAGCGCGGCATCACGATTACGTCGGCCGCGACGACCTGCTTTTGGCAGCGCCATGGCGAGAACCACGAGCTCGGTTCGGCAACGGGCCCTGAGTACCGCATCAACATCATCGACACGCCAGGCCACGTAGACTTCACGGTCGAAGTCGAGCGCTCGCTGCGCGTGCTCGACGGCGCCGTGACGCTGCTCGATTCGGTCGCCGGCGTCGAGCCGCAGACCGAAACCGTGTGGCGCCAGGCGGATCGGTACGGCGTGCCACGTATCATTTTCTCGAACAAGATGGACCGGGTCGGCGCCGATTTCACGCGCTGCATGGTCATGATCAACGATCGACTGTCCAAAGATGCATACCCGCTGCAGTTGCCGGTTGGTTCGGGCGAACTGTTCACGGGTCATATCGACGTCATCGAACGCAAGCAATACATTTTCGACGACTCGACGATGGGCAAGTCGTTCGAAGTCGTCGACGTGCCGGAGAGCATGAAAGAAGCGGTCGAAGTGGCGCGTCACGCGCTGATCGAAGCCGCTGTGCAGCACAGTGACGACCTGATCGAGAAGTACCTCGACGGTGTCGAGCTGACCAACGACGAAATTCGTAGCGCGATTCGCTCCGCGACGATTAAAAATAAGTTCATTCCCGTGCTCTGCGGCGCCTCGTTCAAGAACAAGGGCGTGCAGGCATTGCTCGATGCCGTACTGGATTATCTGCCGTCCCCGCTCGACGTGCCGCCAATGATGGGCATGCTGCCGGGACTGGAAGACAAGGATCAGACCCGCGCGGTGAGCGACGACGCGCCGTTCTCGGCACTGGCATTCAAAATCGCGACCGATCCGTTCGTTGGAAAACTGACGTTCTTCCGTGTGTATTCGGGCGTGTTCAAGGCCGGTTCGTATGTCTACAACGCGTCGAAAGACAAGCGCGAGCGTGTGGGGCGTCTGCTCCAGATGCACGCGAACAAGCGCGAAGAAATTGAAGAAGTGCGCGCCGGCGACATTGGCGCCGCGATCGGCCTGAAAGACACCCGCACCGGCGACACGCTGTGCGATGAAGACAAGCCGATCATTCTCGAAGCGATGAAGTTCCCGAACCCCGTGATCTCGGTCGCGATCGAACCGAAGACCAAGGCGGATCAGGACAAGCTGGCGATTGCGTTGAACAAGCTGGCCGAAGAAGATCCGACGTTCCGCGTGAACTCCGACGCCGAGACGGGTCAGACGATCATCGCCGGCATGGGCGAGTTGCATCTCGAGATCATCGTCGACCGTATGATGCGCGAGTTCAAGGTCGACGCGAATGTTGGGCGCCCGCAGGTGGCCTATCGCGAAACGATCAAGAAGGCCGTGATGAAGGTCGAAGGAAAGTTCATTCGGCAGTCGGGCGGCAAGGGCCAGTATGGGCACGTCGTGATCAACGTGTTCCCCGGCGAGCTCGGCAAAGGCTATGTGTTCGAAGACAAGATTGTCGGTGGTGTGATTCCGCGTGAGTTCATCAAGCCAGTCGGTGAAGGCATTCGCGAAGCGCTGGAAAACGGCATTCTCGCGGGCTACCCAATGGTGGACGTGCGGGTCGAGCTGATTTTCGGTTCATACCATGACGTTGACTCGTCGGAAATGGCATTCAAGATTGCCGGATCAATGGCGGTGAAAGAAGGCGCACGCCAGGCCAACCCGATCCTGCTCGAGCCGGTGATGAACGTCGAAGTCGTATCGCCGGAAGCGTACATGGGCGATGTGCTCGGCGATCTGTCGGCGCGCCGCGGGAAGATCGGCGGGATGGTGCAGCGCGGAGAGGCGCAGGTGATTTCGGCCAGTGTGCCGCTCTCCGAGATGTTCGGGTATTCGACAAAGTTGCGTTCGATGTCGCAGGGACGCGCCGTGTACTCGATGGAGTTCGCGCACTATGAAGAAGTGCCGAAATCGAAGGCAGAAGAAATTATTGCGAAGGTGAAGGCATAGTACCGTAGGGCAACAGTAGCAGACGGTTGAGACGATTCTCCGGTTTTTCATTCAAACAGTACACAGGACTGACAAATGGCCAAGGCAAAGTTCGAGCGCACCAAGCCGCACGTGAACGTCGGGACGATCGGTCACGTCGACCACGGCAAGACGACTACCACAGCGGCATTAACAAAGGTGTCCGCTGACAAGGGCTACGGCACCAAATACATCGCCTACGATCAGGTCGCGAAAGCGTCCGAGTCGCAGGGCCGCCGCGACCCAACGAAAATTTTGACGATCGCGACGTCGCACGTGGAATACGAGACGGCACTGCGCCATTATGCGCACGTGGACTGCCCGGGCCACGCCGACTACATGAAGAACATGATCACGGGTGCTGCGCAGATGGACGGCGCGATTCTCGTGGTGAGCGCCGTCGACGGCCCGATGCCGCAGACGCGCGAGCACATCATTCTGGCCCGCCAGGTGAACGTGCCAAACATCGTCGTGTTCCTGAACAAGTGCGATCTTGTGGAAGACGCCGAACTCCTCGACTTGGTCGAGCTCGAAGTCCGTGAGCTCCTCTCCAAGTACGAGTATGACGGCGACAACGTGCCGGTCGTTCGCGGCGCGGCGATCCGTGCGATCGAAGGCGATCCGGTATGGGTCGAGAAGATGGTCGAGCTGATGGATGCGCTCGACTCGTCGATCCCGGAGCCGGTTCGCGAAATCGACAAGCCGTTCCTGATGCCGGTCGAAGACGTGTTCTCGATCACGGGCCGCGGCACGGTTGCCACGGGCCGTATTGAACGTGGCATCATCAAGGTCGGCGAAGAAATCGCCCTTGTGGGTTTCGGTTCCGACAAGAAGTCGGTCGTCACGAGCGTCGAAGCGTTCCGTAAGGTGCTGGACGAAGGGCGTGCCGGCGACAACGCGGCACTGCTGCTC
>JANYKA010000280.1 GCA_025358315.1 Gemmatimonadota bacterium | reverse complement strand
TGGTGGCAGACGGAAACCGGCTCGATCGTAATTTCCCCGCTTCCCGGTGTGACCGCCACGAAACCCGGCAGTGCGACGACAGTGATGCCGGGATTTGAAATAGACCTGCTCGATTCCACTGCGGAGCGGATTGATGTTGGCGGCGGCCTGCTCGCCATTACCAAGCCGTGGCCGTCAATGCTCCGAACAATTTGGGGCGATGAAGCACGGTATGTGGAGACGTATTTCACAAAATGGGAGGGGCGTCCGGATCTGTATTTCCCCGGCGATGGTGCCAAGCGCGATGACGACGGATATTTCTGGATACTCGGGCGTGTCGACGATGTGCTGAATGTCGCCGGACACCGGATTGGCACGATGGAGGTGGAGAGTGCGCTGGTGGAACATCCATCGGTGGCCGAGGCCGCAGTGGTCGGGAAGACACACGAGATCAAGGGCCAGTCGATCGCTGCATTCGTGACGCTGCGCGAAGGCTTCCAGAAATCGCCGGGACTGCGTGACGAGTTGCGCGAGTTCGTCTCGCAGAAAATCGGTGCGCTGGCGCGGCCGGACGACATCATGTTTACCGCTGACCTTCCGAAAACCCGGTCAGGGAAAATTATGCGGCGACTGTTGCGGGATGTCGCGGAAGGGAGGGCGCTGGGTGATACGACCACGTTGGCGGACCCGGCGGTAGTGGCATCGCTCAAGGTGCAATACGAAGACAAGGAGTGAGCCTGGACCGGCGCCCCGGATCCAAGCGAGCTCCCTGTTGGGCCAGCGTTACCTTTTGCCTTGCCGAATCGTCTATTTTCACTAATGCTCCGCGACTTCCTCTCTATTTTTCCCGAGAATCTCTTCTCGAAGAAGCTCCAGCCGGCCACCGACCGGCGGATGCGGCTGGCGCAGGCGCGCGCCGACGAAGCGCTGGTACGCACACACGTCGAGAACGCGCTGACGTTTGTCGACACGCTCGCCGACGAACTTTCGTTTGACCGGGCGATCGATACCTATATCCGGGTCATGGGAGTGTCGGAACCACTGGCGAGCACCGTAGTGACACGGGTGCTGGTGGTGCTCGGCCGTGAGATGCTGCCGGCGACGCGCGGAGCGGAACCGGCCGCCGACGGAATGCGGCCAAAGCTCCGGCTCGCCGACGCGTCGGACCGCGCGAAAGCACCGCGCCGCGCGTAGCGCCTAGGTGACGGTCGGGCCGAACGGATCTTTCCGCATCGCCCGCCAGTCGGCCAGACTGATCGCGAATAGCACCGCAACCAGCACCGCGCTCACCACGCAGTAGCGGCAGATCGCGTTGATCGGACCCAGTTCGAGGTAGGTGAGCCAGCCCGAAAAAAGTACGCCCCACCCGCTCATCACGACCATCGCCACGCTTGGTGCACGTGACTCGACGAGCGTTCCAATAGAGCCTGCCGTCGCGGTCGCGAACATCGCCACGTAGAAACCGACACCCCACAACGCCACGGGCTGGCCCAGAAAAATCGACCAGCGACTGGTTTGAACCGTTTCGCACCCCCCGGTGCCACAGGCAATTGTGCCGATATAGCCGAGCTTGTACAGCGTGAGATATGCGGCGACAAAAATTCCACAGAGCGACAGTATGGCGATCACCATCCGACGGGTCACTTCGAGGCGCCCTTCTTTTCGGGTGCTGATACCGGACTCTTTGGCGCCTTTGCCAGCGCGCTGTCCACCAGCGCCTTGAACTGATCGTAACTCAGTCCGCCGGCGATCTGCTTATCACCGATAATGAGCGTCGGCGTCTGTGAAACATTGCGACGCGTCCCCTCGGCTTGGTTGCCCTTGATGCGCGACAGATGCTTCTGCGTTTGCACACAATCTTCCCAGCTTTTTACATCGAGGCCAAGTTCTTTGGCGTACCGGGAGAAGATTTTCATTGGGTTGTGTGACACCTCTCCGCTCCACTCATCCTGATTGGCATACAAGCGATCGTGCATTTCCCAGAACTTCCCCTGATCATCCGCGCACGCCGCTGAGTGGTGCGCCAACAGTGTGTTGCGGTGCTGGGGAGCGAGTGGGAAATCGAAAAACTTGAACGTCACGATACCCGTGTTGATCAGTCGCGTGCGGATGTCGGGCTCTGTGATGTTCGCAAAGTTGCCGCAGCCCGGGCACTCAAAGTCGGCAAACTCCATCACCTGCACCGGTGCGTTGGCCATTCCCATCACGTGGGGTTCGGCGGCGCCTGCCGGGATTGTGGGATCAATGGTCGTGATCTGCGGCTTGGAGGTCGAGAGGAAATAGCCAAGCGCGCCGACACCGATTACCGCGATCAATACGATGATGGCAACGAACTGCTTCGGATTTCCTTTTACGGGTTTGCTTTGCGCCACGTTGATCCTCTGGGTTCGCGACAATTTGCTGGAAACTAGCATTCGCGCGCGCATGAGGACAGGTTGGACGCGCGCCCGTGACCGACTCTCTCCGCATTCCCGTGGGCCCTGGTGCCCTGCACGTCGAGCGCTACGGTTTTGGCGATCGGCCCGTGGTGCTGTTGCATGGCTTCGGCACGTCGGCATTTCTTTGGCGCGGGGTGGCTCCCCTGCTTCCGCTCGGCAAGGTGACCGCCTACGCCATCGACCTGTTTGGATATGGTGAAAGTGACCGGTCGCTCGACGCCGACTACAGCATTGAAGCCCAGGTCGACTATCTCGACAGGGCATTGACCGTGCTTCGCGTCGCGAGGGCGGATATCGTCGGCCTCGACTTCGGTGCCGCGGTCGCCCTTGCGTTGGCGGCGCGTCGCCCGGCCCGGGTTCGCACGATGGTGCTGATTAATCCCGCCGATCCGGCGCGGCTCCGTGGCAGCGATCTTTCGGAGTTGCAGCGTTTGGCGGCACGGCATTTGCTCGATTCGGAACGGGGCATGCTTGGCGCGACGGCGCTCCTTGGGCCGATACTCGCGCAAGGCGTGGCGACGGCGGACCGGATGCCAGCGGCGCTGGTAGGCCGTTACGTAGCCCCATATGTCGGCCGCGACGGCGTGCGCCATCTGCTGCAGTTGGAGCGGGCCATCAACGACCGGGCGATGGAACGCGTAGAGTGGGAGAAGATCACGCAGCCGGTCCTGGTGGTGCGTGGCGATCAGGATGGATGGGTGTCACCTGACGTGGCCGCGACGCTGGCAGCGCGGTTTACCCATGGCGAGCACCGCCGGATAAGCGGCGCGGCACGGTTGGTGCCTGAGGATGCACCGGAAGCCTTGGCCGCGGTGCTGAGCGCCTGGATCAACCATGAATTTCCGCCGTCCTCACCCATTGGAACAGCGCCTCGGACTGACTAGCTTTCAAGGATACCGTTTCACCCTTAAACGAACATCAATGAGCCAAAAGAGCCCCAAGGCGCGCCGCCCGAGTGCGGAACCGAAACCGTTCGATCAAGCGCGCGATGAATTGTTCCAACACATCATGCAGTGCGAAGTCGCAGGGTCGCATCCCGATCACCGCAAGGAATGGTTCGACGAGACGCTGGCGTACATGGCAGGCCGGTACCACGAGCTGACGGTGACCGAACTCGCCGAGCTTCGTACCCTTGGCGAACGGTTTGCGCAGCCGGCCAAAACAGCACAGGCGATCAGCGCCTAACGACCGTTTTTTCGCGCCCGGCGAAGCACGATCCCGAGGCGCGCCCCCCCGCCCAAGCCGACTTCGATGCTTGTGCGCCAGCCGTGTGATGCAGGGCCCTCGACTCCGCCGACGATCAGTAAAAACGTGCGTGCTTGGCTTTCGTCGATTCGGGCACTGACTCCGGCGCCACCGTACACGCCCCAACGAAGTTCGCCGAATGGATCCAGCAAATAGCGCGTCGTGAAATCCATGCGGGCGCTGCCAGCCAATGCACTACCGCGCCACGCGACGCCGCCAGCGGCCGTGACTCCGACGCGCACATAGTAGCCAGCGGGAATGTTCAGCCCGGCGCCGAATTGTAACGCAACGGGCGGGCCGCTCAGTAAATCGGTACGCAACTCGGCCTGTACTCGAGGCGAGAAGATGAATTCCTGTGCCGCCAGCCAGCGCGGCGCGGAAAACATCACCACGGCAACGAGGCACACCAGCGGACTACGTGCGGCTGCGGGCATGCCAAAGCGCAATGGTATAGTCAATCACGGAGTAGACGCTGATGACCCCCAGCAACAATAGCACGGGCAGTGCAAACGTTGGGGCCAGAAATACGACGGCGAGCGCTGCCAGCTGGAGTACGGTAACAATCTTGCCCGGCATTCGCGCCTGAAACGTCACGCCGCGCAGCCACGGGATCGCTCGCGCCGAGAGAAATCCAATCGCCGTCAATACGTCTCGAAACAAGAACAATACATACTCGCGTGTGTCGATGACATCTTCAAACAGCAATGAACAGACGGCCGCAAAAATGAAAAACCGGTCGGCGATCGGGTCGATCAGCGCGCCCCATTTAGTGGCCGTGCCATAGAGGCGGGCGAAGTAGCCATCCAAAAAGTCGGTGGCGCCGGCCGCGGCAATCAGCAACAACCGTTCGTCGGTGCCTTTAAGCAGCACAAACAGCGCGGCCATCCCGAGGCGTGAGAGCGACAGCAGGTTCGGCACGGTCGCCAAAGCATTGGACTGCATAGCCGCAAGCTAGATGGCACCTCGGACGCTTGCCAGCGCGACGGGCGCACCCTAGTTTCGCCGGACAGCTCATTTTCCCCAGACGGACCCGGTACATATGGAAGACGTGATCCAATTACTGCGACAGGCGGCCATCTTCAAAGAACTCGACGATGGCGAGTTGGCCCGCGTGGCTGAAGTGTGCCGGATGCAAGACTTTGTATCCGGCGAGTATGTATTTCGGGAAGGTGAACCGGGCAACCGACTCTTTCTCATCGTCGAGGGAGACGTCCGGATTAGCCGCACGATTCCGGGTAGCGGTGAAGAAGCATTGGCCGTGCTCAAGCCGGGATCACTGTTCGGTGAAATGTCGGTATTCGACCGGAGCGAACGGTCCACCGATGCCATCTCCAACGGTGGCACCAAATGCCTGACCATCGCTCGATCCGATTTCGAGTTACTGCTCGACTTCAATCGTGAAATCGCCTACAAAGTGCTCTGGTCGTGTGTGCGTCTCCTGTCCGGACGACTCCGGTCGACGAACGATTCGCTCCGATCGTTCCTCGCCATGAGTATGTTTTAGGAACTTTCCGGTCACCGTGAGGAGAAAATCGAAGCGCACGGCCCGCCACCGCTGATTCATCGTACGGCCGATTTCCGCGGCGTGACCGCTACGTTGCTGCGCGATGCATCCGCGCTCTCGGGATTGCTCATCTCGGCCGCCGGAGCGGCTGGGCTGAGCACCGCCGAGCCCCCGACAGTGCGCGTATTGCCGCGCGACGGACTGGCCGTGGTCTTGTTGCTTGATCTGGGCCATCTCACCGCACATACGATGCCGTCACGCGGGTTGCTGTTGCTCGACGTGCTCGTCCCCGCGGGACGAGACCCGCAAAAGGCGATAGACGTGTTCAAGCGCAAACTTGGCGGCGCCGAATCCCGCAGCGGCCGGCTCGACCGCGGGTGATGCCCTGCCCCGTCAGCCAACACCCGGAGTGGGCTCTGTGACAAGTCTGATGGGTGCGTTCGCCGCTGCCACCGCGCTGCTGCTCGCGTGGAACGTGTTCGCGGGCGGCCGCATCGCACAGTTGCGTACCGCGCCGAAAGAACTACGCCTGTTCCGGATCCTCTCCGGACTGGGCGGTTTTCTCGTTATCCCGGCGATGCTTATTGGCATGGCCGAGCAGTCGGAGTTGACCGGCCACGCGCTTGCCATGCTCGCGTGGCTCTGGCCCGCGGTGCTGGCGCTGTTTGCCGTTCAAGTCGGTCTCGCACTCGGACAGAATTTGGTCCCGACGGTGGTCGGTGTGCCACTGCTGCTGTACGACCTAACCCAATTCCTCATTGCATCCACGCGAGTCGCCGCCGAGCACGGTCTCGCCGTTCCGGCATTCCTGCTGGCGCCAGGCGCGGCGCAGGCGGCGCTGCTGTCGCTCCTGCTCGGCACTTCTTCTATCGGATCGCCACTGGCAATGGCGGTGCCCTTGCTGGCCCCCGCCGGCCCGGCGCGCTGGCGACCATCGGTGATGTTTCGATCTGGACTCGCGGTATACGCGCTGGCCGTCGTCGTGCTGGTTGCGGCACGCTCAGTTCCCGCATATACGACGATAGAATCTCTGATGGCGCTCGGCGGCGACCGGTTGACCGAACGCGCTGCCTCTAATTTCGATATCGGCCTGCGCATCCTGCCGACGGTGACCGGCGCCCCAGGCATTGCGGAGCTGCGCAAAGATTTCGCGATGGCAGACTCACTCGGAGTGGGTGCGCTGCAGTTGCGAATTGCACCGGAGGGGTGTTCGGCGGCGGCTCTCGACTCATTGGCCCGCGCGCTCGATCCTTACCGGCGCGACTCCGTGTTGTTAATCGTTGCGCTTGCCACTCCTCAAGGGTCGGCTGGAGAACTGCGACACGCGCCGACCCGCTACCTCGACCGCCGCGCTGACGCCGTGGATCGAATCGTCCGGCGACTGCATCCCGACTACATCATTCCGGCCGACGTTCCGTTCGGTGCAGAAGCAGAGGCTATCGGTGTGCAGTCGGTAAGTTGGTGGGCGGAATATTACACACGCATGGCCGTCATCGTGCATCGCGACCGTCCTGCCACGCGCACGCTGGTCGCAGTGGCCGGGAGCCGCGATAGCGCCCTGTACGCGTGGGCCGCCGCCGACGGTTCGCCGGTCGACGGTGTGGCGTTCATATTGGCGCCGGCGGCCGGCGGTCACGCCGTATTGACGGCGCTGGCGAGTGCCGATCGGTGGATGAGCAGTGTTGCACAGACAGACCGTACGCACTGGATCGTTGCGTCATCCGCTCCGGCGATCATCGGTGAAGAGGCACAGCGACGTGTGCTACATCACATCCTCGCATGGGCGACCGCTCACTCCTCTGTCCGGGGCGCCGTACTCGGCGACGCCGCTGATTACGACAGGGTCACGGGATTCCGCTCGGCCACCGGTCGCATGCGGCCGATTGTCGCGGATGTCGCCGCAGCAATACGCGCCCTGTTCGAAACGCCTGCACCGGTCACCCCATGACGATCTTCCGCGGCTTTCCACCGGCATCGTTGACGTTTCTCCGAGGACTCAAGAAAAACAATCGTCGCGATTGGTTCGAAGAGCGGCGGGACACGTATCTGCGCGAAATTGTCGGACCACTGAAGGCCCTCGTCGAGGAACTCGATGTGAGGTTTGCATCACTCGCACCTGAATTCGTCGGCGACCCGAAGACATCGCTTTTTCGCATTTATCGTGATGTGCGATTTTCAAAGGACAAATCACCATACAAAGCACACGCCGCCGCATGGATCTTTCATCGGGCGCCGGGTCGTGGCGTCGGGAAAGAGATCGATGGCGGCGCGGGCTTCTATGTGCACTTGGAGCCCGGCGCTTCGCTGATTGCAGGCGGAATGTGGATGCCACCCCGACCTTCGTTGGCCAAAATCCGGGCGCGATTCGACGATGATCTCGCCGGATGGAAGCGCGCCATAAGTGCGCCGGCATTTAAACGCCGGTTCGGCAAACTCACCGACGACGAGCCGGGCATTCTACTCAAGCGTCTGCCGCGTGGCTTCGCGGAAGGTCATCCCGCTGAGCGGTGGTTGCGCTACAACTCATTCACCGTCAGCCGTGCTTACAGCGATGCCGAGATACTGTCACCAAAGCTGGCCGAGAAGGCGATGAAAGATTTTGCGCTGATCGTGCCGATGTGCCGCTGGCTCAACACGGCGCTTGGCCACCCGCCAGCGCGGTCGCGCTAGACGGTCTTGCTGGATCCGCGGACGATGCCTTCCACGCGCCGCTCGGGATCGAAATAGCGGCGCGCCAGTTCGAGCATGCTTTGCGCGGTGACGCCGCGTACGCCGCTCTCGAATTCGGCGAGCTCGCGGAGTGACGAACCAAAAAGCCAGGCGTCGGCGATGTCTCCCATCACGGCGCTGGCACTCTCGCGGCGAATCGCCCAAGTGCCGAGGGCGTATGTCTTCGCTTGGTCAAGTTCGTTCGAGGTCACGGGCTGTTCGCGCAATTTTGCAAACTCGGCGAGCAGGCCGTCGCGTGCTTCATCTTCTTTTTCGGGTGACGTTGCGATGTAGGCCGCAAACGCGCCGGCATGGCGCCGCACGACAGGCGCGGCCATTACGGTGTAGGCGAGGGAACGCCGGTCGCGAAGTTCGTCGAAAAACCTGCCGCCGAGACCGCTCGCGACACTCGCGATGAGGGCGGCGGCGAAACGCGCCGGATCGGTGCGCGACGGTCCGGGAAAAAGCATAGCCAATGCGGTCTGTGCTTTGTCGCGTTCGTCGGCGCACACGATGGTGCGTGCCGGCCACGATGGCGCGCCGATCTCCATGCCGGCCTCCGCGCGAAGCCCCCCGAAATATCGGGCGGCAATGGAAGCCATTTCGTCCGGATCTAGGTCGCCGACAAACACCAACACACCCGGCGCGGCGAGCGCGCTCACTGCGTGCCAGCGCCTCAGCGCGTCGGCGTCCATGACGGCGAGCGACGCTTCCGTGCCCAGGACCGACTGGCCGTACGGGTGCCCCTGCCATGCCGCTTCGATCGCGAGACGATTGGGCCAGCGATACATATCGTCACGCAACGACGCGAGATTCGCCAACGCCACTGCGCGCTCCGATTCCACCGCATCATCGGGAAATGATGCGCGCTGAACCACGTCGGCGAGCAGCTCGGCCGCGCCAACGATGCGTTGCGCCGGCACAGACATCGTCCACTGAAATCCATCGGCGTTTGCCGCGGCCGAGAGCACCGCACCGAGGAACTCCGAATCTTCGGCAATGCGTTGGGCTGATCGCCGGGCCGTGCCCTTGAGCGACGCGCGGGCCATTAATGAAGTAAGTCCCGCCTCCGCAGCCGTCTCGGCGACCGCGCCACCACGGACGAACCAGCCGATCTGCGCGATCGCACCTGGACGACGTTGCACCAGCACCGGTACACCGCCAGCGGTGCGAAAAACTTTCACCCCTGCTACTTCCCGCTCGAGTTGCCAGGCGCGGGATCCGGGCACTGGGGTCGGCAAACTGCGACGCGAGAACGCCGCGAGCGGCTCGGGCCGTTCCGCGTCGAGCGCCGCGCGGACTTCCGAGGCGTTCTCACCGAGCGGTGGTGCAGAGTCCGGACGATACGCCACCAGCGCCGCGCGATCGGGCACGAGATAGCGTGACGCGACGTCGGCCACACGCACCGCGTCGGCAGCGAGCAACTGTTCGACGTACGTGTTGCCGAGCCGCCAATCGCCGAGCAGCTCCCAGCTGGCCAGATGATTGGCCTGCCCTTCCATGGTCTCGAATCGCCGCAACCAGCCTGCCTCGAGCACGCGCCGTGCGCGCTCCACCTCTGCCGACGAAATTTCACCATCGCGCACCCGGCGGAGCTGATCCCAAATGGCGCGGCTCGCACGGCGCGCCCGTTCGGGTCGCGCCGTCGCATGAATGACGAACACGCCGAGATCGGTCGGCGTGTAGTTGTAGGCGGAGATCGCGCTGGCTAGGCGCCGTTCGCGCACAGCGCGATACAGTCGTGACGCACGACCGCCCGTCAACAGCGCGGCAAGCAAATCGAGCACCGGCGTATCGTCGTGCGCGAGCGGCGGCGTGCGCCAGCCAAAAACGAGCTCTGCCTGCTGAATATCGCCGCTGAATTCCCGGTAGCGGAACGCCGAGCTTGCCGGCTCCGGCTCGGCCGGTCCGGGCTCCCGTATCACGGGCGCATCGGAAATCGCACCGTAGTGACGTTCGACGAGCGCCAGTGCCTCAATCGGATCGACGTTACCGACGATTGCCAGCACCGTGTTTGAGGGCCGGTAATAGTTATGATAAAATTGCAGTACCCGATCGCGCGTGAGCGCGCGGAGGCCCGGCTCGCGCCCCATGCGCCAACGCCTGAAACGGTGCCGATCGTGCAGCAGTTCAAACAGCGTCTCGCTGGCCAGAGCGGTTGGATTGTCCTGCTTGCGTTTGACTTCTTCGATAATCACTTCGAGCTCGCGGCCGAGTTCGCTGGCATCGATCAATGAATTGGCGTACGCATCGGCCTGAATGGCGAGGCCGGCAGCGAATCCGCTCGACGGCAGCACGGTGTAATAGTGGGTGTTGTCGTAGATCGTACTGGCATTGAGGTACCCGCCGCTCGCCTTCGTTTCGCGGGCGATCTGTCCAACGCCGCGCGACGGCGTGCCCTTGAAGTACATGTGTTCAAGCACATGAGCGATGCCGACGACGTCATCCGTCTCGTCGAAGTAACCAGCTTTTACGTAGGTGACAATGGCAACGACGGGTGCGCTCGTCTCGCGGCGGATCAGCACGCGCAGCCCATTGGCCAGCGTCGTGCGGTGCACGCTCTCCGGCACGAGTATCGTGTCGAGCAGGTGGCCGGCGGGGCGGGTCACTGCGAAACGGGTACCGGTGGCATCTGCGATGTGGTCATCTCGCAAGCGGCGCGCGGCGCAAGACTATGAGTCCCGCCGCAAACATCACCGCACCATATGCGAGAACGATCCACAGGTTGTGGGTATCCACCGGCTGCACTGTGTAGATCTGCGTTCGAATGACTTCCAGCTTGTGCACTGGCGGCAAGACTTTCGCCAGTACCGTAGCCCAGTACGGCAACGGATTCGATGGCAAAATCGCGAGCGGCTGGAGTAACAGCGCTAGCGCCCAGACTCCGCCAAGCAGCACACCGTCCGCTCGCGTGAGCGCTCCCAAAAACAACCCGACGCTACCCATGAGAAAATAGGTCAGCAGCGCATTCTCTACGGCACGATGCACCGACTGGTGCATCGTAAATAATCCGAAGATCCAGACGATCAGCGCATAAATCACGACATACGCCACACCAATTAATACGAATTGTTGCACGTAGTAGTTCACGACATTGACCGGCTTCGAAAACAGAATCCGGTAATAGCCCTTGAGCCGGTCGCCGGAGATCGTGCCGGCGACGGCGAAAAAAAGGCCGAGCGGCAAAAACAGGGTGATGGTGCCATTGAACAGCGCGGCGGCGTATTGCGTTCCGTTTGGCGTGAGAAACGGGTTTTGAGCACCCGTATGAATGGCAACATAGACCGGCACTCCGGCCATCAGCGCGATCAGCAACGTCGGCAGCCAGGCCTTCTGCAACAGGTAGTCCGTCAGCTGATACCGACCGTACGCCACTAAATTTTTCTGCATCATTGGGGCGCTCCCACTGCGGAGTGAAATGCCTGCTCCAGCGCGCTTTCACGTGGAGTGACCGTAGCAATGAGTGCCCCGCCGGCAATCGCGGCCGCCATTCCGGCATTCAGCGCCAAAAGATCGACGGGCGGTATTTCCACTTCGCCCGATGCCAATATTGTCGCGCCGGGGAACTGGGCCGCCAATGTATCGGCGCCCTCGGCAAGACGGACACGAAACGCCATCACGCCGGTGGCCGGCGCACTGTTTACAACTACGATGCGCTGAATGCGCCCGTGATCAATGATCGCCACGCGGTCGGCGAGTCGCTCCAGTTCATCAAGACTATGTGATGCGATAATAATCGTGCGGCCGGCCCGCTTCAGTCCGACGACAATGTCGCGGAACCGGAGCGTCCACACCGGATCGAGTCCGTGCGTCGGCTCGTCAAAAACTGCGACGCGCGCATTACTAAGTAATGCCTGCGCGATGCCCACCCGCTGAAAATTTCCTTTTGACAGTGCCTTGAGGCGTTTTTTGCGGTGCTCCTCAATCTGCAACAACCCGATCACCCTCTCGACTTCCACCGACACGAGATTGGATGGAACTCCGGCAAGCACCGCCAGTCGCGTGAGGGCAGACTCCGCCGTCCAGTGCATTGGCAATGCCATCAGCTCCGGCAAATACGATATTCCGTCCCGCTCTACGAACGTGCGCGGATCCACGCCATCGATCGTGAGATCTCCGCTCGTTGGCCGCATGAACCCGAGCAGCAGGGCAAGGATCGTGCTCTTGCCAGCGCCATTCGGGCCGGCAATGCCAAGCACTTCTCCGGCCGCGATATCGAGCGTTACTTCCTGAACGGCCGGAACCTGCTTGCCGAAGAGCGAGCGATACGTCTTGGAAACAGCGCGCAGGGCGATCATCGCCCTGCGCTCGGGGCTGCAAGAGTCACGTCGATTGTCCGAAAAGAGTCAGCGCACAATGCGCAAGAGCCCGGCGTCCGCGCTGCCGCGGACAAAACTTTCCGCGTCAGCCGTAGAAATGAGAATGCCCGTCAGCGAAAATCCACGACGCGCCTCGCTCTGCATGAAATCGAGAACCGTCTTTCCAGCCTGCGTACTGCCGTCGCGCATGTGCTCGACGATTTCTTCCCACGTGCCGTCATAGTTCCGCCCATCGCGGCCAATGACGTTGTGCGTGCCCTCGCCTTGCTTCTGTTCGCTCAAGTCGGCAAGTAACGCACCGAACAACTCCAGCTGCCCTTTCGCCACCTGCTGCGCATCGGCGTCCGCATTCTGCTCGATCTCGGCAAGCATTTCATCAATCGCATTGGGCTCGCCCTCGAGCTCGGTGAGCCGGTCGTCCCACGGCTTGAGCGACGGGTCATCATCATTGAGCCGATAGGTGCTCTTCTTGAGTTCGATGAGCCGCCAGATGCCGAGTTCGTCCCAGTGATCGTCTGGCGATGTCCGGTCGAGATGATACAGCGCCGCCTCATACTCCCCCCGATCGTACAGAATGTTGCCGATATAAATGCGGGCTTCGGCGTGATCGGGGTCGATCTGCAAAGCACGGCGTAGTGTCGCAATGGCTGCATCGTCCTTACCCAGGCGGTGCTCGGCATACCCGACCATCGCAACCGCTTCGGCGTTATCCGGCACCTGCTGCACCGCGATATCAAAGAATTCGGTCGCCTCTTCCATGAGCCCGTCACGGAACAATGCGCGGCCGACCTGAAGCATGAGTTCAACGTCGTCCTGATATCCGAGTTCCAAAATGCGGCGGAACGAACGCACCGCGGCCGCCGTCTGACCAAATTTCAATAACGTCTCGCCAAGTCCGGCGAGCGCATCTTCGTGGTCGGGATCGAGCACGAGCGCCTCTTCGAAACTGCGCCGCGCCCACGCGAACTCATCGCGGGCGACGCGGGCATAGCCCACGCCGACGTGCAACTCTACCGCATTCGGGTAGAGAGCCAAGCCTTCGCGAAGCGTATCGAGGGCGTCGTCGTAGTGGCCTTCGTTGTAAAGCTCGTGTGCTCGCTCGTCATACTCCTCGGAACTCAGGAACGGAGAGGGCATCGGCGGACTGACCTCCAGCTCGGGGATGATGCGGCAACATAGTACGAGGTACGGGGCGCCATCAACATGGCTTGAAAACAACTACCCTCCGCGCGAAAGCTCCACAGCGATCTGCGCCGCCAATGCCGCGTTGGCTTCGAGAAGGGCGAGGTTGGTCGCCAACGAACGGCCACCCGTAGCGCGGTCGATCGCGGCGAGCAGAAATGGCGTCACTCCGGCGCCACGCACCCCGGCAACCCGAGCCTCTGCCAGCGCGACAGTGACCGCCGTCTCGACGACATCAGCATCAAGCGCGGAGTCCGCGGGAGGCGGCTGGACGACCAGAATTGCGCTAGGGCGACCGAGGGCTCGCGATGCCCGATAGGCCGCGGCAATCTCCGCTGGTGTGTCGGCCGAGGCTGACAGGGACAGACCGGACCGCGACGTAAAAAATCCCGGAAACTCGTCTGTGCGATAACCGATGACGGTGACGCCCAGCGTCTCCAATCGCTCGACCGTCGCCGGGAGATCGAGAATCGACTTTGCGCCTGCGCATACGGTGACCACCGGCGACCGGGCCAGTTCGGCGAGATCGGCCGATTCGTCGAATGGTGCACCGCGATGGACACCACCGATCCCGCCCGTCGCGAAAACTTCCAGACCCGCGGCAGTGCACATCGAAAGTGCAGCGGCTACTGTCGTCGCTCCGTCAAGCCTATTTGCCATCGCCCAAGGAATGTCTCGCGACGACACTTTTGAGACACCTTCCCGCGCCAGAAACCGCTCGAGATCGGCGCCTTCGAGTCCAATTGTCGGCACGCCGCGCGCGATGGCAGTAATGCACGGAAATGCGCCCCGCCCGAGAATGGCGGCTCGGCAGCGCCGATCGGCCTCGCCGTTCGCGGGAATCGGGAGCCCCTGCGCCAGCACCGAGCTCTCGAGCGCCACGATCGGGCGGCGGAGGTCACGGGCTTTGGCAGCCGCAGGGTGAAAATGTATGATTTCACGAGTGTGCACGGACATGACCGCACGATACCGCCACGGCCTGCCGGAAACAACTTCCGAGCAATTGGCGACTAGACGCGACAGTTTACCTCGACGTGCATTCGCCCTCGGAGCCCATCGGCGTGCCGACATCATCATGATCACGGCGAATCGTTTTTTCGAAATCTGGTCGAGAATGCCTCCAACCTGATTTTTGTCGTCGACGCCGCTGGCACCATCGAATATGCTAGCCTATCGGTCCAACGTGTACTCGGAATCGTACCGGCGACACTGGTTGGCCGGTACGGTCTTTCACTGTTGCACCCTGACGATGTCGAGACGGCACTCCAGGCGCTTGCCGCCGAGAGCGGAGGCCTCGCATCCAGCGAGGCGTTCATTCAAAAGCCGTTCTCTCCCGACGACTTTGTTGGCTCGGTGCGCGGCATGATCGACCTTCTGCGCTGACCTTTCTTCCTACGCGTCGTCGAACTCCTCTGCTTTCTTAGTCACGACGAGTTCGCGTTCGCGGGCGTCCGGATCGTACACGGCGAGCACCTTCACGGTCTCACCAGCGAAGATATCAAACGTTTTTCCCACGCCGCGCTTGACGACAATCTCGTGGCCGTCTTCAAAGCGCAGGACAACGTTGGGATACTGCGTGTTCACATATTGTTTGCGCAGCTTCTTCGGTGATGTCGGCATCGTTCCTAGGCGGGGGGGGGGTAGCGGCGAAAGTAGCGCCGCTCTCGGACAGGTGCCAGTAGGCAAAAACAATAGCATCAAAAAACGTCAGGTAACGGTGGGATGCGAACCTTCAAAGGCCCGCCAAGCGCCGGTGGCGAGAATGTCGTCAATCTCATTGGCCACGCGGTCAACCTCGGCGTCTGTCGTATAGAAGTGCGGTGCCACGCGGATTCCCGCGCCAGGACGATAATCAATAATGACATTGCGCTCCAGCAACGCCTGAGCGACTTCGGCACCATGCGGGACGTCGAACGCTACTGTGCCACCGCGGCGCGCAGGATCACGGGGCGCGTGGACCGCATATCCGCGGGCGTCGGCGAGGGCAATCAGGCGGGTCGTTTGCCGGATGGACTTCTCGCGGATCGCGTCGATGCCTGCACGCTTGATGATGCGCGGTCCTTCCATATTTGCAAACAGTGCCGGAATCACCGGTGTACCGCCGAGCCAACGGGCGGCGCCCGTGGCGTAATCCATTTCCCCTTCGAATCCAAACGGGCGCGCGTGCGCCTGCCAGCCCGTAAGGGCCGGCGCAAAACGCGCGCTCGCTTCGGGCGAGGCATACAGAAAACAGCCGCCCGGCCCGCCACATAACCACTTGAGCACGCCACCCGTGAGAAAGTCTGCGCCGACCGCTTTGACATCCACCGGGACAATGCCAACGGAGTGATACGCATCAAGTGCCACAACCGCGCCCACCCGGTGCGCGTGAGCGGTGACGCGCGCCACGTCCACGATATATGCGGACCGGTAGAGCACATGCGAAATCGCCACGAGCGCGGTGTGCTCGTCAATCGCATCGCAGAGTCGGGACTCGTCGATCGTCAGGCCGTCATCACTCGGGACCACGACGACACGCGCACCGAATTTAGGCGCCAGCTGGTCCATGACATAGCGGACGCTCGGGAAGTCGAGCGCCGACATGACGATCGTGTCCCGCCCGCCGCGAAAATCGAGCGCCGACAACACCGCGGCTTGCGCCATACTCACCGTGGGCACCATCGCCACTTCACCCGGCGCGGCACCCAAGAGCGGGGCGATCTCATCGCCGACGGCCAGCGGCATTTCCCACCATCCTTTGGCCCAGGCGCGGACTCCCCACTCGGCCCACTGATTCGCATACTCCGCGAGCCGTTCCGGCACGGTGCGGGGCATCGCGCCAAGGGAGTTCGATACCAGATACGTGCTCCGCGCAAGAATTGGAAACTCACTGCGCAGCGCGAGCAAATTGTCGGACATCATGCCTCCGTCACCGTCGCCGCACCCGACGACGGCCGACGTAACAAGTAGAGCAACGTGGCCGCCGCGAGCGCACCGGCAACCGTGAGCATCTCGGTGCGCGTCGCATTCGACAACAAGAATAAAATGACAATGATCGAAAGGACTGGCACGATCGGGCCGCCCGGAATGCGGAACGGGATGCCTCCCTCCTGTACGTTGCGGCGCCGCAGCTCAAATGCGGCGGCGCTGCATAGCAGATATAGCAACAATGCCGAGATATTCGACAGAATCGCCAGCGACTCGAACCGCCCGCTTATCGCGAGAACGCAGACGGCCACCGCGTGCGCGATAATCGCCGCTACGGGCACCTTCGTAATCGGATTCACCTTGGCCAGCACGCGGGGCAAATACCCGTCGCGGGCAAACGCAAACAGCGTACGCGGCATCGCCAGCATCATACCGGAGAGATAGCCGAACATTGAAATACTAGCCCCGATAAGCAGCAAGAGCCCGCCGCCGGTTCCAAATGCGCGGGTAGCGGCGGCAGCAAGTGGCGCGTCGGTGTGGCTCGGAAGTTCGGAGCCGAGAATTCCTTGCGCCACTAATTGCACCATGACATACAACAGCGTAATCGCGACCATGGCGACGCCGATCGCCCGCGGAACGGTGCGCGACGGATCTTTGACCTCGCCACTCGGAGCCAGAGCGCTCTCGATGCCGGAAAATGCAAAGACGAGCAGAATCGACATCCGGCCAAGGTCGGCAACTTTCGGCATGCCCGGCCACGCCAGATTGGCCGGCGCGATGACCATTAACCCAAAAATTACGAATAGGGCGAGCGGAAGCAGCTTAGCGACTGTCGCGACTTCAATGAGACGTGCGCCTTGGCGTACGCCCCGTGAATTGACGAAGGCAAAAAACGCAAAAACCACGAGGATCATCACGACGCGAGCCATCCCGAGGCCGGCGCCCGGAATCAGCGCGTTGACCGACTTGGCAAAGCCATTGGCAATGGCGGCGTGCGCCTGGACACCGAGCAACCAGAGCAATACCCCGCTGATGTACCCCACATATGGGCCGAACACGGTGCCGACGTAAGCGTAGGGACCGCCCGTGAGCGTAACACGGCTGCCCGCTTCGGCGAAACAAAGCACAATCAGCCCGAATGCGACGGCACACACGACGTACGCCATCCACGCAGCGGCACCGAGTCCGGCGGCGATGATTGCAGGATAGATGAATATTCCACCGCCGACCGTGACATTGAGAATGCTGGCGGCCAACGAGCGAACGCCGAGCGAGCGCTCGAGGCTACGCTCGAGATCGCCCGCGTTCATCAGTGGGGATGGGGAACCAGTAGACGGCATTCGGAGCTGTTCCGTAAAGTAAGAAAGGAAGGACGGGGAGAACTTACCGTTTGGAACGCCGCTTCGTACAGTTCACCCACTGTGAAATTCGTTTGCAATAGCTGTCCGCGACCGTGACGCCACCGCTTCCTGATCGCATCGCGCTCGTACTCGGCGGTGGGGGTCTTAAAGGTTTTGCCCATATCGGTGTGTTGCGGGCCCTGCATGAACGAGGTGTGCGGCCATCGTTGGTGGCCGGTACAAGTATTGGATCACTCATTGCCGCCGCGTATGCCGGTGGCATGCCGTTCGACGAGATGGAGCGGCGTGCGCTTGCCCTGACGAAGCGTCACCTGTTCCGGATCGACCATTTGCATATGGTCACACGGCGGATGCTGTCGCCATCGCTGTATCTGGCGGGGCCGCTGCAAACGCTGGTGCGGGAGATCGTCCCGGCCAAAACATTTCGCGAACTCGATATTCCGCTTTTAGTGAATACGGTAGATCTGGAGCGCGGATCGCAGGTGATTTGGGGACTTCCGGGTCTGCAGGACGTGCCAGTGGCCGACGCCGTGTAT
>JANYKA010000278.1 GCA_025358315.1 Gemmatimonadota bacterium | reverse complement strand
CGCTATTGTTCTGGCGAGCCACTGCGCAACCTCGTGGACCAGCAGGCCGGATACTGAGACTATGGAAAAAATCATTAAGGCCGCGGTCGACCGCGGGGCGAGCGATTTGCACATCAAGGCGGGCGACGTTTTTCGCGCCCGTATTGACGGCAAACTGGTACCCCTGACGAAACAGGCGCTGACGCCGGAACAGACGAAGTCGATTGCGCTCAAGCTCATTCCCAACGACGAAGATCGCGCGCGCATTGATAAAATTCAGGATTACGATTGCTCGTGGGGCGCGCCGGGCATCGGACGTTTTCGGGTAAATATTCTGCGCCAGCGCTCGAGCTTCATGATCGTGATGCGCGTGATTCCGTTCGACGTGCCGACATTCGAAAAGCTCGGATTACCGCCGGTGCTGAAGACGATTGCCGATTCGGAACGGGGTATGGTGCTCGTCACGGGCGTTACCGGCTCGGGAAAGTCGAGCACAATGGCCGCCGTGATCAACCACATCAACGCGACGAAACACAAGCATGTGTTGACGCTGGAAAATCCCCTGGAGTTCTTGCACCGCGACATCCAGTGTTCGATTACCCAGCGCGAGATTGGCGTCGACACCGAGAATTTCCGTATGGGTCTGCGCGCCGCGTTGCGCCAGGACCCGGACGTGATTCTGATTGGTGAAATGCGCGACTCGGAAACGATTGATACTGCCATGAAGGCGGCGGAGACGGGCCATCTGCTCATTTCCACGTTGCACACGGCCGACGCACAGAGCACGGTCATGCGCATCCTGGCGATGTTCCCGCCGGAAGAGCAGGACGTGGTACGCGTGCGCCTGGCCGAGACACTCACGGCGGTCGTGAGCCAGCGACTGTTGCCGAAGCGGGAAGGCGGCGGTCGCATCGCGGCGCTTGAAATCATGATCGTCACGCCGACGATTCGGGACTTGATGCTCGATAAAGACCGGATCGGCGAGATTCGTGAATTCATTGCCGAGGGTCGCGAACAGTACGGGATGCAGACCTTCGACCAGCACCTCACGGATCTGGTGACGCGTGGCGAAGTGGAGTTCGAGGTTGCGCTCGCGGCGTCAACGCGGCCGAGTGATTTCGAGTTGAACATGAAGACGTTCCGCCGTCAGTCGACGGCGGTGCGTCGTCCGGTTGAGTCGGTGGATCAGTCGCCGACGATGACGCTCGATCCGGGAATGACGGGCGGGGTGACGGGGAATTTTGATTTTCTGGGGGGTTGAAAAGAAACTGCGGGCAGCGGAACTAAGCGTGCAGGGTGCAGGGTGCAGGGTGCAGCGGAACTAATCGTGCAGGGTGCAGGGTGCAGCGTAATTAATTGGAGATGAAAGTGCGTTTTGAGGGGATATACGGACCCGTGGTGTCGACCTTCCAGCGGGGCAGTGAAACACTCGATGTCGCGTCGTTCTCGGCGAATGTTTCCGCGCACCTTTCGGCCGGCCTCCGTGGCGTCGTGGTGTGTGGCTCGACCGGTGAAGCCGCGTTGCTGACCGAAGAAGAGCGACTCGTACTGCTCGATGCGGCCCGCGATGCCACCCCGATTGAAAAACTGGTCATTATGGGAACCGGCGCGGAATCCACCCGGCTCACGATCCATCGCACTCATGAAGCACAGACGGCCGGGGCTGACGCGGTGCTTGTGGTGGCGCCGCATTACTACAGCAACGCGATGACCGACCGCGCGCTGCGTGAACACTATTGCCGTGTGGCCGACGCCAGTCCGATCCCGGTATTGCTCTACAATATTCCAAAGTACATGCATTTCACGCTCTCCCCGGCATTGGTCGAAGAGCTGGCGCGCCATCAGAATATCGTCGGCATCAAAGACAGTTCCGGTGACCTCGATATTCTGCGCGGCTACTTGGCGTTGCAGAGCGATTCGTTCACAGTGCTTACCGGCAATGGCGCGCAACTCGCCGCGGGGCTTTCCGCAGGGGCGCGTGGCGGCATTCTCGCCGCGTCGCTTTTTGCTGCGCCGCAGACCATCGCGATTTTCGATGCACACCGGCGTGGCGATCAGACTACCGCTGACGCCCTCCAAGCCAAGCTTCGTCCGGCAGCCGCGACGATTGTCGGTGAACTCGGTGTCGCCGGAGTAAAAGCCGCCCTTGATGTGGTTGGTCTGCACGGTGGACCCGTGCGCAGTCCACTGCTCGATCTCGACGCGGCCGGCATTCGGCGCGTGAAAGAACTACTTACCTAAAAATGTTCTCTGAAAAACTCCGTACTCTCGTTGTCGTCGGCGCCCAATGGGGTGACGAGGGCAAAGGCAAACTCGTTGACGTGCTCGCCGAACGCGCCGATTGGGTCGTGCGCTACCAGGGCGGCGCAAACGCCGGCCACACTGTGCACATCGGCGATCGCTCCACCGTGCTGCACCAGATTCCCAGCGGCATTCTGCATTCCGGCGTGCGTTGCGCCATCGGCAACGGAGTCGTGCTCGATCCTGAAACGCTGTTCGTGGAAGTCGACGAACTGGTGCGCGACGGAGTGGACGTCGAAGGACGACTCTACGTGAGCGACCGCGCCCACATCGTGATGCCGTATCACAAGCTGGTGGATAAGGAGAGCGCCGCCAGCAAGGCGATCGGCACCACCGGACGCGGCATTGGCCCGTGCTACGAAGACAAAGTCGCGCGGCGCGGTGTGCGCGTGCTTGATCTGCGGCACCCGGCGCGGCTGCGCGCACTCGTGGAGAAAGGCGTGGCCCATGCGAACGTCGTGCTCGCCGGCTTTGGTTCTGACAAGCGCGCCGACGCCGAGTTTACGCTACGGGTACTCGGCGAACTCGCACCGCGACTGCTGGCGGTCGCCGATGATGTCGGTCTGGCGATTCACCGTGCGATCAAGAGCGGGGCCGCGGTGTTGCTCGAGGGCGCCCAAGGTTCGCTCCTCGACGTCGATCATGGCACTTATCCGTTCGTGACATCGAGTAGTACAACGGCTGGCGGGGCCGCGATTGGTACCGGCATCGGGCCGCGGGCCATCGACGCTGCGCTTGGCGTTGTAAAGGCGTACACGACCCGCGTTGGTGCCGGCCCGTTGCCGACCGAGTTCGACGACGTGCTCGGTGAGCACGTACGAAAGCTCGGGAATGAATACGGGGCGACAACGGGTCGGGCGCGCCGCTGCGGATGGTTCGACGCAGTGGTCGTACGCTATGCGGTGCGCGTCAATGGACTCACATCGCTCGCCGTAACCAAGCTCGACGTGCTAGATACGCTTGATCGCATTGGGTTGTGCACCGGGTACGCCATCAATGGTGAAGTGATCGAAGAGTTCCCGGGCGACATTGCCGATTTGGATGGAATTGCGCCGCGCTATGAATGGTTTGATGGATGGAAACAGTCCACGGCCGATGCGCGCAAGCTGAGCGAACTTCCGGCAGCGGCGCGCACGTATTTGGACCGCATCGAAGCGTTGGTGGAGTGTCCAATCGAGTTTGTCTCGGTCGGCACGCGGCGCGATCAGATTCTCCGAACGGCCGAGGGCGTTCCGCAGCCGGCAGCAAGGTGAGCGATCGATTGTCCGGCGCCGGTGACGCGCCCGTCGTCATTGTTGGCGCCGGGCCATGCGGACTCGCGGCGGCGGCGGCGCTGAAACAAGCTGGGATCCCCGCAGTGGTGTTCGAAGCCGGGTGTGTTGCGAGCTCGATCGTCGGCTATCCGACATATATCAACTTTTTCTCGACTGCCGAACGCATCTCGGTTGCGGGGCTGCCATTTCCCCTCGCCGCCGAGAAGCCCACCCGACGCGACGCGCTGGCGTACTACCGGTCGGTGGTGACGCATTTTGGAATTGCGGTTCGGCAATACGAAGCGATTGAGTCCATTACGCGCTCGGACGATGGATTTATTGTGACGTCGCGGCCACGTGGCGGCTTGGCGCGTCAGACGGCGGCGCGCGCCGTGGTGATTGCCACCGGCTATTTCGGAACGCCCAATGCGCTCGGCGTCGCGGGCGAAAACCTGCCGCATGTGACGCATCAATTCCGCGAGGGGCACGAAGCCTTTCAGCGGACGGCGCTCGTTGTCGGCGGCGGAAACTCGGCGGTCGAGACCAGCCTCGATTTGTATCGGGCCGGCGCGCACGTCACGATGATCCATTTCGGTCCGACCTTCGACAAGAATATTAAGCCATGGGTGCTGCCGGATTTTGAGGGGCGGGTACGGGACGGCGATATCCGGGTGATTTGGAATGCGCGGGTCGTGAAGATCGAGGCAGACGTCGCATATTTGGCAACGCCACGCGGCGAGGCGGCTCTGCCCGCCCAACACGTCTATTTGATGACCGGCTACACGCCGCATCCGGGGTTGCTGACGTCGTTGGCAGTTGTCATAGATCCCGTGACTGGCGTGCCGGCGCACGATCCCGTGACGATGGAGACGACCACTAAAGGCGTTTTTATCGCCGGTGTGTTGGCCAGCGGATACGATGCAAATAAGATCTTTATCGAAAATGGCCGGGGGCATGGGGTGCTAATTGCCACGGCATTGAAAACTGCTTCGCCACGAATTTAAAAACTGCTGGGCCACGGATTTACGCGGATTTAATGCGGATGACCGCGGACCAAACTCGGGGCACTTTTTCGTGAAAATCCGGTTGTTCATCCGTAAAAATCCGTGGCTAGCTTTTTTTACCCGTAAGTTGGCGCCATAGCGCGCGCGGCAAGCGTTGTATGTTCACGGTCATTGAGTGAAATTGCGGTAGTAACACTGGGCGCCCCACACATTTGGCCAAAGCAATGCCACCAGACGTTCTTGAAACTCTCGTCAGCCTCTGCAAACGCCGCGGTTTCATTTTCCAGTCCTCCGAAATTTATGGCGGCACTGGTTCCGTGTGGGACTACGGGCCGCTGGGTGTCGAACTCAAGAACAATGTGAAAGCGCGATGGTGGCAGTCGATGGTGCGTGAGCGCGGCGATATCGAAGGGCTCGACGCGGCGATCTTGATGCATCCCAAGGTTTGGGAGGCGAGTGGCCACGTGTCGGGGTTCTCTGATCCGCTCATCGACTGCAAAGCGTGCAAATCCCGCTTTCGCGCCGACAAAATGGACGAGGCGCGATGCCCGCGGAAACCGAGCAAGCATCCCGGCGAATACGCGGACTGTCAGCTCACGGAGCCGCGCCAGTTCAATCTGATGTTCAAGACGTTTATGGGGCCGGTGGAAGAGTCGGCGTCGGTGGTGTATCTGCGGCCGGAAACGGCGCAGGGTATTTTCGTGAATTTTTTGAATGTCCAGCAGGCCACGCGTCAGAAAGTCCCGTTCGGCATCGCCCAAATTGGCAAAGCATTCCGCAATGAGATCACGCCCGGGAATTTCATTTTCCGCACGCGCGAATTCGAGCAGATGGAAATGCAGTTTTTTGTTGAGCCCGGCACCGACATGGAGCACTTCGAGGCGTGGAAGGCCCGTCGCATGGAATGGCATCTTTCGCTGGGGTTGGACCCGAGTCGCCTCGAGTTTCATCAACATGCGCCGGACGAACTCGCCCACTATGCGAAAGCCGCCTTCGACATCCAATTCGATTTTGGCGGCACGCTCGGCTTCCAGGAAGTTGAGGGCGTTCACAATCGTGGTGACTTCGATCTTCGTCGGCATCAGGAGTTCAGCACCAAAAAGCTCGAGTATGTCGATCAGGTAAAAAACACCCGTTATTTGCCGTTTGTGATCGAGACGAGCGTCGGCGCCGATCGGGTCACGCTGGCGATTTTGGCGAACGCGCTGCGTGAAGAGCTCGTTCCGGGTGAAACCGAAGGACGGACCGTGCTCGGTTTTCACCCGGTGCTCGCCCCGATCAAAGCGGGCGTATTTCCACTCACGAAAAAAGACGGTCAACCCGAAATGGCCGAGAAGCTCGCTGTCGATCTGCGGAAGCGTTTTCCGGTGTTTTATGACGAAGCCGGCGCGATTGGCCGCCGTTACCGGCGTCAGGACGAAGCCGGTACGCCATTTGGCATCACGATCGACAGTGATTCCACCAAGAACGACGACGTGACGATCCGGTTTCGCGATGATATGGGGCAGATTCGGGTGTCGTCGTCGCGTGTCGCAGGCGTGATCGGTGAATACCTGGCCGCGGACATTCCCACGGCGGATTCGCGGCTCGTACCGTAGAGGGGGTACAGTTCCCCCAAAGGTTTGACCCGCGCAAATCCGAGCTTTTACCAGTGCAAATCCGTGGTAAGGCAGTTTTTTTGCCCGTTCCGATCCGAGAGCACACGAAGGTGACCACAGTTCTGGCCCCGAGTTCAGCGGAAGGGTTACTTTTACAGTATGAAGTCGCCCGAAGAAACTGATGGTCTCGCAGTGCTGCGCGCCCGCGGCGAAGCGTTTCTCGAAGACGTGTCGCGCGAATACCACGCTGCCCATGCGGGGCTCAAGCCGCAGGCCGATCTCCAGCCGATTTACGAGCGCCATCGCGACGCGTACGGCGACGAGTCGTACAGCACCGCGCTGGAAATTTTTCATGAGTCTGCGCTGGGCAGTCCCGGTAAGCGCTCGGCAGCGATGCTGCTCGAATGGCTGATCGAGTCGCGGATCGGCCGTGAACTCGCGCCGCTCGAAGAAAAAGAATTCGCGTGGGACAGTGCGGCGATCGTTCCGCTACCTGCCGGTGGTGGGGAACCGCATGCGCGCGTGTCTATCACCATTGCCAATACACGGGATAAAAACGAACGCCGCGCCCTCGACGATGCGCGCGCCAAGCTCGTGCTTGCCGAACTCGCGCCGATGCGCCAGGAAAAACTTGCCAGGGGAAAAGGGCTCGTCGAGGCGGCCGGCATCGCGCCGTCGTATAACGAAACGTTTAGTGCGCTGGCGGCAATATCCTTGAATGATTTGCGGGCCGATTGCGAAAAGTTTTTGCGCGACACGCAGGGAGTCTGGGACGACGTACTTCCGGAATTTCTGAAGAGCCGGTTGCAGATCACACCGGGCGAAGCGACCCGTGCCGACGCGCTCGCATTGATGCGCGCGCCGGAGTTCGACGAGTATTTCCCGGCCAAAGACATGGAAATCGCCGTGCGCCGCCAGGTGACCGAAATGGGGATCAGTCCGGACGCAAATGGTCGGGTGCTGTATGACACGGTCGAGCGGGCCGGGAAGCGCGCCCGCGCATTCTGCTCACCGGTGCGCGTACCTGAGGAAGTGCACCTCGTGCTCCGCCCGCACGGCGGACAAAACGATTGGCAGACGCTCCTTCACGAACTCGGCCATGCGCTCCACTTTGGAAATGCCGAGCGCTCGCTGCCGTTCGAGTACCGCTGGCTCGGCGACAACTCGATCACCGAAGGGTATGCAATGCTGTTCGACCACCGGATGCAAGATGCCGGTTGGCTCGGGCGTTACACCGAACTTCGGTCGGCAGATATTCCGCGCTTTTTGCGATCGGCCGGGTTTGAAGAGCTGCAGTTCTTGCGGCGCTACTGCGCCAAACTTATCTACGAAGTGCAACTGTACAGCGGAAACGTCTCGTGGGCCGCGCTACCCGATCTGTACGTCGAAACGCTCACCGCAGCGACCGGATTCCGATATCAGCGCTCCGATGCGTTTGTCGACGTCGATCCGCGTTTCTATTCGGCACGGTATCTGCGCGCCTGGCAACTGCAGTCGCTGCTCAATGAGACTTTGGTCGAACGATTCAATGAAGATTGGTGGCGCAATCCGAATGCGGGTCCGTGGATTGTTGCCGAGCTGTTCAATCGTGGCCAGAGCGAACTGGCTGAAGAACAGGCGCGGCGCGTGTCCGGCAAGTCGCTCGGCTTCGCGCCACTCGTGCGCGCCATCGAAGGGATGCTCGCGTGACCCCGCGGCTTGCCGTTTGTGCGCGCGGTCGTGCGCGCGGTCGGGCAAGCGCATTCACTCCTTCGGGCCTGCCCGGCGCGTACACAGAAATGAGGAGCGGTCAATGACAACTGTCTATCTGAACGGCGAGTTCATTCCAAAGGAGCGCGCCCTCATCTCCGTTGACGATCGCGGATTTGTGTTCGGCGACGGCATCTACGAGGTGGTGCGCTCGATCAAGGGTGAACTCATCGAATGGTACGCCCACGCCGAGCGGATGTCGCGCGGGCTGAGCGGAATCAAGATCGCGTTCGGTCCCGCCGCGGTTGCGCGACTGCAGGACGTGTGCCTGCGACTCGTTCGCGACAACGGGTTCGCCGGTGGCGAGGCGACGATCTATTTGCAGGTGACTCGCGGTGCGGCCCCGCGCACGCATCACTTCCCACCGGAGGGCACACCTCCAACCGTGTTCGGTGCGGCGACCGTTTTCACCGTGCCGATGGAATCGCGTCAAAACGGGGTGAGGGGCATCACGTATCCTGATTATCGCTGGACACGCTGCGACCTGAAAACCGTCAACCTCCTAGGCCCGGTCCTGGCGCGCCAGACCGCCGCCGAGTCGGGTGCGTACGAAGCCATTCTGCTGCGCGACGGCGTGATGACCGAAGGCGCAGCCACAAACTCATTCGCTGTGATCGATGGCGTGCTTCGCACGCACCCGCTGTCCAATCTGATTCTGCCGGGGATCACGCGTGCCGTGATCATGGAAATTCTCGCCGAACTCGCGATTCCGCTTTCCGAAAAGGCGGTTTCGCACGCCGATCTACTTGGGG
This sequence comes from Gemmatimonadota bacterium, assembly GCA_025358315.1. Lineage (GTDB taxonomy): Bacteria > Gemmatimonadota > Gemmatimonadetes > Gemmatimonadales > Gemmatimonadaceae > Fen-1231. Next base: position 15,440 of record JANYKA010000278.1, on the reverse strand, counting down.
CAAGCGAACTGTTCGTCTGCGGCACAACAACGGACATCACACCCATCGTCATGCTTGATGGCGTTCGCGTTGGTGCGGGTCAGCGCGGACCGGTCACGGCGCGTCTGCAAGATGCGTTGACGGCGCGATTGTATGCGGCGCGACCACGAAGACTTACGCCGTCACTGGCCACGGCCTGAAACGATGCCGCGCCGCCGCTACGCTACCCGCACCCCAAGTATCCAGCCGCCGGCAGAGCAGCCGGGGCATCGGGAGCTGGTAACCGTACGTGAAATTGTTCACGCATTTCTGCGCGCCGATCGCCCCGAAGATGTATTTCAATTCGCACTCGATCGCGTCAGTCCGGTGGTCGGGGCATCATTCGCATCAGTGTATCTCGTTGATGGCGCGTCCGAACTGATGCGCCTTGTTGCCGCCAGCAATTGGCCAGAAAAACACCGCCCGTGGCTCGGCGACATCCGCGTTCGTATGGGATTCGGACCCAGCGGAGAGGCCGCAAGTGAGCGTCGCATGATCGAAGTGCCCGATGTCTTTGCCGATCCGGACCTCGAGGACTGGCACGACGTCGCCCGCGAACTCGGGTTCAAGGCAATCGTTGCACTCCCGCTACAAACCAGCTCGCGCGTGCTGGGCACCGTCGCCTTCTACTTCAAAGACGCGGGCGGCCTCACCTTCGAAAAGCGCGGGCTGCTCCGGATTGTCGCGGACCAGATGGCAGCCACCGCCGAAAAGGCGGAACTGCTTGATCAGTTGCGCCGTGCGAACGCCGCGCTGGTGGAGTCGAACGCTGAACTGGAACGCCAGTACATTGCCGTGGTTGATGCCAAGCGGGTCAAGAATGAATTCCTGGCGAACATTTCCTATGAACTGCGGACGCCGCTCGCCGGCGTGATGGGCTATCTCTCACTCCTCCAGGAGCAGCTGTCAGGGCCACTGACTCCGGATCAGAGTGAAGAGGTCGCGCAGGCCCGCAGCGCCAGTGACCGCCTGCTCGAACTGATTGACGGCCTGTTGGAATTCACGGCGCTCCGGCGTGGAAAGCTCGAAGTCGTGATCGAAGAGTTCGATCCTCGGGTGCCGCTGCGCGAGGCGATGCGGACGGCCAAGGGGCTTCCCGACGGAGTGCAATTGATCGCTGAGGAACCGGTGCTGGCGATGCCTGCCGTGCGCGGGGATCGCCGGAGGATTACCCGGATTATTGTCAGTTTGTTGTCCAACGCGTTTAAGTTTACAGCTGAGGGCGAAGTGCGCGCGTCGGTGGCAGTGACCAACGGCCGTGTGGTCTATCGCGTAACTGATACGGGCATTGGCATCGACCCGGCGGCGCAGTCGATCGTGTTCGACGAGTTCCGGCAGGTCGATGGATCTGCCACTCGGCGGTATGGCGGGTCGGGTCTCGGATTGGCCCTGTCACAGGGTGTAGCGCGAATGCTCGGCGGCGATATTGAGCTGGTGTCGGCGCCGAATCAAGGCTCGACGTTTACGTTTTTTCTGCCGCTCGAATACGTGGCGCCCGCAAACCCGGCGGCGCCCGACCGTGTCCGACTATTGTGAGGATCTTTCGTGACCAACTCCCAGCGCAATCGCACGTTACAGCAGTTTCGCACGACCCTTGCCGGCCCCGAAGTGCTGGGCGCGGCGCGCGAGTTTTTTGCGCGCCGATCGGGGATATACTCGGCGTTTCTCGAGAAAGAGGGCCCGACGTATGTTTCGCTACGCGGCTTGGGTGGTGAGGAAATTGTCGTCGGGGTGGCGCCGTCAAACGGTGCGACCAGCGTGACGGCCTCTTCCTATATGTTCGATCAGCAGGTCGCGCGATTCCTCTCGTCGTTGCCGCCGGCCGACGCGGGGCCGGTCGCGTGAGCAACGTTGCGACAGTTATCCGGCGTCCATTTGTGACGCAGTTGCGAAGCCGGCGCGGTGTCGTAGCGGTCGCTTCGGGCCACGCCGGCATTCGCGTCACGGTTCGGGTGCATCTGCCCGAGCAGTGGGACACCGTAGCATTCGATATTCCCGGCGATGCGATGGTCGGCACGCTGAAGCGTGAAGCACTCATCCAATTCGGCCTCACCGATGCGATTGCCGATGATTATGTCGTGAAGCTCCGCGGCGCCGAAGTGCGTGGCGACGCGGTCACGGTAGCGGGCAGCGGTGCCCGCGATGGATCGAGCTTTCTGGTCACGTACCGTCGGCGCCGGGCTGTCCGCTGAACGCCGCGGCTCCAGCACTGGTGACATCCGATCGCGAAGAACTGCTCGCTGCCGCTGTGCGATTGCGCACTGAAGTTTCGAAGCGGATCGTCGGTCAGAGTGACGTGCTCGATGAGATCTTGATGGCCATGGTCGCCGGTGGTCACGCGCTGCTGGTGGGCGTTCCCGGCCTCGCCAAGACGCTGATGATCCGCTCGGTTGCCGAGGCCATGCATCTCGACTTCCGCCGCATTCAGTTCACCCCGGACCTCGTGCCAAGTGACATCACCGGCACGGAACTCCTCGAAGAGGATGCCGCGACGGGCCAGCGCAGTTTTCGGTTTGTCCGCGGTCCTATTTTTGCCAATATTGTCCTCGCTGATGAAATCAATCGCGCCCCGCCGCGTACGCAGGCCGCGCTGCTCGAAGCGATGCAGGAACACCGCGTGACCGCCGCTGGCGTACCGATGCCGCTGCCTGAGCCGTTTTTCGTTCTCGCGACGCAGAATCCGATCGAGCAAGAAGGCACGTACCCGTTGCCGGAAGCACAGCTCGACCGATTCCTGTTTGACATTCGCATTGGATATCCCGACGAGAATGATGAAATCGCGATTCTGCGAGCGACGACAGGCGTCGAGAACGCACCATTGCACGCGGTGATTGATGCCACGCAATCGCGCGCGTTGCAGCGACTGGCGCGGCAAGTGCCAGCGGCCGAGCCTGCGCTGCGCTATGCCGCGGCGCTCGCCCGGGCAACGCGGCCGGATAGTCCGGAGGCGACCGATCTTGTGAAGCGCTACGTGCGGTGGGGCGCCGGTCCGCGTGCCGGACAGGCACTCATTCTCGGTGCGAAAGCGGCCGCGCTGCTCGCCGGACGGCTGGCTGTTTCGCCCGACGATATTCGTCGCGTCGCGCGCCCGGTGCTGCGTCACCGCGTGCTGCCGAACTTTGCGGCCGAGGCAGAGGGCGTGACCTCCGAGCGCATCGTTGAGGATTTACTGGCGCGCGTGAGCGCTCCGCGCAGCGACATCCGGCTGTAGCGATGGCGGTCGGCCCGTACGGCGCGCTGCTCGAGGCGGTGCGTGGCGTGCGGTGGCCCGCCCGTCGGCCGGTGGCCGGTGGTGCCCCGGGCGAGCACTTGGCCCGCACGCGCGGCGTGGCGACGGAATTCGCCGAGTATCGTCCCTACCGGCAGGGCGACGACCCGCGACGCATTGATTGGAAATTATTGGCGCGGAGCGATCGCGCATTTATCCGGCTCGCGCCAGACCGATCAGTCATGGCGACATTGATTGCCGTCGATGCGTCGGCCTCAATGGCATTCCCCGCGGTGTCCGATGGGAAATGGTGGTGTGCGCGTCAGCTCGCGGTGGCCTGTGCGGCGGTCGCCCACGGCGGCGCCGATCCGGTGGGGCTGGCGGTGGGGTCGGTCAACGGCATCGTGCGACTGCAGCCGCGCACACGTCGCGGAGTGATTGCCGAGATCGCCCGCACGATCGACGCCATTGAACCAGGCGGATCCACGTCGCTGGCCGACGCATTCATCGGCGCGCCACTGCGGGTGCTCGTGCTCACCGACTGCCTCGGCGATCTCGATGGATTGCGCCGCGCGGCACGCGCGCATGTCGCGACGGGAGCCGAGGTGCACGTGGTGCACATCGTCGCGCAGGCGGAGTTGGAGCCGGCACATCGTGCGATGTTGGCGACGGATCCTGAAGATATGCTCGTCGCTCGACCGCTGACCGACGGAAACCGGCTCGCGTACCGCGCCGCATTCGATGCGTGGCGCGACCAAGTCGCGCGCGCGTGGCGGGATGACGGCGTGGCCTATCAAGAAGTGCTCGACAGCGAGGCTATCGATGTCGCGGTGCGCCGGGTGGTCGCGCCGGCCGGCGGCAGTGTGGTGCGCATATGACATTTCTTGCGCCTTGGTGGATTGGCGTTGCGGCAATCGCTGCACTTGGCGTCACGATGCTACACCTGATTACCACGCGACGACCGCCGGTGATGCTGCTGCCGACGGCGCGATTTGTGCCGGGTGGAGAGGCCCGTGCGGCGGCCCGGGCGGCGCGCCCGACGGACTTGCTGTTACTGTTGCTGCGAATTGCCGCGCTGATGATGTTGGGCATCGCGTTCGCGCATCCGATGATCCGCGGCAGGACCACCACTACGGCGCACGTCGTGGTGCTGGACCGATCGCGGAGTGCCGGGCCGGCTGCCGCCGATTCTGCGCACGCAATATGGCGTGTCGGTGATGGGCTTGTGGTATTTGATTCGGCGGCGCGTGTTGTGCGGGGCGCGGCATCGGACTCATTGCGAGCCATTATGCCGGCGACTGCGATCGCGCCGCGGGGTTCGTTGTCGGCTGCATTGGTGGCCGCGCGGTATGCAGCGCGCGACGTCGCACCGCATGCGGACTCAGTGGAACTGGTGATCATTTCACCGGTGACCGACGATGAGCTGGATGCTGCCACTGCCGCGCTGGTGACCGGCTGGCCGGGACGCGTGCGGCTGATTCGTCCAGCGGCAGCATCTAGACAATTGGCGCAAATCAGTCTTATCGATGCGGATGCGAACGACGACCTCGCACCGGCGATCGATGCACTCAACACCGAAAGTGCGGCACGACGCGAGCGGGAAAATAGTGCTGGTTTGGCGGCGCCCAATCGCGAAGTCCGCGTGATTCGGGCATCGGCGAGTCCGGCCGACTCGGCGCTCGCCCGCACGGGTGTGACGATCGTCGAATGGCGGCGGCCCGACGCTGCAGCAGGCGGGCCCGCCGATGGCGTGTGGGCGGGACGTACAACACTCGTCGCGCCGCTCTCGCGTTTAGCATTGCCTACGCAGGGAAGAGTCGTAGCCCGTTGGTCCGACGGCATGAGTGCCGCCGTCGAATCACCGATTGGGACTGGTTGCGTGCGCACTGTTGGGATTGGAGTGCCGATCGCCGGTGATGTAACGTTGCAACCCGCATTTCAGTCGCTTGCCGCCGAATTGCTTGCACCGTGCGGTGGCGAGGTCGCAGCGGACGCCGCGTCGGGTGCGGTCGCCGCGACGTTGACACGATCCGGCGCTCCCGCGCCCGCGGCGGCATTTGAAGATTTATCCATACCGTCGCCCGTTGCGCCCTGGTTGATTGGCGCCTCGCTTCTGTTGCTGCTGAGCGAATGGTCGGTGCGTCGGGCGCGGCCGGAGGCGAGCGAATGAACGTTCAGGAGCGGGTCGAACGCGCGCGCCGCCGGATGCGCGGAGCAGAAATAGCCGCCGGCATTCTGGAAGCGTCGGCCGTTGCCGGCACCGTGTTTGTGGCGATGGCAATTGTAGACGCGCTGTTCACTCTGCCATTGGTTATTCGGATGACGGCGCCGCCGCTGGCCGTGATCGCCGCCGTCGTGCTATTGTCACAGCGCTTCGCCCGGCGACGCACTGGTGCAGATACGGAGGACGTGGCACTGTGGATTGAGTCGCACTTTCCGGCCCTGCGCTATGCGCTCGTGACTGCGGTCGATCCGGCATATGCTGGACGTGTTCCGGAGATCGAGCAATGCGCCGGGCGGGTCGCGTTCGAACCGGTAATATCGCGCGCCGTGTGGCGGGCGATTGCCCGCCCACTGATCGCCGCCGCCATCGCGGTGCTCGTACTTCTATTGCTCCCCGCTGGCACCGTCGCACGGGTGACTGCGGCCCGCACAGGTGATGCGCTCGGTGGGCTCGCGTTGGGGCTGCGTACAAGCAATCCGTTAGAGCCGGTCGTTGTGCATGTGGTATCGCCAGCGTACGCAGGAATCGCGCCGGCACTGTTTGACGATCCCGCATCAGTGCATGCGCTGGTCGGTAGCAGCCTCACGATTGAGGGGCGGTCGGCTGATGATTCGGTGTCAGCAGTAATAACGGCTGTCGGCAGTCACAACGAACGCATCACAACCAGTGGCGGTCGCTGGCGACTCGTGTTCACGATGCCCGCCACGGCAACTGCCGTCCGCCTGCGTGCCGGCGTGCACGAGCGTTTGCTCGTCGTCGAGCCAATAAATGATTCGATGCCGATCGTCACGCTGACGCTTCCGGTGCGCGATTCGATCTATCGGCGGCCCGAGGGTGCCGTGCGTCTCTCCGCCGACCTGTCCGACGATCTCGGTCTCGCCAGCGGTGCGTTCGAGTACATCATCAGTTCCGGCTCAGGCGAAAACTTCACCTTCAAGTCCGGCACGATAGGCGCGACAACCTTCAGCGGAAAAGTTGGGGCGCTCGCAGTAATATTCCGGCTCGATTCACTCGGCCTGCAACCCGGTGACATTCTCCACCTCCGCGCCGTCGCCCGCGATCGCAATGTTATTTCCGGACCGGGTGTCGGCGCGTCGGAAACACGAACGCTGCGCATCGCCCGGGCGGACGAATACGATTCCGTGGACGTCGACGCCGCTTCGCCAGCAGAGCCTGAAAAAAACGCCCTCAGCCAACGCATGATCCTCATGATGACCGAGGCGCTCGAGAAACGCCGGTCACAATTGAATCACGTGATACTTCTCGGTGAATCGCAGAGTATCGCGACCGAGCAAACCCGTCTTCGCAAGCGCGTCGGTCAGATCATATTTTCACGGCTCGGCGAAGACAACGGTGCCGAAGAAAATGACAATCAGAGCAAGCCGCTCAATGCGGACTCGTTACTCGCCGCCGCCGAGCGTGCAAACACGGCCAAAACCGGCACGCAACAAGAGCAACAGGGTGATGAGACACCAGTGGTGGCGATCAATAAGCCGCTGCTCGTCGCATACAATCATATGTGGCAGGCGGCGACCTTCCTCGAACTCGGCGAGCCGGGTGCGGCGGTGCCGTGGATGAAAAAAGCATTGGACGCTTTGCAAATCGCGCGCGCAGCCGAACGCATTTATTTGCGAGGAAAGTCGCGGCCGGTGGTCGTGGACATCGAACGCGTCCGTCTGCAAGGCAAGGATAAGGGATCACCAGCGCTGCGCACGCCGCGTGCGGCGCTCGATCCGGCGCGCGCGGCGCGACTCACGCGTTTTGATGCCGCGCTTAAGCTCGCGCAAACGGTGCCAGCGGCCGCCGCGGATTCGCTCCTGCTGTTGCGGCTGGACTTGATAGGTCGCGACGACACCGCTTCACGCGCCCTGGAGACTGCCGCAAATGCAATTCGCCGCGGCAAGAATGCGACCAGCGCCTTAATCCGCGCCCGTCGGATACTGGTCGGCGGCGTGGAGCGCCGTAACATTATTTTGCCTTGGGGTACGATTCCGTGACCCCCGATTTCACGTTTTGCACCGTGCAATACGACTCCGGCGACTGGGACTCCGCGCCGCTCGTGCCAGCGAATCTGATTGATTCGGTCGCACGTTACACGGCGATCACTGTCGCGCCAACCGGGGTGATCGTCCCGCTGTCGTCGCGCGATCTCTTTAAATATCCCCTCGCGTATCTCACCGGCCACTTGCCGGTCCGGTTCAGCGATCTCGAACGTCGTACACTGCGTGAATATTGCGCGCGGGGCGGCATGGTATTCGTGGATGATCACAATCACGACATTGACGGAGTCTTTCACAAGACCGCGACGGAGGAGATCGGCCGCGCCGTTGGTCCACTGAAAGAATTGCCGAATAGTGATCAACTCTATAGCAGTTTTTTCAAGTACGATGACGGCCCGCCCACCACGAGCCACGAACTCAATGGTTGGGGCGATAATCTCGTACACAAGCACTTGATGGCCGTAAAGACCAACGATCGTATCAGTATCCTGTACAGCAGCAAAGACTACAGCTCCGAATGGGGCTTTCATCCCGACAACAAGCGATTCCTGTCGATAGACAACACCAAGTTCGGTGTGAACATCGTGGTATATGCACTTACGCGTTGACGCGAGCCGTCAGGCCCATGAGCGGGTGCTGCGCGTCGCAGCGCTTGGACTCGTGGCGTTTGCCCTGTGGCGTTCGCTGCAACCCGCCGATTCGCGTGCCGTAATCCGGATCGAAGGGGCGGACCTGGCGGCGGAACTGCCCTCGCTGATGCTGACGCTTCCGCGCGCCGTTCACGTGCCCTTCAGTTCGTCACCGCGCCCGATCGATCGTGACGCGCTACGCGCGATGTCCCGTGCGGGCACACAGGTAACGTGGAGCAGTGCGTCACTCCAACCGCTCGCGTTATCCAGCGAACGATTGCGTGAACCGGGCGGAGCAGAGCGCATCACAATTGCGGCTATCGCGCCCGTAGAGTTAGCCGATGAACTCGCGGTAATTGATTCCGTGAGACCAGCCACGACCGGCAGCACCGTGATTGCTGCCGAGCCGTTGGGTACGCTGCGCGCGACCGAAGGAAGAACTCGTGCGACGGTGGAATCCGGAACAGCGACATTGTTGCATCCGGTACTGGTTCTTGGTCGGGCATCGTTCGAAGCAAAATTTGTCATTGCGGCACTGGAAGAACGTGGCTGGACGGTTGATGCGCGACTCACCGTTGCTCCAACTGCCAGCGTGAATCAGGGTAAGCTGTTTGCGCTGGACACCGCCCGTTTTTCGGCGGTGGTTGCTCTCGATACATCGCTCGGCGCTGCGGGCCAGCAGCTCGCTCGTTATGTACACAGCGGCGGCGGCCTCATTCTCCTTGGCGATGCCGCGAACGCCGCTGCCGTTCGCGCACTCGCACCAGCCCACGTAGGGGCGCGTACTCCGGGAACTACGCGTGACGTCCAAGCCAACGCGCCCTTAGAAGGTCTGCCGTTGCAGGCGCTCGGGGCACTTCGGACCGACGCCGTGCGGCTCGGCAGCCGCGCCGGCAAGGTGACGCTCGCCGCGCGCCGCGAGGGCGCCGGCCGCGTATTGCAAATCGGTTACAACGAAACTTGGCGCTGGCGGATGCAGGGCGGTGACGATGCCATTGCCGCTCACCGCCTCTGGTGGTCGCGCCTGGTGGCGAGCGTCGCGTACGCAGCTGCGCCGCGAAACGGACTGGGCGTCGCACCCAGTGCCGATGGCAATTCCGCCGAAGGAGCGCCGCTCGCTCGCATACATGACGCATTTGGTCCGGTTTCCACACCATCCGCTGTTACGACTCCATCCAGCGGTCTTCCCGCGTGGCTGCTTCCACTTGTTTGTATGTTGTTGATCGCCGAGTGGGCGTCGCGCCGACTGAGAGGGGTACGGTGAGCACTGCATTTATTTCGCATTCCGATTGCGGCCGCCACGATACGGGCTGGAATCATCCAGAGCATGTTGGCCGACTCCGCGCCATTCCGCGTGCGTTGCGCTACGATGCGGAATTGTTTGAAGCGCTGACGCATCTCGAGGGGCGCCACGCTGTCGAAGATGAACTGGTGTTGGCGCACGACGTGAAGTATGTGCGGCAGGTGCGCGAGCTTTCGGCGAGCGGCGGCGGCCGCTTCGACGCCGATACCGTGGCAAGCGAGGGCTCTTGGGCGGCGGCCACTGCTGGTGCCGGATCAGTGCTCGACGCCGTTGATCTGGCCATCAGCGGCAAGAACATTCGTAGCTTTTGCGCCGTAAGACCACCGGGCCATCACGCGTTGCGCGACCATGCGATGGGCTTCTGCCTGTTCGGAAATGTTGCGATCGCCGCCCATTACGCACGAAAGATGAAAGGCCTCGAACGCATTTTAATTGTCGATTGGGATGTGCACCACGGCAATGGTACGCAAGCGCTGGTCGAGCATGACGCGAACATTCGTTTTGTTTCGATGCATCAGTGGCCCTGGTATCCTGGCACCGGCGCCCACGACGATCACGGCCCGCAAAAAAGCGTTTGGAACCGTCCGATGGCGGCCGCGCTTCCGCGCGAAACTTATGTGAGCGCATTTCTTGAGACGGTGGACGCTGCGACTATCGGCTTTACCCCGGACCTCGTTCTCATTTCCGCCGGATTTGACTCCCTCAACGGCGACCCACTCGGCGGTTTCACGATGGAAATGCCGGATGTTGATCGGCTAACCCGAGAGATGGTCTCCAGGGCGAACATTTGGTGCGGCGGACGGCTCGTCAGCGCCCTGGAAGGTGGCTACGACCCGGAACGATTGGGCGAAGCTGCGGTCGCGCACATGCGCGCGTTGGTCTGAAGCGCCCGATTCTGTGATCTGAGACCCATAGGGACACAAACGGCGTCGCTCAAATGAGGTATGGCCAATTCGCCCGGTTGAACGATTCCGCGGGCAGAAGCGCGCACGTATTCTAACAGAAGCTGCTCAAAATCAGCTATTCACGACGCCGATTGTCCCGGGTAAGTCACAGGGCGACGGACGTCAATACATATAGGAGATTGTCCATGTCAGAAGCTCTTGGGATGCACGACGGCATATCGGAGTTCAAGGGTGCCGTCCGTGATGCCGGTTCAACCGCCAAAGGCGCGATTGCTGACGCGGCCGTGCGCGTGAAAGACAAGGTGTCGGAAATGGGAACGTCCGCTGGTGAGGCACTTCACTCGGGTCGAATGGCAACTGCCGGCGCGCTCGATAACGCCGCGAAGGGGCTTCATTCCAAGGCCGAAAGTGTCGGCAGAGCGGGCCATGAAGCAGCCGATACTGTCAATCGTGTTGGCCACAACGCGGCGGACAAAATAGATGTGGGCGCGAAGTACGTTCGCTCCCATGGCGCCAAGGAAATCATGGCGGATGTTGAGCATTTTGTGAAGAACAACCCGGGCAAAAGCCTGATTGCCGCCGCCGCCGTGGGATTCCTCGTCGGTCGCTCGCTTCGTAGCGCCGACTAAGGACGGCACCATGGACGCGATGATCGAGAGCGAACGGTCCATCGGATCGGTAGTGCAAGATGTGGTGGGCAACATTGGCCGCATTGTCCGCGCCGAGGTTCGCCTTGCCCAGATCGAGTTAGTGGACGCCGCTCATGCTACGGTTGAGGCTGCCAAACTCCTGGGTGGCGGAGTCGTTGTTGGTCAACTGGCAATTGGGTTGTTCCTGCTCGCCGGCGTGCGCGGTCTTGAGACGGTCGTCGCACCCTGGCTGGCTGCGCTGCTGGTCGCGCTAGGCGCTGCGGCTGTCGCCGCAGCGCTCGTCGTCAGCGGTATGAAAAAACTTCAGCGCGTCACCCTGCAACCATCGAAAACGCTAGAGTCTCTAACTGAAATCACACGATGATTATTCACTCAGACGTACTGGAGCGCGAAATCGCCGAAGAACATGAGGCGCTCGCTGAGAACCTTGCGGTGCTCGAAAGTCAGGCGAAAGATTTGGTGGATTGGCGCGCATACGTTCGTAAGAGCCCACTGACAATGGTTGGCGTTGCCTTCGGCAGTGGTTTGATAATTTCGGCCATCGCCAATTCAAATCGGTCCCAGCCGCGCACGCGACCGGCGCGCAAATATGACATTGATGGCAACGAAGAACCATCTGCCGCGCATGACGTGTGGGAGATTTTCAAGGGCGCCGTGATCGGTGCGGCAGCAGCACAAGTGACCTCGTATGTAACGGAACTGTTGCCCGAGTTCGGCGCGCATGTTGAATCACTGCGTCACGAAAAAGCCGCAGCGCGGCGCAAGTCCCGCCCGGTGACGTCCAGAGATGCGGATACCGAATAAGGTTCAAGCTCCAATTCCTCAACTTACAGGACACGAACATCATGTTTCTTACCATCGCTTTCATCCTGCTGGTGCTTTGGGTGCTCGGCGCGTTCATCGTGCCAATCGGCGGCGGGTTGATCCACCTCCTGCTCGTCATTGCCATCATTTCAGTGATTTGGCATCTCATTAATGGACGCCGGGTAGTCTGAATAACTGCCTCCAGCGGCCACCCGGAGATCAAATCCGGGTGGCCGCTGGGTATTACCGGTGGTATTTGAGTAGAATTCACTCCGTCCCTGATACGGAGTCAACGCTGTTCTGCCCAGAGTGCGGCACCTGGAATCGTGGCGCTGCCCGCCAATGCACCAAGTGCAACGCCGACTTGCCCGAAGTGCGCGCTGCCGCCGAGGCGCCCGACGCGCTGATCACGGCGCTCCGCCAGGCGACGGGCAATCGCTACCGCATAGTGCGCCGCGTCGGCAGCGGCGGTATGGCGGATGTTTACGCCGCCGAACACGAGCGCCTCGGCCGTCCACTCGCCGTGAAGGTGATGCACGCGCATCTGGCGCGCGACGAAGAAATGCGCCTCCGTTTTCGTCGCGAAGCCGAAGCCTCGAGCCGGCTCGTCCATCCACTCATCTGCACACCGTTCGACTACGGCGAAGTGGGCGAAGTGGTCTATCTGATTATGCCGTTTCTCGGCGGCGGCTGTCTCGCCGACGATCTCACCCGCGACCGCACAGTTTCCCCTGACCGCACGGCGATTGTTGTCAGTCAGGTGGCGTCGGCGCTTGACTACGCCCACCGCCGCGGCGTTGTGCATCGCGACGTGAAACCCGACAACGTGCTCTTCGATGATGACGGCAACGCCATCCTTACCGACTTTGGCATCGCCACTGCCCGATTTCACGGCCGTCTCACGGCCGGTGGCCGCGCGATGGGCACGCCGCACTACATGGCGCCGGAGCAGGCGATGGGGAAAACACTCGACGGCCGGGCCGATCTGTACGCCATCGGCGTGATGTTGTACGAATGCCTCGTCGGATTTCCGCCATTCGATGGAGCCGACGGTTACTCGATTGGTTACAAGCATGTGCACGAAGCACCAGTGTCGGTGCTCGAGGTGGACTCGCGCATCCCGGCGGCACTTGGCGAGGTTGTGATGAAATGTCTCGCGAAGAATCCGGACGACCGCTACCAGCGTGGACAGGATCTCTCCGCAGCGCTGCTCGAATATCTGTACTCGGCCGGCGCACCCTCGGCTGAGCGCGTGCGCACGATGCCAACACCGGTGGCATGAGCGCCGCCGTGCCGCTCTCCGGCCGGCGTCTGATCGAAGTCGCGCTGCCGCTGCCCCTGTTTAAAACTTTCACGTATTCCGTGGAAGGCGAGACGCGTCACCCGCTGGTCGCCGGGTCGCGTGTCATTGTGCCAGTCCGCAACCGCCGCGAAGTCGGCTACTGCCTTGGTGAGAGCGATGGCATAGCACTCGGCGACGCCGAACCCAAAAAAGTCATTGACGTTCCCGACGCCTCGCCGGCGTTCCGACCTGACCTGCTACACGTCTGCAAGTGGATCGCCGACTACTATCTGTCACCGGTCGGGATGGTAATGAGAGCGGCGCTCCCCGCGGCACTGGGCGCATCGAAGCGGCCCGAACCGGCAGTGAAGTCGCGGCGGGTAATCAGGCTGACCAAAGAGCTTCCATCGCTGATGGAGCGGGACAAAATCTTCAGTCGCTCACCGCAGCAACGCGCGCTGTTCGAAATGCTCGAGTCAGTCGGTGGATCCGCACCGGTCGACCAAGTCGTGCAACAGCTCCAATGTTCGGACGCCGTGGTGCAGGGACTCGTGAAGCGCGGGTTCGCCTTGATTTCACGGGAGACGACGGCGCGCGATCCGTTCGCCCATCGCGCCCGTCAGGCGGCCACGACGCACGCGCCCACGCCAGCCCAACGCACGGCGATTGACGCGTTGACAAGTGCGGCGCCGGGAACGGTCGCATTGTTGCACGGCATTACCGGCAGTGGCAAGACGCTCGTCTATATCGAATTCCTCCGCGAAATCGTCCGCCGTGGACGCTCGGCAATCGTGCTGGTTCCGGAAATCGCCTTAACGCCACAGGCCGTTGACCGTTTTCGTGCGGCGTTCGGTGACGAAGTTGCCGTGCTGCATTCCGCCCTCAGCGACGGCGAACGCTATGACGCGTGGCTCGCCCTCAGGCGCGGTGAGAAACGCATTGCCGTTGGTGCACGCTCGGCAATTTTCGCCCCGCTCGAAAATCTCGGAGCAATTGTTGTCGACGAAGAGCACGAGGCGAGTTACAAACAAGGTGAGTCACCGCGCTATCACGCCCGCGAAGTCGCGATTGTGCGGGCCCGCGAATCCGGGGCGGTATGCGTGCTCGGCAGTGCGACGCCGAGCTTGGAGAGCTGGGTGAATGCCCAGAGCGGGAAGTACACACTGCTGACATTGCCGGCGCGAGTCGGCGGCGGTGCGCTTCCAAAGGTCGAGCTCGTGGATCTCCGACTGACGACGCGCGCGGCACATCTCACCGCTGCGGAGAAACAATTGCGGTCGGTCATCAGCGAGCGATTGGAGACGGAGCTCCGTGAGCGAGTGGCCAAGCAGGAGCAGGTGATCTTGTTGCTCAATCGGCGCGGGTACGCATCGTTTGTGCAGTGCAGCAACTGCGAGTGGGTGGCCGCGTGCCCCGATTGTTCGATCTCGCTGACGTACCATCGTGCGCCGGACCGGCTGGTCTGTCACTACTGTATGCATCAGGAAGCATTGGCCGATACTTGTCCGCAATGTCGTTCCCTGACGATGCGCCAGCGGGGGTTGGGCACGCAACAGGTGGAGCGGATGCTCGCCGAGCGCCTTCCGTCGCTGCGTATCGCGCGAATGGACGTGGACACGACGAGTGGAAAATGGGCGCACGCAACATTGCTCGACCGCGTGGAGCACGGTGAAGTGGATGTGTTGCTCGGCACGCAGATGATCGCGAAAGGGCTCGATTTTCCAAACGTGACGCTAGTCGGTGTGATCGACGCCGACGTCGGAATTAATCTTCCGGACTTTCGCGCGTCGGAGCGGACATTCCAACTCGCGAGCCAAGTAGCTGGCCGGGCCGGCCGCGGACCGAAGGGTGGACTGGTAATTATTCAGACCCGTGTGCCAACGCACCATGCGATACGTTGCGCGGTCACGCACGACTATCACGCATTTGTGGCTGAAGAGTTACCGGGCCGGGAGAGTCCAGCGTACCCGCCGACGGTGCGGCTTGCCAACATCGTATTCAGCGGCGCTCATGAAATCGCGACGATGGAACTCGCCGTGGCGGCGGGGAAGTGGTTTGAGAAGGCACTTGCGACGCCGGGAATTAACGGGATTGAGCTCGTTGGGCCGGCGCCGTGCCCGATCGAGCGGATCAAAACGCGCTGGCGTTGGCATTTGCTGCTCCGGGCCACGAATTCCGCGGCGCTGACGCGCGTGGCGCGGCACTTCTTGACCAGTTTTGACGTGCCGTCGCGTGGCGAGTTGCGCGTCACGTTCGACCGCGATCCAGTCAGTTTGCTTTAGTACGGTCCTGTGTGCGCGGGCGGGCGCGGAGGGTTCGCTTCGGCTCGCGGCGGCTTACACGCATCGAGCCAGTTGCCTACTCGGCAACTGTCTCGCGCTACGCCGCGTGCTCGCCTGCGCGAACCCCCCGCGCCC
>JANYKA010000184.1 GCA_025358315.1 Gemmatimonadota bacterium | reverse complement strand
CTCGAGATGACGTCGAACAATGTCGTGGCCTCGATGAGTGGATGTGCAGGTCAACGCTGTATGGCGGCAAGCGTCATGGTCGGGGTTGCTAATGTGGACCACATTATCAAACGCATGGTTGAAGTCGCAAAAGCGATTGTGCCGGGCACAGATGTCGGCCCGGTGATCACGCGGGAATCGAAGGAGCGCATTTCACGGTTTATTGATGAGGCCGAAGCGGCTGGCGCGAAGATTCTCGTCGATGGCCGCAAAGCCGGCGTTGCGGGACGTGAGGGCGGATACTGGCTGGGGCCGACTATTATCGACCGCGTCACTCCGGACATGAAGATTGCCCGGGAGGAAGTCTTTGGACCCGTGCTGGTCATCATTCGCGCCGGTGACGTGGACGAGGCGCTGCGCGTCGAGAATGGATCACCATATGGCAACGCCGCATCGGTGTTCACGGAGAGTGGTGCAATTGCGCGCCGGGTGATGGAGGGCGCGAGCGCCGGAATGGTCGGCGTGAATGTGGGCGTGCCGGTGCCGCGTGAACCGTTTTCGTTTGGCGGATGGAATGACTCACGGTTTGGCGTCGGTGATATCACGGGCCGCGGATCAATTGAATTCTGGACGCAGGCCAAGAAGATGACGACCAAGTGGAATCGCGAGGCCGGCACCAACTGGATGAGCTAGTTCACCGATACGGAGTGTTCCATGTCGAACCGTTCAGTAATTTTCACAGGCATCAAATTCGAAAACCCATTCCTGCTCTCGTCGGCACCGCCGACGGAGTCGGAGAGCAATATCATGCGCGCTTTCGACGCCGGTTGGGGTGGCGTGGTGACAAAGACGATCGGATTGCATCCGGTAGTGAATGTCTATGGCGCGAAGGCGAAGTTTCTACGCACGTCGCCGGACGACGGGCGCGTCTCCATGAAGAAGCGCGAGGGCGCGGCACTGCATTCCTCATGGAACTGGGAACTCATCTCCGACAAAACGCTCGACTGGTGGATTCCACGCCTCAGACGCATCAAGGCGGCGCATCCGTCGAAAGTGCTGATTGCCTCCATCATGGCTGGCTCCGGCAATGACAAGGAACTCAAGGCGTGGCAGACGCTCGCCATCGCCTGTCAGGAAAACGGCGCCGACGGGTTGGAATTGAATTTCTCCTGTCCGCATATGGACCGGAAAGACATGGGTTCAAACATCGGCCGCGACCAGGGGCTCTGTTCAGTGGTCACCGAGGCAGTAAAAGAGGTGGCAAAGATTCCTGTCTGGACGAAACTCACACCAAGTACGTCGGACATTGTGCTTGAGGCTGGCGCGTGCATTCGCGGTGGCGCAGATGCGATTGTGTCATCAAATACGTTTCCGTCTATTCCTGTCATTGATCCGGAGACACTGGAATTTGAGATCAATGTAGACGGACTGGTGTCGAGTGGCGGGCTTGGCGGTCCGGCAATTCTCCCGATCTCGCTCGCAAAAATGGCGGCGATGACACAAGCGTTTCCAACAATGAGTTTTTCCGGCATCGGCGGTGTCTCCGATTTCAACCAGGCGGCGAGCTATTTTCTGCTGGGGTGCGGCACGGTACAGGTGTGTACATCGGCAATGCTCGACCATGCCGTGGGCCCAAATGTCATTAAGAAGTTACTCGACGGGCTCGATCACTTTTTTGAGATCCACGCCGACAAAGGGTGGAAGTCGATCGAGGATTTCCGCGGCATTCGCCGCGATCGCGTAGTGTTGCAGTCGCAGATCCGGCGGCCGAGTGACGCCGATTACCATGAAGGTTTCGACGGCGTAGAAGGCTATGCCGCACCAGATGAGGTTGCCACGACATGACAGGAATTGCCACCAACATTGAAATGCCGCCCAGCACGCACGTGCCTCGGACATACAACGGTCCATCGCGCAACGAGGTCCTCGCGATGCGCCGCCAATACACGAACCCGGCGGTGTTCACGATTTACAGAGAGCCGCTGATGATTGTGGAGGGCCACATGCAGTGGCTCTTCGACGAAACCGGGCGCCGGTACCTCGATCTCTTTGCTGGCATCGTCACCGTCTCGTGTGGCCATTGCCATCCGAAAATCACGGCAAAGATCAACGAGCAGGTCAACACGCTTCAGCACTCCACTACGATCTATCTGCATCCGAACGTTGCGCTGCTCGCCAAGAAACTCGCGAGCAAGATGCCAGCCGGTCTGGACGTGACGTACTTTGTGAATAGCGGCAGTGAAGCCAACGATCTCGCCATTCAGATGGCGCGACTTTTCACAGGCAACACGGACGTCATCGCCGTTCGCAACGGCTATCACGGCGGAAGTCCCAGCGCGATGGGGCTCACGTCGCAAAGCACTTGGAAATATCCGCTCCCGGGCGCCACGGGAGTGCACCACGCGATTTGCCCCGATCCCTATCGCAGTCCGTTCACCGGCACTCCCGAAGAGATCGCCTCGGCGAGCGCTCGCGATATCCGCGATTTGATTCGGTACTCTACGCCCGGGAAAGTCGCGGCGTTTATCGCCGAGCCCATCCAGGGCGTGGGCGGAGCCACGCAAGGCGCGTTCAATTATTTGCGCGAAGCATATGCGGCAACGCGCGAGAGTGGTGGCCTGTGTATCGCCGATGAAGTGCAGACCGGGTTCGGCCGCACGGGGGAGCACTACTGGGGATTCCAGAACTACGGTGTGACGCCAGACTTCGTGACGATGGCGAAGGGCATCGGCAATGGCGTTCCACTCGCGGCCGTGACGACGCGCATGGAGATCGCCGAGACGCTGAAGCAGCGATTGCACTTCAACACGTTCGGAGGCAATCCCGTGTGTATGGCCGCCGGC
>JANYKA010000169.1 GCA_025358315.1 Gemmatimonadota bacterium | reverse complement strand
TTGAGCCACCGTTGGTGGTGCGGTCAGAAATGCGCTAGCAATTTCTTCGGTCGTGAGACCGCACACTTCGCGGAGCGTCAGTGCAATCTGCGCATCCGGTGACAGCGCGGGATGGCAGCACGTGAATATCAACCGCAGTTGGTCGTCTTCGACGCCGTCGTCTTCACCTCCCACCTCGTCATCGCCATCGACGTCAATGCGATTCGCAAACTCCACGAGTGTATTGTCGAATCGTGATCGCCGGCGCATGGCGTCAATGGCTTTGAATCGGCCTGCCGAGACAAGCCACGCGCGCGGATTGTCCGGCACGCCCTGCGCCGGCCATTTCTCTACCGCTGCCGCGAAGGCATCGTGCAACGCCTCTTCGGCAATCTCGAAGTCCCCAAGGATGCGAATCAGCGTGGCGAGGACGCGGCGCGACTCAGCGCGATAGACGGCGTCCACCGTCTCACGCACCTTATCGGCCGCGTCCACATTCACGAGTAGCGGCTCCGCATCACTCACCTACTTCGGGTACTGGATCGGCCGGATCGGCCGGACCTCGATGCTACCGCTCTTCGCCGACGGAATCCGTGCAGCCACTGCAATGGCGTCGTTCAGATCCTTGGCTTCAATCAAATAAAATCCGCCAAGTTGCTCTTTGGTTTCGGCAAAGGGGCCATCGGTGGTCGAGACTTTCCCATTGCGGACCCGCACGGTCGAGGCGGTGGAGACCGGCTGCAGTGCCTCACCAGCGATGTAATGGCCACTGCTATGGACGCTGGCAGTGAACTCGCCATACTCGCCCATCATCGTTTCACCGTCACTTTTGGACATTCCAGCCATCTTTTGCTCTTCGTCGTAAATCAGGCACAGGTATTTCATGGGATCCTCTGAATTGGTATCGAGACCGCTGTGAACAACCGGTAGTCGTCCGGGCGAGCCCACAATCGACAACAGGAATGCGTCATTTGCCGAATACCCATGCGGCTTGCAACGACTAGGTCGGCTTTCACACTAGAATATTAGTAAGGTCCCCCTAGCGATGGGATCGCGGATACCCCACCCTGCGGAACTGCCGCGCGGGTGATACTGTTCCCCCAGTGAAACACGCGATCGGATTCCTCGGGCAATACCTGCAGAACCCGCGACAGGTGGGTGCGGTTACGCCATCGTCTCCGACGTTGGCTCGCGCGATGCTCGACGGAATCCCGCGGAATGAAGTGCATCGAATCGTGGAGTTTGGTTCGGGGACTGGGGCAATCACCCAGGAAATCCTGGCGCGACACCCCGCGCCGGCCCAGCTCATTGCCGTCGAGACAAATCCGACGTTTCGCGAGCACCTGCGGATTCGATTTCCCGGGATCACGATCATTCCAGACGACGCCGCCAATCTTTCGGACCATTTGGCGCATCAACACGAACAGGTGGATCTTATTGTATCGGGGCTCCCGTTCGCACTGATGTCAGATGCGTCTCTGGAAAGTACGATTGCGGTGTCAGAGCGGTTTCTCCGGCCCGGTGGTCACTTTCGCACTTTTGCATATGTGCACTGCTATTGGCTGCCGAAACTCGCGCTGTTGCGACGCCTACTCCGAACGTCCTTCCGCACGGTGGAGACGGAGGTGGTCTGGGCGAACTGTCCGCCGGCGGTGGTGCTCCGGTGCGTAAAGTAGAGCGAGTCCGGCGCGACCACACGGCATCGGGACGGCTGATCCGCTTCGCTGCCTTGACGCTGTTACTGCAAGCTGCCGTGCTGTTCGGTAGCGAACGCTGGATGATCCACGCGATCCGTGCGGACGGCGGAACAGGAACAGAATTTCTTTTCTTCACGTTTTACGCCACCGTGTTGCTCCTCGGAATTGCGAGCGCACTGTTTCTGGTTGGTGCTGGCGCACGATGGCTGTTTGGGCCGCGAGGCGAACAGATCGCTGCGTTGATTCTTGCGGCGGTCATCGGCCTTTCCCTGCTGATCGATGTAACAACCTTTGTTCTTCTCGGCTTGCACCCATACGGCGCGGCGACGTGGGCGGCCGTGAGCTCAACGGACGTCACGCAACTCCCCGGCGGCGTTTTCGCCGCAGCGGCGGGGCTCGTGGCGGTCGCGTTTCTTATGTCTGCTGCCCTCTGGAATCTGGCCGGACGGCATTGGCCGAGTGTGCGATGGACGACGATCGAACCGCGATTGCCGCGACGGACATTTCTGTATTTCCTGCTCGCCGTAATCACGTTCGTCGCCCTTGACAGCCCGGACGACGAACGCGTCATACCGCGTGCCGCGCTGCCGTTCTACGGACTTTGGATCGGGCCGGTTAACCACTTTCCCGATGCCCGACCAGCATATCCGATGGCATCCGCGGCCGCGCCCGTGACGTTCGTGCGACGCCCCGATATTGTGGTGTTGCTCGCCGAGTCATTGCGATGGGATGTGATGACCCGGGAGGTGATGCCCCATCTCGCACAGATGGCAGCGCGGCCGAACTGTGATGCCGCCGATCAACATTATGCCGGCGGGCACCTGACCCAGTATGGCTCCTTTTCGCTTCTCTACGGCACGGCGTCGTACGCGTTCCTTCCGTTCATGAAGGAGGGGCGTCGGTCCGATCTTCTGCAGGCGCTGAAGGCCAATGGGTATTCCCTCGAAGCGTTCGATGCGACCGGCCTGCTGAGTTACACCATCGCGCCGTTGGTGCCATCGCAATTCGACGCCTACCACACGATGCTCGGCCGCGACTCATCAGTGACCGATAGCATGATTGCGGCGCT
>JANYKA010000168.1 GCA_025358315.1 Gemmatimonadota bacterium | reverse complement strand
CTCGCCGTGGAATATCGGGCGGGGCAACGCTGGTGGGCGCCGGTGATTGGCGGTATCGCAGCGGTTGGTTCGGTCGCATTCGGGTTTGCCAGCCGCAGTGCGTATCTCGCGCTCTGGTACTTCGGGATGTCGCTACTTCCTGCGGCAATCGTTTTCGCCGTCGTCAGCGCCCGTCGAGGTTGGCAATGTCGGATTCCGCTGGACCCTGTCGTGCTCGCTGTCGCTGCGATGACCGCTCTGTTCTCGTTGAATCAGTTTCCGTATTCGGCGCCAAACTATTTCGCCTATGTGGCGCCGTTGGCCATCCTTACAGCGGCGCTCGTGGCCGCGCATCATCGCGCCCTTCCCAAACTTGTCTTTGGCGGCACGACACTCGCGGTGTTTGCAGGAATCGCGCTACGCGTGGGCTCGGTGCACACCGTTGGCCTGGCCGCCACGTGGTGGGATGACAATCACCGGTTAGCCGTGGCACACGGAGGATTGCGACTTCCGGCGTCCGACAGTGCACAGTACACAGATATTTTACGGCTGGTGACCGAACATCGCGGAACCGGGACCGTGTACGCCGGCCCCGAGTTGCCGGAAATGTATTTTCTCTCCGGCACGCACAGTCCGTTACGCGAAGCATACAGATTTCTACCTGCGGGCACTGCCGATTCCACACAGATGGCACGGTCATTTGACGAGCGTGCCGCCAATATCGTACTGATCAACCACGCACCAATATTTCTCGACCCGATTCCCCCGTCCGTACTGGCGTGGCTTGCGATTCGCTATCCCGAGAGTTCGCGCATGGGCACAATCGAGGCACGATGGCGTTGACGGGCCGACCGGACTGGCACACACGCCGATGGGAGTGGTTGCCACTCGCCGCGTCGCTCATCATTGCGGCGCTGTTCGCGTGGCCACTCCTCGACCGCGGCTGGACGCCGCACGATGACGGCATGCTTGGCCAGACCGCTGAGCGCATACGGCTCGGTCAGCTCCCACACCGTGATTTCGAAGAGCTGTACACCGGCGCTCTTGGGTTGTGGCACGCGCTCGCCCAACGCGTATTCGGCACGACGATGATGGCGCCGCGGTACGCACTGTTCGGCCTGTGGTGCGGATGGCTGGCTATTGTCTTCGGTATTGTCAGACGCTCCACGGCACCGTGGTGGGCCGCGGCAATTACGGTCGCCGCTGCAATGTGGACATTGCCTGTTTATCCGTCGCCAATGCCGAGTTGGTATCTGCTTCTTTGCGCGACGGGAGCCGCTGGTGCGCTCATCACCTGGAATGACAGCCGAAGGTCACGTTGGCTACTGGCGGCAGGCGTCGCGGTTGGGATTGGTCTGATCATCAAGATCACGGCACTCTATCTCCTGGCAGCGGCACTGCTTTCCATTGTCTTCGCCGGTCAGGACCTGCATACAGCACATGCATCTGTGCGGCGAAAATGGGCGCCGAGTGCGACGGTCATCGTCGGGTCGGTGGTGCTCGCCGCGATGGTGTTGTGGCTGTTGCGCGATCGCATGGCTGCTCCCGAGCTGCTGCATCTCGTCGTACCGGTCGTGTTACTGGTGCTGGCGTTGTCGGTACGCGAAGTGCGGCTCGTGCGTACCGGTGGCCGTAACTGGAACGAATTGCTGGTGCCGACCGCATGGCTCGCGGCCGGTGTTGCCGTGCCGGTGTTGATGTTTGCACTTCCGTATCTATTGACCGGTTCGCTCGACTCGCTGATGCGCGGTGTGTTCATCGACCCGCTGACACGTATTGGCGATATGAACTTCGAGATGCGCCCGTTCGGGAACTCCATACGGGGATTGTATCTCGTGACTTTGGTGGCAGTCGAGTTGCGATGGGGCGCGATACGCGCCGTGAAGATTGTGACGATCACGGCCGGCCTCTGGTTTGCATGGCGAAGCACGCAGTCCTACGTCGTCTATCAGGCCGTGTGGGAGGGCGCGCGGCTGCTGTTGCCGACAACCATAGCGATCATTGCATTTCGATACGCCCGAAGTCGATCAGTTGGACGTGTCGATACCAGCGACCGGTTTGCCGCAATGACGCTGGCCGCGTTCGCGGCATTGTTCGCGCTGAATCAGTTTCCATTTTCCGCTAACGTGTATTTCTGTTTCGTGGCGCCACTCGTGTTTCTCTCAGTGATGCGGGCGACTCCGCACGCCGCATCGCGTCTGGTCGGCACGACCGCATTGCTTGGCACCTTCGCCGTGTTGTCGCTGCAACCCGGCGACATCCATACGCTTGGCTACTACCCGGCCCACGTCGATCTCGGCTATCGCCTGGGAATGGCGCGCGGCGGTTTGCGGGTCAGCGCTGGCGATAGCGCGCAGTACGCGACGGTGCAGGCGCTCGTCGTCGCCCACCGTGACGGACGCCCGATCTTCGCTGGTCCAGGAATCCCCGAGATCCCGTTTCTCGCCGGCCCGCCCTATTACGGACATTACGTGTTTCACTTCCTTCCGTACGATCGGCGTGATACGACGGACGTTTCCGGAAAATTGAGCGCCGACAGCGCGGCGATGTTGATTTGGAATCTGCATCCGGCTTTTGGCGAGCCGGTTTCACCGTCCGTAAAAGCGTGGTATGATGCCCGCTTTCCGCATGCCGCGCGCGTCGGTGAAGAGCTCGAAGTCCGCTGGCGCATTTTGCCGGGCACAGCTGCGCTACCATAATCGCAGGCATGCAATGGGCTGCTCAGGTGTTCAGGTGTGCTGCGGAACCGGAGGCGAGACCGGGGTACCACGACGCTGAGGGCTCAGGCGGCGATGTGGCGGCGATGACCGATTAGTTTCAGTAACAGGAGAATCAAATATGAGACGATCAACATTGTGTATTGGTCTATCGCTGTTCGCGGGGACCGTGGCGTTGCACGCGCAATCACAAGGCACCGCACCGGCCCCCGCTCCAGGATCCGGCCGCATTGTCGGCCGGGTAACGGATCCGCGCGGTCGCGGCATCGTCGACGCAAGCGTTGAAACGGAAAACCGGCCGGCGGCGACGGTCCGCAGTGACAGCACAGGGCACTTCACGGTGGTTGGACTGAATGAAGGTGTGTATGCGGTGACAGTGCGCCGAATTGGTTACGGACCGAAGCAGGCCAAGGTCACTGCGTCCAAAATGCATCCGGTCGACGTGCTGATCGTGCTGGAAAAGACCGCTCAGGAACTCGCCGGTGTCACCATTGAAACGCGGCCGCTCGTGCCACTGGAATACCGTTACACGCATCGATTCGACCAGTTCTTTGAGGACCGTCACGCCAACATGGGTGGTGTGTTCTATACGAAAGACGACATTGAGAGCATGGGCGGATTTAGTGCTGCGATGAATCGCATCCCGGGAATTCAAATGCGGTATGGACAGTATGGTCGTCTGGTGGTGAACATGGACCGGTGCGCCTCCGACCGAATTGCATATATCATCAATGACATCGCCGTGACGGATGGACTCATGTCCATTATTCCGGAACAGATCCAAACACTTGAGGTGTATCAGGGAATCAACTCGATGCCAGCCAAAGCGCGCGGGAACGCGTGCGCGGCAATCGTGATCCAAACGAAGTAACCGTTACGGATTAAACCAGTACGAGAGCTTGATCAGAAATGTGTTGTTGGCGTGCGCGGCAAAGAGATTGTTGGTGCTCTGTGACGCACTGAATGTTCCGGTGCCCGGAAGATTTTGCAGACGTCCTTGTTGCCACACCAGAAAAAGTACGCTCGCGGGCCGGTACTCCCAGCGCACGACCGCGTTCGAGTTGAACTGCCCAAATTCGAACCCTGCCGGAGACATACCGCCGCCATACGATCGAAACCGTCCATTATAGGACGGTGCCCGCGCCGATTGTAGTTCGCGCCATTGGCTAAACGCCCCCGTCGTGAAAAACGGTTGGGCGTACAGCTGAAATGACAGGTCCCGAGTCGCCGTCCAATTTCCGCGGGCGGTCAGCGCAAGAATGTTTTGGTCGAGCCGCGCGAAGGTATAGTGGGTGGTGTCACTCAGCAGCGCCCCAAAATTGCCGGTCCATTGCTGATTATTCACCACATGGTCGAACGAGGCTAGCACGCTGGTGGAAAACTGACTGCCAACGCGAAGGTCGAATCCGAGATCACCGCCCCGATACGCAGAACGGCCCTCGTCGCTGGTCCCGGCACGGAACGCGGCGTGTGGAAGCAATGCCAATCGCGGGTCGGCGTTTAAGTCGGCGCGTAGCCCCAGTTTCGGCGACTGCCGCAACGCCGGTCCGCCGCGCGCGCAACTCACACAATTTACGCCGCCCAAGTCAGTCGCGGTGAGATTCAGGGATGCGCCCCAGCTGTTCGGTAGCACCACAGAATTGAAAGTTTGCAATGACCTCGCCGCCGGCAGGCCGCCGGAGGTCCAATGCGATTCTGCCACGAACGCCATGGCGGCTGTCCGAAAATACGCATTGGGCGTGAGTTGATAAACATCCACTTCCTGACGAACCGACTTGTCATTTACCAAGGTGACAAAGCCAAGGTCGTTGGCTTCGAGCCCCGGAGTGGCATAGCGGAGGAACGTATCGAAGCGCATCCAGCCGCGAAGTTTGGTCAGTTCGAAGCCGGCAACGGTTCCACCCAGCGCGGTGCGCGTCGGATCGTATTGCATATCGCCATCCGGGCGCTGGAAGTAATGCACGCTTCCGGTTTGTGTGAGCGCGATGGCTGCTGCGCTGCCTTCCACGCGATTTACCGCACCGTATCCCATCACCTGCCACTGGTCGCGCCAAAATTGTGTGTACCCTTGAACAAGCCCGGTGGTCGCAGACCGGCGGAGCAGCTGGCCGGTGGCGTCGTCGACCTGGCGTCGCGTATCGGTCAGCATCGCACCGATCTGCGAACGTCCGCCATCAAATTCGCGTACGGCCCGGCCCACAAAATAATTTGTCTTGGGTTCTATGGTCGTACCGGCGCTGCCGCGGACTTGCTCCGTGACGGCGTCAACAATGCCGATGGCAATGCCGTTCCCAAAGTGGCCGGTGAGTTTTGTGGCGCCGGTAATGCCCGTGAACGCCGGATCGAGTGCTGATGCGCGCAGTTGCGGCGAGCGGCCAATCCGTCGCGTATAGAAGATTCCCTCACACGGGCCACCGCATTTATACAGGCCAACGCCTTCCTGAAAAAATGGACGTCGCTCCGCGAACTGAATCTCAAACGCCGAGAGGTTCAATACAGCTGGATCGGATTCTACTTGCCCGAAATCCGGATTGACGGTGGCGTCGAGCGTCACCGTCGGCGTCAGCCCCACTTTTGCGTCGAGCCCAACTGTGGCGTGATTCACACTGCGATTGCCGGTGGTCGTTGGCTCCGACGCGTTCTTCACAACGGTATACGGCAGTAACTCCAGTCGTCGCGGCGCTGCGATCCCTTTGATGCCATCCAGTGTTCCGAGTTGCGAAATCAACGTATTCACGGACTTTCGATACACGGGCCACGAATCACGTTCATTGAGTCTGGTGATGTCGCGCCAGACCCCAAACCCGAAGACGTGTTCAGCTTTCGCATTGAACCGCAGTTGGCTAAACGGCACGCGAAACTCGGCCACCCATCCTTTTTCGTCGATTCGCGTCTCGACGTCCCATACGCCATCCCATGTCGGGTCTTCGACGATGTCGGAGTAGATGGAATAGTCGCGCTTCACGCCAGCTGGATTCACGGCCAGTTCTATGCCGGTGCGACGATCGTGAAACGCGTCGATAATGATCTTAATCTGGTCACTCGATGTTTTTACATCGCGGCGGCTGAGCAGTGGACGGATGCTGTCCGGATGGGGATCGTAGGCCCGGACGAGCACGTACAAGTAGTGATCGTCGTAGGCGACCCGCACCTCGGTGGCATACGAGGGATCGAGGTCTTCACCGGGGTCGAACTGGCGAAAGCCGGTCATCGGTGGCGCGAGCGTCCATACGGCATCGTCGCCACGACCGTCGATCACTGGCGGAGTGACGGCGCGTACGGCATGTCCAATGGGTTCGTGTGTCCCCAGGCCCTGAGCAAACAGCGACGGCGCCAACATCAGAGCGGCGGCGGCCGTAATTAATCGCATTGATTCTCCATAAGCAGTCGGTAGTTTCCAGCCAATATACGCCCCCTACGCGCCAGGATCTGCTATGCCCCGCATTTACCGCCCGTTCGTTCTCGCCGTTGGTGCTGCCGCCTGCATCGTTGTCGGTTCCGGATGGAGTGCCGATACGACATTCGATCCACGCGCACATCGCCGGCCGGCCGGCGCGATCGACACTGCACTGATGAAAACGTTTCGTTGGCGTAGTCTGGGGCCCGATCGGGGCGGACGTTCCATTGCTGTTGCCGGAGTGAAGGGCCGACCGAAAGAGGCGTATTTCGGCGCGGTAGGCGGAGGACTCTGGAAAACGTCCGACGCTGGTACCACGTGGGCACCGGTGACGGACGGACAAATCACCAGCGCGTCCGTTGGTGCCGTTGCCGTTTCGGAATCGAATCCGGACATCGTGTACATCGGAACAGGTGAAAGTGCGATTCGCGGCAACATTATGGCGGGCGATGGTATGTACAAATCTGTCAACGCCGGCAAAACGTGGACGCATATCGGGTTCGAGAAAACTGAAAACATTTCCCGCATCCGTGTACATCCGACAAATCCGGATATCGTATTCGCTGCGGCGTTCGGGCGGTTCGGCGTGCCCAATGAAGAGCGCGGCGTGTACAAAAGCACCGATGGCGGTAAGAGCTGGCGGAAGGTGCTCTATCGCAATGATCGCACTGCGGCAATTGACATCTCGATTGACCGGACAAATCCCAACGTGATGTATGCTGCGATGTGGGAGGCGTTCCGCACCGAGTACACGATGTCGAGTGGCGGTCCGGGGTGCGGATTGTTCAAATCGACTGACGGCGGCGAGACGTGGACGGAGATCACACGCAACCCGGGACTGCCCAGCGGCCTCATTGGCCGGATTGGAGTGGCCGTATCGCCGGCCAACCCCAACCGGGTTTACGCGATTGTCGAAAACGAGAAAGGGGGACTGTTTCGTTCCGACGATGCTGGCGCCACATGGGCCTTGATCAACGACAATCGAAATATTCGTCAGCGCGCCTTTTACTACACCCAAGT
>JANYKA010000129.1 GCA_025358315.1 Gemmatimonadota bacterium | reverse complement strand
ACAGTCACGGAGCACCACGCGCATGAGCATTTTTGAGTTCGAGGAGACCCCCGCACAGAACGCCCGGATGAAGGTGGTTGGCGTCGGCGGTGGTGGTGGCAACGCAGTGAATCGGATGATCGAGGAAAACCTCGGCGGAGTGGAGTTTGTCTCCGTCAACACCGATGCCCAAGCGCTGCTCAACTCGCGCTCCGACGTCAAAATCCAGATTGGCAAGAAACTTACGCGCGGCCTCGGAGCTGGCGCTCGCCCGGAAATCGGGCGCCAAGCCATCGAAGAGAACCGCGATGAAGTGTTACGCGTATTGGGGAACGCCGACCTGGTGTTTGTC
Source organism: Gemmatimonadota bacterium (assembly GCA_025358315.1). Classification (GTDB taxonomy): domain Bacteria; phylum Gemmatimonadota; class Gemmatimonadetes; order Gemmatimonadales; family Gemmatimonadaceae; genus Fen-1231. Next base: position 13,043 of record JANYKA010000129.1, on the reverse strand, counting down.
ACCTGTGGCATGGGTGGTGGCACGGGTACCGGTGCCGCCCCAGTCGTTTGCGAACTGGCCCGCGAATCGGGCGCCCTGACTGTCGGCATCGTGACGAAGCCGTTCCTCTTCGAGGGGCGCAAGCGGATGCGCCAGGCCGAGGAAGGCATCGCCGAGATGGCGAAGTATGTGGATACGATGATTGTCGTTCCCAATGAGCGGCTGCTGGCCGTGGTTGGGAAGGGGATTCCGTTCCAGGATGCCCTGAAGAAAGCTGATGAAGTGCTGTTGCATGCTACGAGCGGCATTTCCACGATTATCAGCGGTGTCGGCATGATCAACGTGGACTATGCCGACGTCCGCACCGTAATGAAGGACGGCGGCGCTGCTCTGATGGGCACAGGCATCGGGCGCGGTGAGAATCGCGCGATGGAGGCCGCCCAACAGGCCATCTCGAGCCCACTGCTCGACAACGTCTCAATCTCGGGCGCCACGGGCGTCTTGATCAATGTGACCGGCGGCCAGGATCTCACCCTCGGTGAAGTCACGGCGATTGCCGACATTATTCACGACGCCGCAGGCGACGAAGCGAATATCATTTTCGGCGCGGTGCATGAACCGGCAATGCAGGGCGAGATTCGCGTGACCGTGGTAGCGACGGGATTCGCGAAGCCGCACACGGCCGCTGGCCATTCATCGATACGTGGCGCCGGCACGCCGGTGATTCCGATTGACGGGGCACGTGCGCGCCCGGTCATCGGCAGTGCATGGCAGACGGGTTCGGCAAACACCGCTGGCGCGTCAGGGTCGTCGGGCAACGCGGCGCCGCAGCGGCGTCCCGTGGCGCCCCCGGTATCTGAGCGGCGCCCGGTCGGCGATCTCGATGATCTCGAGATACCGACGTTCATTCGGAGACAGATGGATTGATGTCCGCGCGCGCTCGCGCAGTCGTCGCCGTAATGTGCGCGGCGGCGGCCCTGGTGGCCGCCGCCGCGATTCGTCTGGGCACGCCACAGATGCGCCAGCCCGGCCACCTGCTCGGCCAAGTGCGAACACCGACACTCTGGTCGCGCACCGACACGCTGGGGCGTGGTGAGTCGCTCGCGACTCTTTTGGGACGCGCCGGTTTGTCCGGAGACGAGGCGGCGAAGGCACTTCGTGCTTTTACCGGCACCGACGGACTTGATGATCGCCACATTCCCGCTGGTCTTGAGGTGCGCGTGTCCGGCGACAGCAGCGCGATTGTCGCTGAGTTCGGTGACTCCACCGCCACCAGCGATCCTCGCCCCCGGGCCATCGCGTTGCAGCTCTCGGCAGAACGCACGCTCCATCTCACCCGCGACGGTGATGGTTGGCGTGCAACCGAAGAGCGAATTGTGTGGACCACCGACACGGTGGTCGTGCGCGGTGTTGTGCATGCCAACTTGTATGAGGCGCTCGACGCCGGCGCAGACGCGCTGCTCCCCAAAGGTGCGAGGGCTGAGCTTGCTTGGACCTTCGCCGACATATTTGAATATCGCGTGGATATGAGTCGCGAACTGCAGGACGGTGACGCTGTTCGCGTGGTGTTTGAGCGTGGACGCTCGGCATCCGGCGGGGTCCGGGCGGGCACCATTCTTTCGGCGGGGATCGAGCGCAATGGGCGCGAAATGCAGGCGTTCCGTTTTTCACCGATTGGGGCATCGCGGCCGGAATACTACGACCAGAGCGGCCGATCGCTGCGGGCGCAGTTTCTGAGAGCACCACTCAGCTTCCGCCGAATTTCCAGTGTGTTTGGCATGCGGAAACATCCCATTCTCGGTCAGTGGCGTGCCCACAAAGGCACCGACTACGCCGCAAGCTCCGGTACCCCGGTGCGAGCGATCGGTGATGGTATCGTCATTTTTGCGGGCATACGGGGTGGTTACGGCAACAGCATCGACGTCCGGCACCCGAATGGCTATGTGTCGCGGTATGGACACCTTCGGGCATTTGCAAAAGGTGTGCGATCGGGCACGCACGTCAGCATGGGCTCGACCATCGGCTTTGTGGGAATGACGGGGCTTGCAACCGCGCCGCACCTACACTTTGAGATTTTAGTGGGCGGCGTACAGCGCGATTCACAGACGGCGCTCCGGTCGAGCACTGGCGTGCCACTAGAGAAAGTTGATCTCGGCCACTTCGATCGTGTGAAACGTTTGGCGCAGGCCGCGCTCGATCTGCCGACCGGGCTTATACCGGGAAAATCGACAGTGGCCGTCACAGCCCCGTAGCCGGTCGCGTAGTTTACTCCGATGCTGATCTGGCTATTCGTCGTCTGCGGCGCCTGGGCGCTGGCATTTGCACAATACCGTCTGCTGGCGGCGAGCGGTGGCCCGCGGACCGCTGTGCCCTTCGTATTGCGCGGGACCGCCTTGACGATCATTCTGGCGCTGTTGTTCGATGCACCAATCGGGTTCGCACGCCATGCAACGCCGTATGCGGCGCTCGACGTCTCCGCGAGTTGGCGTGCCATCGGTGGCAACGCGCTCTGGCAGCGTGCGGTGCGCAGCGCCGATTCCGTGGGCGGCGACACGCTGTTACTCGTTGGCGATTCTCTTCGCTCCGGCAAACCGCCAGCAGAACCGGCCGACGCCGCCATGCGGGCCGCTCCGCTCGTCGAACGGGCCATTGGGTCCGGACGCCCTGTCGTATTCATCACGGACGGCCGGGTGGATGATCCGGAGCGATTGACCGAGTTGCCTTCCGGGTCGCGTGTGGTGCTCATCGAAGGAACTCCAAATCGTGATGCGGCGATCACATCGCTGGATACTCCGTCAGCCGTCATCAGCGGCGACACCATCGCGCTGGTGACGGTGATCGCCGCGGGCGGTGCCGGTGCCGGAGCGGGACAGTTTGAGATCACGCTCGATGGAGTGCCACTGGCCGGCGCGAAAGTAGACTCACTCGCGCCATTCGCGGAGCGCGAGATACGATTGCGCGCCGTGATTGTCGGCGCTCCGGGAGTGCGGCTATTGCGCGCGGTACTTCAAACGATGGGCGACGGGACGCCCGCCAATGACACTCTGTTCGCGTCACTCGACGTCGCGCGCGGAGCATCGGCCGTGTTCGTATCGACTTCTCCGGATTTCGATTCGCGCTATGCGCTCGATGTACTCCGCGGGACACTCGCCGTCCCGACGCGCGGCTACTTTCGCGTCGCACCCGGACAATGGCGCACCGAGGGGGCGATGTCTCCCGTCGGCGAAGCGGAAGTTCGCCGTGCGCTCGTCGATGCTCCGCTGGCGGTGATCCACGGCGATACAGGGCTGTTTGGCCCGCCGCGTGCACTGACGCACGGGGCGCTCACACTGATGGCACCGCCAGCGCAGAAGGGTGACGACTACTACGCGACGTCCGCACCACAGTCGCCGCTGGCCAGTACGCTCGCCGGCATGCCGTGGGATTCGCTGCCGCCCGTGGAGATCGGCCAACCGGGATCCGATCACGAATGGATCGCCGTGAATGCCCGACGTGGCCGACGATTTGATGAGCGGCCGCTGGTCGTCGGGAGTTCGCATCCCCGTCGCATTGTGATTGTGTCGGCAATTGGGTTGTGGCGATGGAAGTTTCGTGGGGGCAGAAGTGCCGAGGCGTTCACGGCACTCTGGGGATCGATATTCGATTGGATGACTGGCGATGCCCACGATGTTCGCCTTGCCCGGCCGGCCTCGGCATGGTTCCGCGCCGGTGAACCGGTGCGATGGCGCCGCGGGAGTTCACGCGACTCGACTGCGACCATCATACTGCAACGTCGCGGCACGGTCAGTGCCCAAGTGGACACGCTGACGGTGCGTTTCACGGGCGAGAGCGGGATGGGTGAGTCGGCACCGCTGCCGGCCGGTATTTACGAAACGCATATCACCGCAACGGGCGGCGAAACACGCAGCAACCCGGACGATGGATTACTCGTCGTGAATGCCTCCGCCGAATGGCTACCCCGGCACGCGACGGTTCGCAGCGGGGCAGTCGGTGCCGCCGCGCCATCGGGCCGGGCGCCGAGTGCCCGAACGGTGTGGTGGCTGTTTGCCGTCGCCATAGGTCTGTTATGCGCCGAATGGCTGATGCGGCGTCAGATCGGGCTTCGCTGACGCGCTGCGGTGCGCCAGATTGCACTTATGCCTTCCTTATTCCGAAAGAAAGACTCCGCGGTGCCCCGACGATCGCTTTGGCAACGTATCGCCGACGTCGCACTCACCGACGTCGCTGTACTGGCACGCGGTGGCGTCGATGCGGGCTCACTCGAACGGCTCGAATCGCTGCTGCTCGAAGCGGATTTCGGCGTACCGGTAACAGCGCGGCTCGTCGCGGATCTGCAACTGCTCGCGTCCCGTGGCGAGATTCGGTCGCAGGGCGATTTTGAGCAAGCGCTTGTGCATGGGGTGACGAAGGCCCTCCGGGCTGGTCACAGTGATCCAGCGTTGCTGCACGCCGTGTCGGCGCCGACGGTCGTATTAGTACTCGGCGTCAATGGCGCCGGCAAAACTACCTTCATTGGGAAGCTCGCTGCCCGATTGGTGGGCGAAGGAAAGCGGGTGCTCGTGGCTGCCGGCGATACATTTCGCGCCGGCGCAATCGACCAGCTGCGGATTTGGGCAGAACGGGCGGGTGCGGAATTTGTTGCGGGTGCGCCGGGCGGCGATCCGGCGGCCGTGGCGTTCAGTGCGATTGATGCCGGGGTAAGCCGGGGTGTCGATGTCATTCTCATTGACACGGCCGGGCGACTCCATACGAGTGACGGACTCATGGAGGAATTGCGGAAAGTGGTCCGGGTCGTCGCGAAGCGCCTGCCCGACGCACCGCATGAATCGTTGCTGGTACTCGACGGCACAATCGGGCAAAACGCGATAGCACAAGGGAAGGCGTTTGCGGCATCCGTTCCGCTCACCGGATTGGTGGTGACGAAACTCGATGGTACCGCCAAAGGTGGTGTGGTGCTCGCCGTGCACGAAGCGCTGAATGTCCCTGTAAAATTCATTGGCGTGGGTGAGGCCGCCGGCGATCTGCTTTCATTCGATGCCGCCGCGTTCGCCCGGGAGCTGCTCGAAGCGTGAGTACCGGCCGCGAGAGAAAAGCGAGCGGCCCGTTTCTCGATACCGCCGTCACCTATCTGACAGGTGTCGGCCCGGCACGCGCCGACGCGTTGCGCCGACTGGGAATTTTCACGGCGCGCGATCTGTTTTTCCATATTCCACACCGCTACGAAGATGCCAGCACTGTCACGCCCATTGCCCGCCTGCGAATTGGCAGCGATGCGACGGTGATCGGCACCGTGGTTTCAAAAGGCATCATTCCCACCCGCAAAGGCCTTCGGGTGTTTCAAGCGGTGCTACAGGATTCCAGCGGCCTGATCGAAGCAAGCTGGCCTGGTCAGCCGTTTCTGGACCGCACGATCAAAAAAGACGACGTCCTCCTGCTTACAGGGCCCGTGCGATTCTTTCACGGCCGCCAGTTGGTGCCGCGCGAGTACATCAATCTTGGAGCCGGCGAGAGCGGTACCGGAGGCGGACGGGTGCTCGCCGTGTATCCGGCAACGGACGGGTTGTCGTTCCGGCAGATCCGCGCCCTTATCGAAAAGCATCTCGATCAATATTTGCCGCTGTTCAAGGAATACATCCCCGCCGAGTTGCTCGCGGCCGCAAATGTGCCTCCGATTGGCGAGGCGTTGTTGTCGGTCCATCGCCCGACATCGTTGGCCGATGCGTATCGCGGACGATCGCGGTTGGTATATGAGGAATTTCTCTGTGTTCACCTGCTGCAGTGCCGCGCGAAAACGCTCGCCCGTGAGTCACGCGTCGGGTTGCAGTTTACGAATCGCCGCGATCTGACGTCGAAGTTGAAGCAGTCATTGCCATTCGAACTCACTGGCGCGCAGATGCGGGCGACGCGCGAGATTGTTGCTGATATGTGCAGCGACCGGCGTATGCACCGGCTGCTACAGGGCGATGTTGGCAGCGGCAAAACGGTCGTGGCGCTGTTCGCGGCTCTGCTGGCAATGGAAAATGGATATCAGGCCGCGATGATGGTTCCGACAGAACTGCTCGCCGAACAGCACGCGCGTACTTTTACGACGATGCTCGCCCCGCTTGGAATTTCACCGCTATTGGTGACCGGCACCTTGTCGGCGCGGGCGCGAACGGCGGCGGCAAAAATACTCGCGAGCCCTGAGCCGGTGCTCGCGGTGGGTACGCATGCGTTGGTGCAGGATGGAACGCAGTTCGCAAAACTCGGGCTCGCCGTCGTTGACGAGCAGCATCGTTTTGGCGTTGAACAACGCAATATGCTGGGCAAAAAGGGAAAGGGTGAGACGCGTCCGGACGTCTTGCTCATGAGTGCCACACCAATTCCGCGTTCGCTCGCGCTGACGCTTTATGGTGATCTCGATGTCAGCGTGCTGGACGAACGCCCGCCCGGACGTCTGCCGGTCACCACAGCTCGGCGGCCCGAGCGCGCGCGCGAGAAGGTTTTCGATTTTGCCGATGCGCAGATTGCCGCCGGGCGTCAGGTGTACTGCGTGCTACCGCTTATCGACGAAAGCGAAAAAGTCGCCCTGCGCGCTGCCACCAAAGCGTTCGAAGAACTGAGCCACGGGCGATTTGCTCACCGCCGCGTCGCGCTGCTGCATGGACGCCAGGCGGCCGAAGACAAAGACGATACCATGCGCCGCTTTCGCGATGGCGCGATTGATCTGCTCGTGGCAACCACGGTCATCGAAGTGGGGATCGATGTCGCCAACGCCACCGTAATGCTCATTGAACATCCGGAGCGTTTTGGACTCTCGCAGCTGCATCAATTGCGGGGCAGGGTTGGTCGCGGCGCCGAAGAATCGTTCTGCATTTTACTCGGCGACGTCAGTCCGGAGTCGGCCGAGCGGCTCGATATTTTCGTCGCGACGGACGACGGTTTCAAAATTGCCGAAGCTGACCTTCGCTTGCGGGGGATGGGCGACCTGTTTGGTGAACGTCAACACGGGGAGGCAATGTTCAAGATTGCCGATCCGTTGCGCGATGCCGAGCTCGGTGAGGCGGCGCGTGATGGCGCGGAGCAATTGCTGGCGGCCGATCCGATGCTGACGTCGCGAGAACACAGGCCGTTGCACGATATTTTGCAACGGCGCTATGCGCGCGCGTTGGAGTTATTTCGTGTTGGTTGAAATGGTCTGCTCCCTTGCGTCAGGTCAAAGCTGAACGCCTATTTCTCCGTGCCCTAAGTGTTGCCCCGCCCTCAATATCCCATTGCCGAAACCCATGAGCGAGACTTCGCCGCTCACTTCTCCGAGTGGCCGCATCCACGCCAGCCGCGGGGCAATGCTGAGCGCTCTTGCAACATTGGTTGTGTTGATGGTGCTCACTGCCGCCAGCGCGCGATGGCTACGGCTGCGCCTCATGCGCGACGAGCGGGCGGCTGTGACGCTGCGGTTAGTGCCGTATGTGAACGCGCTTTCGATAGCGGTCAATCGACGGGTGGCCCGAGTGACCGGCCTGAAGGCATTCGTCGAGTCGGCAGCGTCGGCTAAAGAAATCCAGCGGGAGTTTCCGGTTCTCGCGGCCGGACTGCAGGAAGGGGCGACTGGCGTCCGGGCGATTCAGCTCGTGAAGGGAGGAATCATTTGGGCGAACCATCCGGCGATGCCGAATTCCCGGATCGTGGGCTACAATCTGACGAAAGACCCGCGCTCATTTATTGCGGCCGACATCGTGCGGGCGCTGCGAACCGGCGCGATGACGATCACGGGCCCTATCCTCATGAGCAACGGCCAGCTGGCGATCTACGCCGAGCAACGCATCAACTCGATGCACGGGGATTTCCCCGACCTGGCCGTGGTCATGCTCGAATTCAATGCCGTCTTCGAAGTCGCGTCGATGGCGAAAGGGATCCCCGGTCTGGACATCGGTCTGCTGGATCGCAGCGGCCATATCGTCGGCCCGGAACGCGCCACGCGCCCGGTGGATCCCATCACGATCGATGTGTCTATTCCCGATGGAGACTGGCAATTACTCGCCGCGCCACATGGCGGATGGGGTGCCGCCGCTGCGAGCGCGCTCAACGGCCTCTGGGCCGCTGGAATCCTGATCGCCGTGTTGCTCGCGGCATTTGTCTATCTCACCCTGGAACGCCAACACGGACTCTCGTCGGCCGTGCGAGAACGCACGGTGGAGCTCGAGCGCACGAATCAGGAACTGCGCCGCGAAGTACACGAGCGCGTGATCGCCGAAACGGTGCTGCGCAAACACGAAGAGTCGCAGCTCCACCGGCAGAAAATGGAAGCGGTCGGAACGCTCGCCGGTGGGATCGCACATGATTTCAACAATATTCTCACTGCAATACTGGGCTTCGGACGCCTCGCCGAAGAGCAACTGGCCGAGCGCAGTGGAGTGCCCCTCGCCGATGAGGACTTGAATCGGGTCCGTAACGATGTGCTGGAGATGATAAAGGCGGCCGAGCATGCCACGATTCTCACGAATCAATTGCTATCATTCAGCCGCCGACAGATGGTCAAGCCTGAAGCGTTGGATGCGGCGGAAGCGGTGAGAAGCGTTGGCGCGCTGTTTCGCGGAATCCTCGGTGAGCGGGTGGAGCTCGTGATCCAAACGGAGCCGGACCTGCCGTTGGTGTTCATCGACAAATCTCAACTGACCCAAGTGTTACTCAATCTCGCGCTCAATGCGCGCGATGCGATGCCGGACGGCGGAACCTTGACGATTGCGACACGGGGATTGCCGGCGATGGCTGCGGATGATGATCTGCCCGCCGGCCACTACGTGGAAATTTCCGTCGGTGACACCGGCGTGGGCATGGCGCCGGAACTCAAGGTTCGAGCGTTCGAGCCATTCTTTACCACGAAAGGGTTGGGGAAAGGCACCGGGCTGGGTCTTTCCACCGTGTATGGAATTGTTTCGCGCGCACACGGGCGTGTGCAACTCGATACGGCAGAGGGCGCCGGCACCAGAGTGCGCGTGTTTTTTCCTGCGCACGCTGGTGAGGCGGTCCAGCCAACCCTACCACCCGCCGGTGCCGGTGCCGGTGCCGGCACCGGTGCAGGTGAAACGATTTTGGTGGCAGAAGATGAATCGTCGGTGGGCGACTTGGCGTCGCGTATCCTGCGACGCGCTGGATATACCGTTCTGCTGGCTCCATCAGGTGCGGCGGCGTTGGCACTCTTCGAGGCGCATCCGTACACGGTGGATTTGCTCATCACTGACTGTGTGATGCCCGGAATATCCGGCCTCGAGCTCGCCCAGCAGTTGCGGTTGCGCGATGCGAGCCTCCCTGTGCTCTTCATGAGTGGCTACACCGACCAGTTGGCCGAGCTAAAACAGTTTCAAGGCGGTCATTGTGCCGAGCTGGCCAAGCCGTTCACATCGGAAGCGCTGGTGCAGTGCGCTATCGAACTGCTGAGCCAAAGAGTGCGGTAGTAAGGAATCCGCTTAGATTTCGGGGTCACCTCCTTCTGACCCCGATTCTGGTGAGGGCACTTCCATGCATTTGGCTACTTTTCGCTACGCGTCCGTTGCAGCAGTTACACTTGCCGCCCTTGTGGGTATAGCCGCGACGCGGGCTACACCTGCTGGCATCTCGTGCGATGTTAACAACGACGGCCTCACGGTTCCGGCCGGATTTTGCGTGACGATATTCGCCGATAAGATCGGTTCTTCGCGGCATATGGTAGTTGCGCCCAATGGAGATGTGATTGCCATTGCCAATCCATCGCGCAGCACGGCAGAAGGCGTTGGCGCCGGTCCCACCGGCGGCCTGTTGTTGATGCGAGATACCCACGGAACCGGCAAGGCGGACTTGATCACGCGCCTCGGACCTGGGAATGGTTCCGGGATCGCACTGGCCAACGGCTATCTGTATTCGTCGAGTGGCCCGAACATTGTGCGATGGAAGTACACCACCGGGGCGACCACGCTCGGCGGTGGGCCCGATACGATCGTTCGCGACATCGCCACCGGGGGTCACACGGCGTACAATTTTGTGATCGTCGGCAAGAAATTGTATATGAATGTCGGATCCCGCTCAAACGCGTGTCAGGCGCCGGCCGATGATCGCCGCGGCAAAGCTCCAGGCGTGGATCCGTGCACCGAACTCGAAACGCGTGCCGGGATTTGGGCGTTTGATGCCGACAAAAGTGGACAGAAGCCGGCCGACGGCAAGCGGTTTGCTTCCGGCATGCGCAACTCGGTATCGCTGACAGTGAACCCGAGCGACAAGTCGCTCTGGGCGACGATGCATGGTCGCGACCAGCTCTCGGACTGGGGACACACGGCAGAATACAGTGCGGAAAACCCGGCGGAGCAGGTGAACCATATTTTGGCCGGCGACAATTTCGGCTGGCCGTACTGCTACTTCTCGACGGAAGCGCAGAAGCTCGTGACCGCACCAGAATACGGTGGCGACGGAAAAAAATCCGACCGCTGTGGTGCCGCGAAGGTCCCTGAATACACGTTTCCGGCACACTGGGCACCAAACGACATGATGTTTTATACCGGCTCGCAGTTCCCGGTTACCTACAAGGCCGGAGTGTTTATCGCATTTCACGGTTCTTGGAATCGCGCACCATTGCCACAGCAGGGGTTCCGAGTCGTGTTCCTTCCGATGACACGCTCGAAGACCGGACCGTACCAGGATTTTGCAACAGCGTTTTCGGTGAACGGTGGTGTCGGCGCGGACGGACGACTGCATCGGCCGACCGGATTGGCGCAGGGCACCGACGGTTCGCTGTATGTGGCCGACGATGTGGGCGGAACGGTTTACAAAATCAGCTACTCGAAAAAATAGCGAACAGCTCGCGGTATTTTCCAACACTTCAGCATCCTTGAACACTCGAATGACATCTGCTCGCATTTCAGAACTCGCTTCACACTCAGGCCAGTCCGTGACGGTCCGTGGCTGGGTCACGCATCTCCGATCCTCGGGCAAGGTCGCGTTCGTGGTGCTTCGCGACGGCACCGGCGTATTGCAAACGGTGCTCGTCAAAAATGCGGTCGCGCCCGACGTGTGGGAACGGTTCTCGCATCTCACACAGGAGAGTTGCATCTCGGTCACCGGCGAAGTGCGTGCCGATGCGCGAGCGCCTGGTGGCTACGAGATGGGGCTGAACGATCTCACGGTAATCGGTGCGAGCCCGCTCGATTATCCCATCCAGCCGAAAGAACACGGCATCGACTTTCTGCTTGACAACCGTCATTTCTGGCTGCGTACGCCGCGTCAGGTGGCGATCATGCGCATTCGCAGTGAAATCGAGCAGGCCATTCAGGATTTCTTCTACGAACGCGGATTTTTGCGCGTCGATACGCCGATCTTGACCGCGGCGATCGGAGAGCGCAGCGGTCTCTTCTCCACGGAATATTTCGAAGAAGGCAACGCCTATCTCGCGCAGACCGGTCAACTCTATGGCGAGGCGGCGGCGGCGGCGTTCGGCAAGATCTATACGTTCGGCCCAACGTTCCGCGCCGAGAAATCGAAGACGCGTCGTCATCTCACCGAGTTCTGGATGATCGAACCGGAAGTGGCGTTCAACGACTCCGAAGACAACATGAAACTGCAGGAAGATTTCGTGAGCTTTCTCGTCCAGCGCGTGCTGGAGCGCCGGCCGGCGGAACTCAAGGAAGTCGAGCGCGACGTGACGAAGTTGGAGAACATCAAGGTGCCGTTCCCGCGTATCAACTACACGGATGCTGTGGCGACGTTGCAAGCCAAGGGCAGTGCAGTTCAGTGGGGCGATGATCTTGGCGCAGAAGACGAAGCGTTGCTCGTCGCCGACTACGACCGGCCGATCTTCATCGTGAACTATCCGAAAGAAGCGAAGGCCTTTTACATGAAGGAAAATCCGGACGATCCGCGCACCGTGCTGTGTAATGATTGTCTCGCGCCCGAAGGGTACGGCGAAATTATCGGCGGATCACAGCGCGAAGACGATCTGGAAAAAATTCTGCACCGCTTGCGGGAGGAGAAACTTCCCGAGGCGGCGTACGACTGGTATTTGGCGCTCCGAAAATACGGGACATTCCCGCACTCCGGTTTTGGACTTGGATTGGAACGCACGGTGGCGTGGATCGTCGGGTCGCAACATATCCGTGAGTGCATCGCATTTCCGCGGATGATGCATCGACTCAGGCCGTAGTCAGCGCTCCGGCTCGTCCCGCTTCACTTCGTCCCAAATCTTATCGAGCGCGTCGAGTCCGGCGGTGCGCACGTCGAGCCCGCGCTCGGTAGCGATCTGTTCCACCGCCTCAAAGCGTTGCTGAAATTTTGCGTTCGCCCGGTCCAATGCAAGCGCCGGATGCGTCCCGGTTTTTCGACACAGATTGACCACCGCGAATAGCAGATCGCCAAGCTCGCCCTCGAGTAAGCAGTGTCTCGTATCACCTGACGGAACGCCGTGCGTATCGAACGCCGCGCCATGCGCCGCGATAACCTCTTCGACCTCGCCTAGTTCTTCCCGCACCTTATCGATCGGGCCGCGCACATCGGGCCAGTCGAATCCGACTGCGGCCGCACGCTCCTGCAGCCGATGGGCCCGGTGCAGGGAAGGCAGGCCCTGCGGCAAGCCATCGGCGAGCGAACGCCGGGTTTTGGACTTCATCTGCTCCCACGGCTCACGGCCCGGCGCGTCACCGTACAGCCACGGATGGCGCGCCACCATTTTATGCACGAGTGAGCCCGCGACGTCGTGCACGTCGAATGCCCCGCGCTCTTCGGCGATGATGGCGTGAAAAAGCACTTGCAGCAGCACGTCGCCGAGTTCACTCTGCATCTCGGCGTTGTGCCCATCGCGAATGGCATCGTCGAGTTCGTGCATTTCTTCATTCAGGTACGGGCGCAGTGATTCGTGCGTCTGCGCCTTGTCCCAGGCGTCGCGGGCGCGCAGGTCGCGCATGATCGCCAGCGCGTCGTCGAGCGTTTTCTTCGGCGCGTTCTCTTGCATGGCCCCTCTATTTCCGGTAACTTTTGAGACTGGAAATGACTACCCAATCTATCGCTTCACCGGACACGTCGCGCGCCTGGATCGACATCGATCTCGGCGCGTTGTTGCGAAATGC
>JANYKA010000047.1 GCA_025358315.1 Gemmatimonadota bacterium | reverse complement strand
TTCTGGGACGCGACCACCGGCGCCGAGCGCGGCTTCGTTGCGAATCCGGCCACGGGGTCCAAACACAATCGTGGCGCAGCGGTCGATCTCACACTGTATGAACTGTCCACTGGGGCTGCGGTTCGGATGACCGGCGGCTATGACGAATTTTCGGAGCGCTCGTACGCTCAATATCCTGGCGGGACTGCATTGCAACGGTGGACGCGAGATTTGTTGCGGCGGGTAATGGAACGGCAGGGTTTTACGGTGAACCCGTCAGAGTGGTGGCATTTCGATTATGAACACTGGCGCGAGTACCCGTTACTAAACACACCGTTCGAGGCCATTGGCCGGCTACGCCGATAACGGCAGTTCCATTTGTCGGGCCGGCACGCGGCGTTCCATCGGACGTTGTGGCAGTGGTGCGAGCGGCAGCACCGCAGAGCGAAACGCAATGGCTTCGGCAGCGGTGACGCGGTCGCCCAATAACTGGGCAGTCTGATGCCGTAGCTGCAACAGCCGAAGCGGGACGGCCGACGTCCTGTCGCCGGCCGCCATCTGCGCCTCACGGTACGCCTCGCCAGTCAGAATGCGGGCCAGCGGATGCGCGAGCAGTCGTTCGATGTCCCGCGTGTCATGCCGGGATACTGCAGCGACCAGCGCGTCCAGGTAGGCGAGCATAGGTGCTCCTCCTTTTGACGTTAGGTACACATTGCAACTAATACTAATACCCCAGAACAGGAATTGGTGTCACCGTTCTGTCTCAATCTGCAGCGATTAGCCGCCGAGCAGTTCAAACCGGACGCCGCGGCGCCCGCCGCGGCGCTTCCGGGGGGCGTACCGGTAGAGCTGGGCGGGGCGCCCTCGCCCTTCGCTGCGCCATTCGTCCGTGGGTTCCACGAGCCAGGCCGCCTGCAACGACCGGCGAAAACTTGCCTTGTGCACTCGGCGGCCCAACAACAGTTCGTACACTTCCTGCAGTTCTGTCAGGGTGAACGTCGGTGGCAGCAGGCGGAACGCGATCGGCGACGAGTCCATACGGACCCGCAGGGTGGTGACGGCTGTCTCGATCATCGTGCGCTGGCGCGGGGCGACCGGCGGCAGCTCGTCAACGGCAAACCATGCGGCGCCAGCGGGCAGCGCCCGCTGACGCTCCGGTGTGACGGCCACATACGCGAGAGAGACCGTCGCTGCGGAAGGGTGGCGCTTCCCGTCACCGAACGCGCCAATCTGTTCGACCCACGCTGGTCGCGCGCCGGCAGCGGACCCAGCGGTCGTGATCGCCGTTCCATCGAGTGCCGCCTCATCCGTCAGCGTCGTCCACGGCAACATCCAGCGTTCGCGCATCGACGCACCAGCCGGCACCAACAGCACGGCGAGGCAGCGGCCGTGTGGTGTGCAGATCACGATATCGAGCGAGACGGCGGACGATCGGCGGGCGCGCGAAGGCGCAGGAACACGGGCGCGCATGAGATCCGTAATTAGTATCAAATCAATACTAATGTCAAGCGCCGGTCATCAACCCACACGTCAGTGGGTAATCGTGCCCTGCTTCGTCGTGTCAACATCATCCTGTGCGCCCTGACGAAACAGAAATGCCTCCATGTTCCGCATCAGGAATTGCCGTGCTTGTGGATCCATCACGTTCAATCCGTAATGATTGATCAGCATCGTCTGCTGCTTGAGCCAGTCCGCCCAGCAGTCTCGGCACGTACCGTCGAGAATCCGCGCACCGATCGCACCAGGAAATGGGGCCCGGTCGAATGCCTCCTTCTCTTTGCCACAGCGGGCACAGGTGAGCAATGCCATACCGTGAATCTAGACACCCTCGCGACACCAAGCTACGGCACGGTCTCCGCTGGAACCGGACGTGCATGCCCACTATCATCTTCGATGATGAAGAATGTCACGCGTGCCCCGCACCGCACATCGGAGGGACGCTTCCGCAATCCGTGGCCTGGTCCCACCGAGCACGGATTTGGCAGCTTCTTGCGCTGGATGCTCGACCGCGTCCGGCACGGCCGGTTCGGCGCGGCATCGCGCGACGCATCACTTGCGCAATGCAAACCGGAGATTCGACAACCGAGAGCAAATGCAAATGAATGCCGCGTTACCTGGATCGGGCACTCCACGTTTCTGCTCCAAATGGGTGGCCTCAATATCCTCACGGACCCCATGTGGGGCGACCGCGCGTCACCCGTGCCGTTCGCGGGGCCGCGCCGGCTGATGCCGCCAGGTGTGGCCCTCGACGCACTGCCACCCATTGACCTTGTGCTCCAGTCTCACGACCACTACGACCACTTCGACATCGGCACGGTGCGGGAACTCGTGGAATGCTTTCCGCAGGCCGCCTGGTGTGTTCCGCTTGGCATCGGTGCGCTGGTGCGCGCACACGGTGCCACCTCTATCATCGAATGCGACTGGTACGACAGCGCGACCATTGGCACCGCACACGTGACCTGTGTTCCAGCACGACACTTTTCCGGCCGGTCGCTCACCGGCCGAAACAGGACACTGTGGTGTGGCTGGGTGATCACCATTGGCGGGTTTCGGGTCTATTTCGCCGGTGACACGGCGCTACATCCGGATTTTGCAAGAATTGCCGAGCAGTGCGGTCCATTCCATGCGGTATTGATGCCGATTGGCGCGTACGACCCGCGCTGGTTCATGCGTCCGGTACATCTCGATCCTGAGGAAGCCGTCGACGCGTACGAAGCGATGGCCGCGTCCCATTCCCATTCGCCACCGGTGATGATCGCGATGCATTGGGGCACATTCGCGCTCACGGACGAGCCGGTCGACGAGCCGCCGGTGCGACTTCGCGCCCGCTGGTCGGCCAACGGACATGCCCCGAGCCAACTTTGGGTACTCGCGCCCGGTGAGACCAGGATACTTCCGACGTTGCCCTGACGGACGCGCCAATCGCCTCTAGGCGAGCCGCGTTTCCAGCCAATCAGCCGCCAGCTGTTCAAGCGCCTCGTGACCATAATCCACCGTCACCACGTGTCCATTGCCGGACGTCCAGTGCAGCGTCTTGTCCCGTGATCCGATGCTCTCAAATGATTCCGAAGCCGACGCGGGGGGAATCCGGTTGTCTTCGCGCGACTGAATCACCAGTACCGGCTGGACGACTCGCGGCAACGATGCCCGCGCCATACGTACGATTCGGTCGAGTTCAATCAGCAACCGTGGTGTCGATCGGCGATAGGCGATCATCGCATCAGATGCCACGGGATCATGAACCGATCGGCCACCACCAGAAGCCAGGTAGCGTGCGCCCAACGCCGCGATCGGCGCCAACACGCGCAACAACCGCAGCGGCATTGACGCGTGCAAATACGGAGCAAACGCCACCACGGCACGGACGTCAGGGTTCTTTGCCGCAAGCACCATCGCGATGGCACCACCCATCGACAATCCGCCGACCGCAACCTCGGAATGGGACGCCTGTAATGCATTCAAATGCATTCGCCCCGCGTGCACCCATCCTTCGGCTCGCGATTCCGCAAAGATGCGCAACGTCCGTCCATGCCCCGGGAGTAGCGGCACGTGCACACTCCATCCCCGAGCATGCAACGCGTCTGCGACCGAGGCCAGTGACTGCGGCGAATCGTTGTACCCGTGCAACAGCAGCACCGCCCCACGGCGCTTCCCCGTCAGCACGATCGGTTCGGCACCGACAATAATTCCATTGACGTCGCGACGGTACTCGGCGACGAACGTCCGCTCCTCACGGCGCCCGATCGCGCCTCGAATTACCCACCACGCCGCGGCGAAAGCGGCAAAAGCAATCACCGAATTCACGGGCGGCTCACCAAGTGTTTTACGTCGAACTGCAGTTGGACTGGCGCGGCGGTCATCCTACTTGAGATACCCGTGAGCAACACGACCCGGCTGCCCGTCGAACTCCTGCGTCGTCTTGTATCGCTCAAAACGTCCGTCGCCAGCTACACCACGTGCTTTCTGCCGCAGGGCATCCATTTCACCGGCATGAAATGGTTTGAAGTCAACTGTCAATTTCAGATTTTTTTTAAGTATCGCCAAGCTCTCCATCCCACACAGCACTGAGCTTACGGGAAGTGAGAAACAGTATCGGAGCGCTTCTTCCGGTTTGACGATGCGCGAGCTGGCAATCGCACCCCCAGCAATTGGCTTCGTCGCGATGACCGCAATCCCTCGACGCACGGCCTCCGGTAGCACTTGTTTTTCAAACGATCGGAAGGTTGCATCGAAAGGGTTCAGCGGCATCATGATCACGTCCCAGGTAAATCCGCGCTGCAGCAACTTCACATGAATGTGCGGAGACTTGTGACCGCTAAACGCAATCCATCTCGTTTTCCCCTGCTCTCGCGCTTCCTGTGCGGCGTCGAGCCCGCCATGGTCGTACATCCAATCCGGGTCATTGTCGTAAATCACTTCGTTAAATGACCACACGTCGAGGATGTCTGTTTTGAGACGCCCTAGCGACTCATCAACCTGTTTCATCGCCGTTTTGTAGTCGCGAATATGGGCACCGCACTGCCACACGAGCGTCACCCGCTCCCGGTATCCGTTTTTGAGAGCAAGGCCGAGCCATCGTTCGGTGCGACCCTCGCCGAACTCCCATCCCAGCTCGATCAGATTCACACCGTGATCAATGGCCTCCTGGACTACGCGCACAGCTTCTTTCTGCCCGGCGGCCGCGAGACGCCGCGTGCTCAATGACAGAATAGATGTGGCGCGGCCGGTGCGGCCGAGCGGGCGCAATTCCAGAACCGCAGCTTCTTTCGGCATCGATCTCGGGGTCGGGGGGAGACGTCAGTCGTGGTCGTCGAACGCATGCTGCGCCGATGTAATCAGAAATTGCAAACGGCTTTCGCGATCTGTTTCCTCGGGCGCGATGGCGCTCGAAAGCAAAGTAAACTGCCGAGTCATCTCGTCGCGGACAAAAGGTTCAGAGCGCGGTGCGCCGAGCGAATCGAGCGCGTATTCCGCCAACTGACGAAGGGCATCCCGGGTTGCCACATCGAGGGCGGCGAGGGCGGCCGGGTCGGCGCGCAGTGCGGCCGAATGGTCGCGTGTACGCCGGGGCGCTTCGAACATTGCCCGAAACGATGCGAGCGTCACTTCGTAAGAACCTGGCGTGTGTTCCTTCACTTCGGCCACAACGCCTTTGCGTTTCAATGCCGTCAGTAATCTCCGAATGGAATTGCGCACGACCGGAACGCCATCAGCACTGTTATTTCCTCGCCCGGTGATGACCAGCACCGTGCCCGCATTCGCAACCTGGCGTTCCCGTAGCCACGGCTCGGCCCGACGTACCGCCTCGGCGCCCGTAGGCAATGCCGCACGCAAATCCAGCGTTCGGGCGAAGCCAAACTGTGCCTCGTCAAGCGCGTGATGGAGCGCGGCGTGCGGAGCCTTTTTCATTCCGTGACAGCTACCTTCACCGCACCACCTGCTTGAGCGCATGTCCGTCGAGCTGTTCTAGCGGCTTGATGTGCAAAATCGCGGCCAGGGTCGGTGCCATATCCACGGTGCGAACGATAGTCGAGTATTGTCCGCTCTTCACGCCAACACCCCAAAAGAGGATCGGCACGTTGGCGTCCGCATCGTTTGGCGACCCATGCGTTGCGTAGGTTTTCGATTGCCAATAACTGTACGGCGTGAGAGAAACGATCAACCGCGCCGGCCCATCGGGGGTGAACATGTGCAACCAGCGTCGTGCGATTTTGTCGTGGACCGTGTCAGCCTTGGCAATTTTGGTGATCAGGTCGGCGCTTTGCACTCCCTGAAGCCGAAAGATCTCGGCGCCGAGACCGGTGAATGCCGAGTCAGCATTCACACCGGCTTTCGCGAACAGCTCCGGCTTATTCACGAACACCACACCATCTTCGAACGCGAGTGCCGTGCTGTCGACGCCCAGCGCTTTAAGTCGCGACAGGAAGTTCTGCCAGATCGCCTCAACGGCGACGATTTTTGCACCGCCGTTCGGATAGTTGGGCGATTTTAGTGTCGGATACGGGCTCATTCCATGATCGCCCGTTAATGCAACCACATAACGGCCCTTTCCTACCCGCACATCGAGTGAATCGAGGAAGGCGCCAAGCATCGCGTCGAGACGAAGGATGTGATCGTGCAACTCCTTCGAGTCGGGCCCGTACCGGTGTCCGATCGCATCGAGCGTAGAGAACGAGACTGCCAATAGATCGGTGCGCGAGCGACTCTCCCCCAACTGCATCTCCCGAGCACCGGCCAGCACGAAGGCCGCGGTCATCTCATCCATCCACGGAAATTCGACAAAAGCCCGGGTCGCCGACGAGTCTCTGAACTGATGCGGGAAATAGTAATCGTGACCGCCGTTTTCGATAGCGACGCTATCGGGCTCCGGATAGGCAGACGATTCTCTGAGCGGCGTCCACGCCGAACCAATATGTGATTGCACAAACTTTCGTGCATTGAAATGCTGCACCCATGTCGGCAACGTATCCGCGTAATAGCGGCTCGTCGTGAATGTTCCGTTCGATGGTGCGTACCAGTACACGTCTGCTTTCACCCGGCCGATTGGCAAGATGGCGCCGCGATCTTTTCGCGACGCCGACAACACGCGCATTGTTGGATCGGCAGCGCGCATCCAATCGGTGAGCGTCGTGCCGATGAACCGCACCGGAGAAGCACCCACATCCGCCGCGCCAATCAGCGGCGTGCCGCGTTGGTTCACTCCTTGACTGTTCATCACAATCCCAGTGTGCACCGGAAACCGACCGGACATGATGGACGCGTGGCCGGGAGCCGTTTCAGTAATTCCATGATCTTGAAAGCCCTGAGCGAAGAAGGCTCCGCCATCGTGCAAGCGCTTTAATCCGCCGGTCAGTTGGGGGCCAAACCGTGCGAAATAGTCGGCGCGCATCTGATCGATTGTGATGAACACAACCAGTGAGGGCGTAGCGCTTTTCGCCGGCAACGGTGATTGTGCCGCTGCGCCGTTGACTCCGAGCAGAAATGCCGCAAGCGCGGCGATCCGGGTTGCATATCGCATGAAAAGTTGTTGATCGTTTAAGTGGACAGTTTACGGTTGCATCGCCTGCGGAACGATGAAGGGGCGCCCCAGCGACCCGCTAGAGGCACCCCATCAAAAAACCGACCCTTTGGTAATTTTTGCCCTATCCGATCGCCTCGGACAACAATTTCACTCCCCGTGCCAGCTGTGAGCGATCCATCACGAGCGGTGGGAGGAGGCGCAATGTGTGATCCCCTGCCGAGCAGATCAACAGGCCAAGGTCGAGCGCCCGGGCCACGATGTCTTTCGCCGGATCAACCACGTCAATACCCCACATATACCCAATCCCCCGCACCGCCCGGATTTTTGGAGATTCGGCGGCCAGGCGCTGCAAGGCCGCGCCGAGCCAAGCACCGTTTGTAGTGACACTGGTTAGCAATGCTGGATCGCTCAACCGGTCAAACACGTGGAGGGCTACCGACGAGACAAACGGCCCCCCGCCAAACGTAGTGCCGTGGTCTCCGGGTTGCAGCGTCTGCGCGATCGCCTGCGTCGCGAGAATCGCACCCATTGGCAATCCGCCGGCCATTGGTTTGGCGACGGTGAGTACGTCCGGCACAAACTCATGTTGCTCGTGTGCGAGAAATGTTCCAGTGCGCCCGTATCCGCA
The DNA here is from genome assembly GCA_025358315.1 of Gemmatimonadota bacterium. Taxonomy (GTDB): domain Bacteria; phylum Gemmatimonadota; class Gemmatimonadetes; order Gemmatimonadales; family Gemmatimonadaceae; genus Fen-1231. Next base: position 40,551 of record JANYKA010000047.1, on the reverse strand, counting down.
CTGAATCTCATCAAGAATCAGGGCGATACCACGCGCGCGGGTGATTTCACGAAGCGTGCGCAAAAATGCGCCGTCGAGCACTCGGACCCCACCCTCGCCTTGCACCGGCTCAACGATCACTGCTGCCACGGTTTCGGCATTCAACGCCGCGTCGATTTCGCTCAGATCGCGTTCGATGATCGAGATCCCGCCAGCCAACGGACGAAATGGCGCGCGATAAGATGGACGGTCCGTAGCTGCCAGTGTGCCAAACAGCCGACCGTGAAACGCGCCGCGTAGCGCGATAATCTCATGTTTCGCCGTACCGCCGGTCGTACGCGCCCAACGACGCACCATCTTGAACGCGCCCTCATTTGCTTCCGCACCAGAATTGCAAAAGAACACCCGATCGGCAAACGTGCGTTCCACAAGCTTTTCCGCGAGCCGTTCGCCCGGTGTTGTGCGATAAAGATTCGATACGTGCACGAGGCCCCCGTCAATCGCATCGCGCATCGCACGTTCCAGACCAGCGTCACCGTATCCCAACGCATTGACCGCAATGCCGGCAACGAAATCGAGATACGCACGCCCTTCTGAGTCGAACAATTCAACACCGGCCCCGCGCACGAATTCCATTGGCGCGCGACGATACACACCAAGCAACGCATCAGTGGCGGGAGGAGCAGAAGTTGCCGGCGTCATGTCGCACCTCGAGTCGCGGTAAGTGAAAGCATTAATCGTGTTCCGACGGCACCGTCCGTAATCCCGTCCAGCGTCGAGATCCGAACGGCCGAGACGCCACCCTGCAACGCGGCGAGTCCGGCTTCGAGCTTGGCAACCATTCCGCCCGCTGCCACTCCACGCGCGATGAGCCCGCGCACACCAGTGGCATCAAGTTCCGAGATCACCACGCCGTCTTCGATTACACCAGACACATCGGCAACGAAAACAAGTTCATTGGCACCGAGTGCCACCGCGAGCGCCGCGGCCGCATCGTCCCCGTTCACATTGAGTCCCGCGCCGGCCGCATCGTCCGCATCGCGCGACAGTGGGGAGATCACTGGAACAAATCCGCCGGAGAGCAACACGCGCACGATCGTGGCATCCACCGTGACATTACCGCCGACGCGACCCATCTGTGCGCCATCCGTCACTTGGGCCGTGAACAGTCGCCCATCCTCACCGGAGATGCCGACCGCACGTATGCCATGCGACAGTAGTGCGGCCACCAGACGCTTGTTGATTGTCCCAGAAAGCACCATACGAACGACTTCCAAATCGTCGGTGCTGGTTACCCGTCGCCCACTCCGAAACAGCGGTTCCAATCCGAGTCGGCGCTGCAACGCCGAAACTTCGTCGCCGCCACCGTGCACAATACACAGCCCGTCGTCGCTTCCCGGTGACGCCGCGTGCGCGTGCGCGGCCGCGGCGAGTACGGCCGGCAACCCGGGGTCACGCTGTGCACGACCGCCAATCTTGACCACCCGTATCACGATGGAAGCCCCAGTGTCTCGTCGAAACCCAGCATCAGATTTGCATTCTGCATGGCTTGCCCGGCGGCACCTTTCATCAGATTGTCGATGGCCGATATCACGACCAGGGTGGGGCGACGCACCTGTTCCGCCTGTATGGCCGTAATGCGCGCGACGTTGCGATGGTTCACGTGCCGCAACTCCGGAAGGCTTTCAACAATCTCCACGAATGGCTCGCCAGCGAATCGCTTGCGATACAGGGCCACCGGATCGGTGATGGCGTGCGACAATGGCACGGTAATCGTCGCGAGAATTCCGCGGGCAACGGGAAGAAGGTGTGGCGTAAACAATAGATCGGCGTCACACGAGAGTTCGCCAAGCACAGCTCGCATTTCGTTGAGATGGCGGTGTGTATTGCCTGCGGAATAGGCGCGGAAGTTTTCGGTAACTTCACCGAATAGCAGATCCGTGCGCGCGCTAAGCCCCGCGCCGGTCACACCGCTCGCGGCGCTCACACTGATCGTCGCTCCAGACTCCACGTGCCCAGCTTCGACGAGTGGCAAGAGGCCGAGCAGAATCGCTGTCGCATAGCAACCCGGATTGGCGACCACGCTCGCGCCGCGTATGGATTCGCGCCGCAGTTCCGTCAATCCGTACGGAATATTGTTGCCGTCGTTCCCGACACGAAGATCCGAAGACAGGTCTACAACCTTGGCGCCGGCTGCGCGCGACTTTTCGACCCACACCTTTGACGCGCCGTGTGGCATGGCACTGAAGACGATCTCGGCGTCACCGAGCGGCGCATCGTCCGTGGCGATAAACGTGACCGTGCGTCCGCCGTTGAGTTCCACGGTTTTGCCACGCTGTTCATTAGCGGCGGCAAAAGCCAGAGACATCCGTGGATGCCGGGCAATGAGCGCGCAAAGCTCGCGGCCGGCATAGCCGCTTGCCCCGAGCACCCCAATTGGTGTTCTATGCATTGTTTAATGCATAAGTTCTCACTCAACCACTGTCAACTGTGCCTTACCTTCCGCGTCCCGCTGGGCTATCCTCTGCGTGACCCGAGGAGACCACGCGAATGAACAAGCAGGAACGACAAAGGATGATTCAGGAACTCATCGCCACTCGTCCAATCGGCAGCCAGGAAGAACTGAGACAACTGCTCGCCGAACGGGGACTGGACGTCACTCAATCCACATTATCGCGCGACATGCGGGACCTCCGCATCGCCAGAATTCCGTCGCCCGCCGGTATTCGGTACACGTCCGCCGCCGCCGCATCCCCAGACGAAGGACGCGCCACCCTTGCGTCAATTTTTCCGCAACTCTTCGCACGCCTCGACGTCGTTGGCGAGTTGATTGTCGTCAAGACCGTCGTCGCCGGGGCACAACCAATCGCAGAAGCAATCGATTCCGAAGGCAACCCGGATGTTCTCGGTACGATTGCCGGTGAAAACACCATCCTCCTGATCTGCCGCTCTGAAGCCGCTCGCGAACGCATCGCCAAGCGCCTTCTCGCCCTCGCGAAACGGTAGTTTCTGGCAAGGAAGCCCGTTCCCTTGCGAACGCATATTTATGTGGTTAATTTGCGGAGCCGTTCCTACGCAAATTCAGATCCCCACGGAAGGAGCTTTCTTTAAGATGCGTACCATCGCGCTCGCCTATTCCGGCGGCCTCGACACCTCAATTATTGTGCCCTGGTTGCGCGAACATTACGACGCCAATGTCGTCTGCGTCGCCGCCGACATTGGCCAGGGAGAAGAAGAACTCAAAGGCGTAGTCGAAAAGGCGATTGCCTCGGGCGCATCAGAGTGCTTCGTGGAAGATCTGCGACTAGAATATGTCCGAGATTTTATCTGGCCCACTCTCCGGGCTGGCGCGATCTACAATCGCAAATATCTGCTCGGTACTTCAATGGCCCGGCCATTGATTGCCAAAAAGCAGGTCGAAGTGGCCCGTCGCGTCGGTGCCGATGCGCTGTCGCACGGCTGCACCGGCAAAGGCAACGATCAAGTTCGCTTCGAGCTCACATATATGGCATTCGCTCCGGATCTTCCCGTGATCGCACCGTGGCGGATATGGGACATCAAGAGTCGCGAAGATGCGCTGGCGTACGCGGCCGCACACCACGTCCCCGTCTCGGCCACTGCCGCCAAGATCTATTCACGCGATCGAAACATCTGGCACATTTCGCACGAAGGCGGAGTGCTTGAAGATCCCAACAGCGTGCCGCCGAAAGATCTGTTTATGTTGACGACCGATCCCGCCGATGCACCAGCCATGCCGGAAGATGTAACGATTGGATTTGACAGTGGCACACCGGTCACGGTGAACGGGATCGCGCTCGATCCCGTCGCATTGCTCACCATGCTCAATGAGATTGGCGGCAAGCACGGCGTCGGCCGCGCCGACATCGTCGAAGACCGCTTGGTCGGAATGAAATCCCGCGGCGTCTATGAAACGCCCGGCGGTACCCTGCTCTACACGGCGCATAGCGAACTCGAAATGCTCGTGCTTGATCGCCGCACGCTCGCCGCTAAAGATTTGATTGCGCCCCGCTACGCCGATCTAGTATACGAAGGACGCTGGTGGACGACAGAGCGCGAGGCTTATGATGCGTTCGTGAACATCACGCAACAGCGCGTGACCGGCACCATCACTTTACGACTCTGCCGTGGAACCGTCACCATCGCCGGTCGTCAGAGCGATCAGGCGCTCTACGACGAGCGCTTCGTCACCTTTGGCGAAGACGATGTGTATGAGCAAAGCGATGCCGCAGGATTCATTCGCCTCTTCGGACTCTCGCAACGCGTGCGCGCACTGAAAGATCTCGAGCTCGCCAAGCGATGAGCGACGGCAGCGCCGACGGCGAAGCCAGTGCACACAAACTTTGGGGAGGACGCTTTGCCGGCGGCCCCCACCCCGCCCTCGACGCCGTCAATCGATCGATCGGCGTTGATTTTCGTCTCTGGCCTTTTGATATCCGCCTCTCAAAAGCATGGGCCGCTGCCCTCGTCAATGCAACAGTCCTCACGCCCGATGAATGCCATCGCATCGTCACCGGTCTCGATGCGGTAGCGAAACGAATCGGCGCAGGCGAGGAACCCATCGCCTCCGATGAAGATGTACACACCATGATCGATCGGCTATTGCATACCGAGTCGGGCGATGTCGCGTCACGGTTGCACACGGGCCGTAGCCGCAACGACCAAGTCGCGACGGCCACCCGACTCTGGACAATAGACGCCATCGCTAAGGTCGACGGACTGGTGCAAACACTTCAACGCGCGATGATCACACAGGCCGAATCGATCGAGGGCGTGATCATGCCTGCGTATACTCACTTGCAACGGGCCCAGCCGGTGAGCGGCGCGCACTGGATGTTGTCACACTTCTGGCCGCTCGAGCGTGACCGTGCCCGACTCTCAGTGGCAAAACGCGCCGCCAACGTACTACCGCTCGGCTCTGGCGCCATCGCCGGATCCGCATTCGCCGTGGATCGATCACGCATTCAAGCCGAGCTCGGCTTTGCGGAAATTTCGGCAAACAGCATCGACGCCGTCGGCGACCGGGATTTTGTTGCTGACACGCTTTTCGCTCTCTCTATGTTGGGCGCGCACCTCTCGCGCCTCGCCGAGGATTTGATCCTGTTCGGATCGAGCGAGTTCGGTTTTGTTCGTTACGGAGATGCGTTCTCAACCGGCTCTTCCATGATGCCGCAAAAAAGAAACCCCGATGCACTGGAGCTCGCGCGCGGTTCCGGTGCTCGGGTATTGGGCGATCTTGTCGCATTGCTCGCGACCATCAAGGGGCTGCCAAGCGGCTACAACAAGGATTTGCAAGAAGATAAGCGTTCCCTGTTCGACGCAGTAGACGCCATGCTCTTATTGTTGCCAGCCGTGGCGGGTTCATTGGAATCACTGACGTTCAATACGACGCGGATGCGCAGCGCGGTCACAAGCACGATGATGGCCACTGACCTGGCTGACTACCTCGTGCGCAAACGTGTGACATTCCGCGAGGCGCACGGTGCGGTCGGATCGCTGGTGCGACAAGCGGAGGAGCTGAATGTTGAGCTCACCGGTTTGCCGTTCTCGGCATTTCAGCAGGCGCATCCGCAGTTTGAGCGCGATGTTCTTGAAGAACTGACAGCCGAAAAATCAATTGCGCATCGCGAAATTGCTGGCGGAACAGGTGGTCAGGCGGTGCGGGCGCAGTTGGAAGCGGCCAGGCGCACGCTCGGGTTCTGAACACTTCGGGCGTCGCACTCAGCGCCCACGGACGACCTTGTGCGTGGCGGTTACATCGGCCTCGAGTCGACTGCACATGATTTCGCACAGCTTGAGCACATCGGTATCGGCCAGAGCGTAATACACGAACAGGCCATCGCGACGCCGTTTCACAAACCCTTTCACGTGCAGTTGTTGTAAGTGCTTGGACAGGTTTCCCTGTCCCATGCCGGTCGCTTCGACAAGCTCGGACACAGTCCGCTCGCCATCCTCAAGCACGTGCAGGAGTTGCAGTCTGGCGGGCTCGGCCAGCGCGCGAAAGCGTTCGGCCACGAGAGCTAATAGTTCCGGAGTGGATTCCCGGCGGGCCCGGGTGCTAGAGCGTGGCTGCATGGGCTCGCAAACAAGTGAGAGAGGTTTTCCGATTGCGGCACTGCCGCACCATCATCAGAAAGTGCGCGACAGATTGCTCCGTCGCGCACTTTCCATTTGTGCGGAAGCAGGTCAAGCGCTCTTCCTTGACGTGAACGTCGTGGGCAACAACGTGACCACCGCCGCGAAAATGGCGCCAAGCACCAGCGCAACAACGACGGCCGGCAGGTGTAGCACGTCGGCTAAAGTGATCTTGCCAAGATTCATCAACGTGTTCATCGGCGCGATGATCGTCGTGTATACCAGAGTAAAAGCCAGTGCGCCGACGACCCCGCCGAGGATAGCCCAGATAGCATCCTTGCGTCCTTCGCCGAGGCCGACAACACACGTCCCGGGGCAGTAACCGCCGATAGCGAAGCCGACACCGAAGACAAGCCCGCCGACCAGCACGCCAACGACGTACGTCGGCTTGATGTCAAAGTGCATTGGAACCGCGAGGTTGAGCAGATACACCAGCACCATCCCGACAGCGATCGTCGTCGCCATGAACTTGATGATCGAGATGTTCTCGAGGCGCAGATTCTGCGCGATAACGCCAGGGCTGGAGGCACGCACGCGCTGAATCAGCACGCCCATCGCCACGCCCACGAGCAAGGCATAAAGTCCGGTCATTTCAGCGCCCTCCCTTTTTTAGCAACTTCGCGGTGCCAATGCCGGTCGCGAACACACCGGCGCCGAATATCATCCCGCTTACGGAGAGTTGCGTAATGCCAGAGATAATGTGCCCACTTGTGCAGCCACCGGCGATGCGCGCGCCGAAGACAATAAGTACGCCGCCTATGAACGCATCACGATAGCGCGCGCTGACGGATTTCTCGCCGGAATGCACCATCTCCAGCGTCGGCTTCTGCTCGCGATTCAGCAGAGCCGAGAGAAACCCGCCGATCAGGAGTCCAACCACCAGGTACGTCTCGGGACTCAACAAAGAACCCATCTTCACGAGATACGGATTCGCCGCTGCGTAGGCCGGCGAGACAACGCGCAAGACTGCGCCGACAAACCGCGGGTACGTACCGCTCACGCCGATCGGCCCCCAAAGAAAAATGGAAGCTGCGCTGACGAGTCCAAACAGAATGCCGAACTTTGCCCATGGCGGTACCGGCGTCGAGCCAGTCGAGACTGCCGGTAGCGTTTGGGTGGTGGAAAGAGCCATCAGGTCCTCCTCGGAACGGTGGAATCGGTGCCGGATGCCGACGGGCGTCCGGTGGAACGTCATTTCACTTCGTTACCGCCGCGACGGTTGTCGCGAACGAACTTGTCGTGGTACGGCATTTTCACCTGGCTCAAAGACGCTGAATCGAGCGCGGCATCTCTGGAAATCACCTGATTGGCAGCGAGCAGGAACGCGGTGAGCGCGTACACCTCGTCGTTGGTAAGCGACCCTGGCGCGGTGTGTGGCATAGCGCGCCGCACGTAGTCGAATATGGTCGTCGCCTCCGGCCAGTAATTGCCAATCGTCCTCGTGATGCGCCAATCGTTCGCGAAGGGGAAGCCTTCCCCTTTCGGGTCGCGCCCCACGAGGGCCGGAAACGCGGGCGGCATCCCCTGACCCTGTGTAGCATGGCAACTCGCGCACTTCTGTGCGAAAAGCGAGGCGCCCTGTGCGGCGGTACCGCGGCCCGGTGGAAGGCCGTGGCCGTCAGGCGCCACATCTATATCAAGCGCTGCGACCTCAGCGGAAGATGCCGTGCGCCCCAGTCCGTAGCGCGTCGCGACTGGATGATCTCCACTCATAGCACTGCCGTGGTCGCGCGTGCACGCAATTGCCGCGAGCACGAGGGTACCCGCCAGGACCCGTGTCAGCGCCGGCGGCATTTCAGGTCGCTCCGTGGAAGAAGACGCGGCCGTCGGGTGTCACCCGTGCCCCAGCGATCGGGTTGAAGTGAAAATCGGTGCCGATGCCGCGCACCTTTATGAGTTCGCTGCGCGTCGGCTGAACATATCCCGTTTCATCGGTCGCTCGGGAGAGCAGCACCGTCTCGCGGCCGTCCCACTTCCACATATGCGTGAAACGCGTGTGTGCCTTGGAGAGTACCGGCTCCTGTAGCTCGGCCGCGTGCCAGCTGTGGCCACCGTCAGTGCTGACCTCTGCGCGCATAATCTTGCCGCGCCCGGTCCACGCTATCCCACTCACCGGCCACCAGCCTTTTGTCAGCACCTGCGGGTGGGCTGGCGAAGTGATCACGGACTTGGCGTCCATTTCGAAGCTGAACTGGCGCGCCGTACCGTCGGGGAGTGGGTCGGTGTACTTGGACGTTTCCCATCGTGTCATCCAGGGCCGCGTCCCGAGTTCGATGCGGCGGAGCCACTTCACATTTGTATTGCCTTCCCAACCGGGAAGCAGGAGACGAAGCGGAAAGCCCTGCTCGGGGCGTAGCGGTTCGCCGTTCTGGGCCCAAACCACGAGCGCGTCGTCCATCGCCTTGGCCACGGGAATCGAGCGCGTCATCACGCAGGCGTCCCCGCCCTCGGCCAAGAACCAACTGGCACCCTCGCGCACACCGGCTTCGGCGAAAAGAGCCTTGAGTGGGACACCCGTCCATTCGGTATTACTGGTCAGCCCCGCAACCTTCTGCGGTGTCATCTCTGGCTTCGGCTCGCGGAACGCCGAGCGGCCGTTGCCCGAACATTCGATGAAGCACGTGCGCGTGACCTGGGGAAAGCGCCTGATCTCATCCGTGGTAAAAATGAGTGGACGTTCTACGAGCCCGTGCACAAGCAATTGGTGACGCGAAGGGTCGATGAGTGGCACGCCCGCGTGATGACGCTCGAAGTGCAGGTCGGCGGGTGTGACCGTGCCGGTAAGCTGTTCTAACGGTGCAAACGAATTGCCCGTGACCTCGCCGACTGGTGTGCGTACAGGTTTCACAAACGCCGAGCGATTGCCGACGGCCGATGTTGGCGCGCCCTGAAGCTTTGTGGCGTCCGCGGGCACCATCGGTATCGTCTGCGGGTCTGGTTGCTGCGAAAGCGCAACAGTGGGGAGGCCAGCGAGCGCAACGCCGCCAATGGCGCAAGCGACCCCGGCAAGTAACTCACGACGTGTGAGTGCGTCTGGCATCGCGGTATCGCGGGTCATTGGGTCGTGAGCAGGCGGAATTCTTTCGTCTATGTTCAATGATCTCCTACCGATTCACGCGGCCAAGCACGGCCGGCTTCGGGACAAGCGCACCTTGGGGATTCGCGCGCGGCAGGAGCTGACGCGGTGGTTTGAACGCTTCGTGCCCCTGCGTGCCATACGGTACATCCTTAGGCGCACGGCCCATCGGCCAGTCCCTTTCCTTGCCGGGTGAGTCGGGGCGAGGATGCGCGTTGATGAAGGCAGAGAGGTCGAAAGCCTGCTGCGGTGTCAGCGTGCCCGGTGCCGACTGCGGCATGTTGTGCCAGATGAAGCTGGCGGCGCGCTCCTCACGTGCCATCGATGCGCCGATCGAGTACGACATAGGCCCCCACAGCGCGGGAATCGGACCGTTGCCCCCGCCGTCCTTCAGGTGGCACACAATGCACGTCTTCTCGAACACATCGCGGCCCCGTGTGGTGTCGCCTTCCAACGTAACCTGCATTGAGATAAGGCCATCGGTTCCTGCCGTCTTTCTGCCAACGGGGACGTCGTGAGATATGAAGGCAAGATATGCGAGGATATCGACCATCTCTCGGCTGCCAACGGGGATTGCGTTGCCGGCAAGTGAACGCGTGAAACAGTAATTCACACGATCGGCGAGGGCGATGACGGCGCCTGAACGCGGCATGTATTTTGGGAACCGGGCGTGCGACCCACTGAGCGGCGCGGCACTTGCCTTAAGCCCGTCGTCCTGATGGCAGCTCGTGCAGCGCATGCGCGTGGTGGCGTACGCGGGCAGGCTCTCTGGCGTAAAGCGGATGAGGTAGAGACCCCGCTTGATCGACGCTCCGAGCGAGTCGTTTGGAATGTCGGCCTCACGGGGCGCCTTCCAATTCGCTTCCGTGAAATGCGTTGCGACGGAGGCCGCACCGGTGGCCGGCTCCTTGGTGGTGCCGGTGGTGCCGGTGGTGCCGCAAGCAATGAGCGAGGCTACGGCCCCAAGTGCCATTACCGCTCGCGCAATTCTCAAGGTGGATGCGCCCACGAACATGCCCCCCGGAAGCTAGCTATTGCACGTAAGTGCATATGGTAATGCAACCGCAATCACTTCGCAATCCGGGTCGTAGCGGCCTCATTGCCGCAGCTTTGTAGTGCTGTAGCGCAGCGGTAAGCGGCATGTCGCTCTGCGACGCTGAAAAATCAGCTGAGTATTTTTATGACGAGGTCTGTGAAGCACCTAATCGTCTATGTCTTTCCAATTAAAAACCTTTATTGAATAGGCGATGCCCTAAAGACGGACGGCAGATTATGCCTCGCAATTGTGAAAACAGAGACGGAAATATCTCACTGGCCAAGGTGTGGAATATTACGAAACATTAGTTTTCATATATCCCTAAATAGTTGAAATACATGCAATTGGTTGATATAGTAATATTATCCTCTTTTAGAAGGATAATTGCAAAAACTCACAACGACAGCAGCTGCTGCAACACTTGGGGTCGATACAAAAGCGCTCGATAACATTCTGTCGCGAGAGGCGAGACACCTGGTACCGCATGGTGCTCGCGGCAAGAGTCGCCGCATTTCGGCTCACGTTCTTGAACTGATCGCGGTCGCCCTGCTTCTCAAACGTGATCTTGGCATCCCGATTGCCCGCGGCCTCGACCTTGCGATTAAACTTGGTGAGTCTGTCTCAGGCGAAATCCCGTTTGGTCGCTTCGGCATGCTGAGCTTCAACATCAACCCTTTGCGATCTGCGATGCAGCAATCCATAGCTGACATCGTTGAGCAAACGGTACCGCCGGAGCGTGGGCGGCCGCCTTACATTCACCCCAAAACGGAGCAGGACACCACAGGCTTCTGAAGGTGCCCCGCCAGTGTCTGGTTCAGCGAACGAACTCAGCCGCCAATTTTGGTCACATTCTCCGCCGCCGGACCTTTCTGGCCCTGCACGATGTCAAACTCAACCGCATCCCCTTCGGCGAGCGACTTGAAGACATTCCCTTGAATGGCGCTGTAATGCACAAAGCAGTCTTTTTGCCCGTCATCTGGCGTGATGAAACCAAACCCCTTCGCATCGTTGAACCACTTCACCTTTCCTATTGTGCCCATTCCTACTCCCGTGTGATGATTGATGCAGGGAGCGGAACGCGCCGTACCCTGACAATCTGTTCTGTCCGCAGGACGCCTGGACCACGCCGCTCCCGCGTTTCCAAGCCGTGCCGACAGCCCGAAGTTTCGAGAAAGTAGGACGTCTTGGGAAAATTGGCAATAGCTCACTGGACCAAGACGCCGAGGTAACGCGCTAGTGCCCGCTTGCTCTCCTGACAGCATTCACGAAGTAACCTGTCTCCCCAAAACAGTTGGTTGGGACGCCACGATGTTCCGCATAATCGAGGGCAACCAAACCGCCCTCTAATTTCTGAATTGCCGCTGCAACCGAGTCGTTACGCACCGTGAAAACAAAAATCTGTGACATTGCCCCCGGCATGTTTACTTGGGCAAGCTCACCTTCCCACGTTTTACACAGCCATCCCTTTTTCGAGAGCTTTTGCACGTATCCCACCCGATTGCCCTGCGAGTAACTGAAATTCAGAGTGACCCCTGCCCAAATGGTGAACACCAGGGCTGGCACCACGACGAACGTTAACAGTGTGAGTTTTCCCCAGTGGCGGCGGACGAACCCATGGTTCTGAGGCAACGCCGAAGCAGTAGGCACGGTTTCGTTGGGAGGCATTGAGTCTTTCATGTGTCTATGGGCAGGGTAGGGAACGACAATTCGTGCTGGAAAGTTCGCCTCATTGGCCGACAACGCCAAGACCCCTGCGATCAGACGCGCTCCGCGAGTAGCTTTGGAACGTTCACCACCAGAGGGCGATGTGGTTTTCCGAGAACGCAGAAAAACCGCTATTACGATGGTTGGCGACGTCGCCATCGGTTCGACTTGGCCAATCGTCGTCCAGTCGATGACCAATACCGACACCGCAGACGCCACATTAACCGCGCAACAAGTGGCGGCGCTTGCACAGGCCGGCTCGCAACTCGTCCGGGTTACGGTCAATAACGATGAAGCCGCGCAATCGGTGCCGGAAATGATTGCGCGCGTTGCCGACCTCGGCGTGACCGTTCCGATCATTGGCGACTTTCATTACAACGGTCACCTGCTGCTGGTGAAATACCCGGAGTGTGCACGCGCACTCGCGAAGTACCGGATTAACCCGGGCAATGTCGGAAGCCGGCATCGGGATGAGAACTTCCGCACGATTATCCGCGTAGCAATCGACAACGACAAGCCCGTGCGCATTGGTGTGAATTGGGGATCGCTGGATCAGGATCTACTGACGTCGATGATGAACGACAATGCCAGCCTCGCGAGCCCCGTCGATGCGAAAGACGTCTATATGGAGGCGATGATTGAGAGCGCACTGCGGTCGGCGTTGCTCGCCGAAGAGACGGGATTGCCACACAACCGCATTATCATTTCTGCGAAGATCTCCCAAGTGCAGGATTTGCTCGAGTGCTATCGCCGGCTCGCGGCGCGGTGTGATTACCCGTTGCACCTCGGCCTTACCGAGGCGGGGTTGGGAACAAAAGGAATAGTTTCGACCACAGCAGCGTTGTCACTCGTACTGGCAGAAGGTATCGGCGACACCATTCGTGTCTCACTCACGCCGCGTCCCGGCGGTGATCGCACGGAAGAAGTACAGGTCGCGCAACAAATACTGCAGTCACTCGGCCTGCGCGCCTTCGCTCCTCAAGTGACCGCGTGCCCGGGATGCGGCCGGACGACGAGTACTTTTTTTCAAAAAATGGCCGAGGATATTCAACAGTATTTGCGCGAACAAATGCCGCGCTGGCGAGAACACCACCCGGGTGTAGTCGACATGAAGGTCGCGGTGATGGGATGCGTGGTGAACGGGCCAGGCGAGTCGAAGCACGCCAACATCGGAATCTCACTTCCAGGAACAGCAGAAGAGCCGAAAGCACCGGTGTATGTGGATGGTCGGCTCAGCGTGACGTTGAAAGGCGACCATATAGTGCCAGAATTTCTGGCCATCCTCGATGAATACGTGGTGCGTCGCTATCCGAAGGCCGTGTAGACGAGACGGCTGGGTTACTGTGCGGAAATGGGTGGGTGATGGAACCGCTCGAGTGCGACCACCACTTCACGCAACTCATCAAGAATCGGTGCGATGAAGCCGACTTCCGATAACCGATCATAGACCGATCGGTACGCGCGAATCGTGCCATCGCGACCGAGGGAGAAACGGCTCCAGACAGAATCCGCGTCAACGGTGCGGTGCAAGTCGGCAAGAATTGCGCTGCCGTTGTGCACCTGATCCGCTGCGCATACCCAGCGGGCCTGTTCGCTCGCCTGCGCCAGGCGTGAGAGGAAATCACCGCGCCGTTCCTCCTTGTCAAACTCATTTCCGTCGTCGTCAAATTTCCGCGGGATGACGGAAATCACAGTGTCGAGTACCCCCTCACCAAATTTGTCACTGATCCGATCGCTGAGCATTTCACGAGTCCAACCACCGCGGACACAATCATCGATCACATCATGCAATACGCCGGCGACAACCGTATCGACATCTTGACGATAGCTCGTCAAAATCACGGCGATATTCGCCGGCTGCGTGACATACGGATTTCGCGTGCCTTTTCGCACCTGAATGTCGTGGTGCTTCGCAGCAAATGCCAACGCGTGGTTGATGCGATCTGAGTAACCGTTCATCTCGGCGATACCACCCTATGCTACGAGTCATGCGGGAAGGCAACCTGAAGTAGCCGTGACATCACGGATCCGCACCCTACAATCTACTGTTCTCCGCTGGTGCTGTTCGTCCTGCTTTCTTCACCCGGTAATACAAAGTCAACTCTGGACTTTGACATTACCGGCAGCTCCAGCCATCAATTCGCCACGAGTCGCCACAGTCGGGGAGTCCCCATCCCACAAGACTACGCCATGGACAGCCACCCCACCATCTCGTAACCGCTGAGCCAACGCGTGCAGTTCTGACATCGCGGTGCGCGCAATCTGAGCACACAAGACGGTTGGCATGTCATCCATCAGCCCGCGAACCGCGACGAGCTCCGCTCCACTGGGAGCAACAAGTACGCTAAAGTCGTATTCACCGCGGAACCGTGCGAACTCGTCACGCCCCAGAGCCCACGCATCGCCGTCGAGTGTTTCTCGGCGAACTGAACCCGCGGGAACGACATCAATTGCCAGCCGGCTGCTCGCACCAACCGGATGCGCTACTTCGCGCCATAGCCGGACGCCGGCCAACGCATCAGAGAAACCGGGTTCAGGTGGTTGCGCATAGTACGCGGCCGCCGCACTCGATTCCGCATCGACGTCCACGACCAAAGTGGCCCGCTCGTCTGCGGCGGCGGCGAGAGCCAGCCGGCCGGCGACGGTCGCCACTACCCCACGATCATCGCCGCTGACCGCAACGGTGCGGGTCCGGGTGCCGGTGGCCGTCAGCGCGAGAAACAACATGCGAAATGGATCAATGCCTCCGGTTTCTTGCGCACCAGCAACGCGCCGTGTGCTCACATGCACTGTCGCAACTACCGGGGCGCCGGTCGCCCATTCCGCTTCGCGTGCAGACGCAATGGTTGCATGACCAAGTTCGGCAGCGAAGGTGATTGAGAAACCAACCAGCAAACTTATCACGGTCGCAGCGACCAGAATCGCTAGCAGAGGAACGCGAGTTCTCGTCGCGGAACGTATCGTCGTCTCACGTGCGTCGGCCGCATTATTGGTGACCCGCGCCACCGTGAAAGTGGAATCGGCGGTCGCTACGTGCAGTCGTGCCGAATCTCGAGCCAGTCGGAGCCGACTGACTTCGACGTCGGAATCCGGCGCGGACGATGATTGAATTGCCGACATACTACGGACGAGTTGGGCTCGGCGTTTCGTGGCAATCTCGCGAATAGATTGTCCGATTGCGTTCGCACGATTCGTAAGGTCGGCAAAGACCCGTTCAGCACTTGTCGGGTCGAGGGCTGTGCGGTCGCGGTCGATCGCATCGATAGAATCGACCAGTGAGGGAATGCGTGCATCTCCGTTCAGCGCTTGTGCCTCTGCGAGCGCGCGATACGACGGTGCGAGCGGTGCTTTTGTGGCACGGTCCAACAGATCATCAAGCGCTGACACGAGGGAATGGACTGAATCACGACGCTGACGCTCAAACTCTGTCACACGTGATAATTCGCTAACCATGGATTCCGCTCGCAGCAATGCGACATCGAGTGATGCGTTGACGCCGGTCA
The DNA here is from genome assembly GCA_025358315.1 of Gemmatimonadota bacterium. Taxonomy (GTDB): domain Bacteria; phylum Gemmatimonadota; class Gemmatimonadetes; order Gemmatimonadales; family Gemmatimonadaceae; genus Fen-1231. Next base: position 25,100 of record JANYKA010000047.1, on the reverse strand, counting down.
GCACGAGATGCGTCGAGTCGGCACGCTGGCGAAGCACTAGGGTGTCGAGGCGCTGAATTGACAGTGGTTCAGGTGATAGAGTGCGGCCGGTTAGTGTCGGCAGCAATAGCAGGCCGATCAACACTACTCCAAACGCCGCCACGCCGAACACGGCGAGTCGTCCACTGCGCCGCACGGCAAGTGAAGCCCGAGCACCGAGCCATTCGGCCCGTGAGGGAGGGGTGGCGACAATCGTGCGAAGCGACATCGTTTCAGCAAGCTATTGCCCCACGTGCGGCAAGCCGGGGCAGGGTAGAAAGGTGGAAACAAAACGGGCGCCCCGGAAATGCGGGCGCCCGTTCGAGAGTGTGCTATTTGCGCCTACTGAACCGTGATCGTGCCCTTCATGCCCATTGCAAGGTGCGGAGTGCAATAGAAGGCGTACGTCCCCGGCTTAATGCTACCGAGCGAGAGGGTGAACGAATCTCCGATCGCCGTCATCAAAGTGCTGCTTAACTCCGACGCTCTGCCTGCACCAAAGTTGGCGTCCAGCTGCGCCTTTACGTCGGCGGGAATCGTTGCAGCATCGAACGCAACATTGTGTGGAATCATTGAGACAACGACGAACTTGATGCCGTCGCCGGCTTTCACCGTGATGTTCGCGGGCTCGAAACGATAGCCGGTTGCATCGCCCATCATTTTCACTTCAACTGTCTTTCCCGTGATCGGCGCCGCAGTACCGGCGGCTCCGCTCGTCGGGGTTGCCGCTGTCGCGGCTACAGGAGCAGGCGTGGCCGGAGCCGCGTCCTGCTTCTTATCGCTACCAGCGCAAGCGCCGAGCACAACAGCGCTCGTCATGAGCGCCAAATTAATAAACCGCATTGCTGTAGTCCTCCTGGACCGAACTACTAAATGAAAGTAATTGAATACGCGATTTGGAGCAGTTTTCTGACCAATGTGAAATTATTCACAATGCGGTCGAAACGCAAATATGTATTCCCTATCACGCGCTCCTAAGACTTAGGCTTTCCCCTCAATCTTGCCACAGAGTCTTCCATCACCTTCAAACGGGCCGAATCCACCACTTTCTTGGTGGGAATTCCCATTGGGGGCGGGGGTGCAGAATCGGGCATTCCAGCCGCATATGCCGTGAGAACCCGCTCCATCCACGACCAGTCCTGAGCACCAAAGAAGGCCTTGCCATTAATAATGAAAGCCGGAGTTCCCCGTACTCCGTGACGGCGTGCCGCATCGTCTGCGGCGTCGAGTCGCCTTTGGTGGTCCTTTCGTGCCGCACACGTCGCAAATTTCGCCGTGTCAAGCTTTAATTCGGTGGCATACTTCTGCAGCGCGGCCGGAATATCGCTCTCGCGCTTCCAGCTGTCTTGACGCTCAAACAACAACTCGTGCATGTCCCAAAAATGGCCTTGTTCTATGGCACAAGTCATAGCTGCCGATCCCGCGACACTGCCGCGGTGCCAAGCGAGATCGATCACGGTCAGTTGTACTTTCTTGCCGCCAACCCAGGTCGTGCGGAGCGGCTCCGCAGCACTGCGGGAGAAGGTGCGGCAATCTTCGCAAACGAGATCGTCGAAGTAGATCATCTTGACCGGAGCCTGCGCATCGCCCTCACGATACGCCACCGCCGCCGCGTCCGGGTCGGCGCCAGTCTTGGTGGTCGGACTGCAAGCAAGCAGAAAGGTTGCCAGGATCGGGGCTGAGTATCGTTGAGAGAGTCGCATCCATACAAATTTGACGAAAGGCCGCGTCGTCGCTAGGCTTGATTCCATGCGCCTTACCACCATCCATCACGTGCATCGCCACCACGGCCCGTCGGGCCGGGGGATCGTCGCGTGTTTCCGGATGCCGGTGTAGCGCCACTCCGAGATTTCACCGCCCGACCCTTCGGCTCGTCCAGACTGGACGGGCTTTTTTCTTAGCTGTTATTAACCCTTAATCTTAGACCGACCATACCATGCTTCGCATAGCGCTGCCAAACAAAGGCCGACTCAATCAGGAATGCCGGGAATTGCTCGCCGACGCCGGTCTCGAGGTACGTGCATCCAGCGAGCGGGCGCTCACCGCTTCGCTGGGGGGGGAGTTCGAAGCGATTTTTGTGCGCGCCCAAGACATTCCCGAATTCGTCGCCGATGGCGCCGCCGATGCCGGCATCACTGGTTGGGATCTGGTCAGTGAGTCCGAGCGCGGACTTGAATCCCGGCTTGATCTCGCATTCGGGAGCTGCCGCATCGTCGTCGCGGTACGCGATGACAGTGATGTGCGGACACTGGAGGACATCGGTGCAGGAGTACGTGTGGCCACAGTCTTCCCAAAACTTACCAGGGCGTTTTTTGCGTCCGCCGGTCGGGCCGTGGAGATCGTCCCGATTTCCGGAGCCGTCGAAATCGCACCGCACCTCGGGATTGCCGACATTATCGTTGACCTGACATCGACCGGCTCCACGCTGCGTGTCAACGGATTGCGTGAAGTGGCCACGGTACTTGAATCGAGTGCGCGGCTCATCACGGCCCGTGCCGACCGCGCAGTGCCGAGCGCACGTGCTCGCGCTCTCGATGAACTGGTGATTTCGCTTCAGTCTGTCTTGGCGGCGCGTGGACAACGATACGTGATGGCAAACGTCCCGCGGGCAAAGCTCGATGATGTGAAGCGCGTTTTACCAGGCATTTCAGGCCCAACGATCATCGACCTGATGAATGGCGGGACGATGGTCGCTGTCCACGCCGTTGCCCCGGCCGAGACCATCTACCGCACACTTGCCGAGCTCAAGCGACTCGGTGGCGAAGGTATTCTCGTCACGCGGATTGAGAGGTTGATGGCATGAAGGCCATTTCCCTGGCCATACGTGGAACGTACGGGGAGCTCACGGCGGCTCAGTACGCAATTCTGTTTGATCGCGCGACCAGTACCGACGACGCGATTCGCACCGCCACCGCGGCTATACTGCAACGCGTGCGAATTGAAGGCGACGCAGCGCTGCGCGCACTCGCCCTCGAGTTCGACAGCGTGGCGCTTGAGACATTCGAAATCCCCCGCGTACGCTGGCGATCCGCGCTGGCATCGCTTGATCCGAAACTGCGAAAAGCGCTCGATCGTGCTGTCGGCAACATTCGTAGTGCCCACCAAGTTTTCCGGCCGGTGGATCGCGAATTCACCACGACAGACGGCGTGACGATCAGTCGTCGTGCTACGCCGCTGCACCGCGTTGGTGTCTACGCTCCCGGTGGACGGGCAACCTATCCCAGTAGTCTGTTGATGGGTGTCGTGCCGGCACGCGTGGCGGGTGTTGATGACGTCATCGTCTGTTCACCCCCGGCGCCAGATGGCGCGCCGTCTCCAGTGCTACTCGCTGCCGCAGAGCTCTCCGGTGCCGACCGGGTATTCGCGCTCGGCGGCGCCGGTGCCATTGCCGCGATGGCCTACGGCACCGCAACTGTACCGCGGGTCGATCGCATTGTTGGTCCGGGTAACGCGTGGGTTGCCGAAGCAAAGCTGCAAGTGGCCGGCGTGGTAGCGATAGATGCGCCAGCCGGTCCGAGTGAACTGCTTGTGATCGCCGACGAGGCGGCGGACATTGACGTCATCGCACGCGAATTGTTGGCGCAGGCCGAGCACGATCCGATGGCAGTTGTTGTGCTTGTGACTCCCAGCGCGTTGCTCGCAGAGCGTGTGGAGGGCCGACTTGCTGCTCTTGTCACCGGCACCGCGCGGGAGGCAATCATCCGGCAGTCATTGGCAAGTCGGGGAGCCCTCATTGTTGTTCCAGCACTCAAGGATGCGTTAAACTTCGCCGCCGATTTCGCCGCCGAACACGTGCTTGTTGTATGCAGTGATGCTGAAGCCGTGGCTGACCGGGTGCGGAACGCCGGCACAGTCTTCATTGGCGCATACAGCAGTGTTGCATTTGGCGATTACCTCACCGGTGCCAATCATGTTCTCCCAACAGGCGGCTTGGCGCGGAGTTATTCTGGATTGTCAACAATAGACTTCTATAGATGGACCACTTGGCAACGCGTGAGCCGAAGTGCAGCCGCGGCGTTGGCAAGTGATGTGGGTACACTGGCCGATGCGGAGGGTTTGCCCGCTCATGCTGCGGCAGCCCGTCACTGGCAGGAGAAATCCGTATGACCCAACGCAGTGCCGATCAACTCGCCCGTGACGGCTTCAACACGATCCCGCGGTATACCTCGGGCACCGACGTGGAAATCGACCTCAGTGACAACACCAACGCGTGGGGTACACCACCGGCAGCGTCAGCCGTGCTTCGTGCCGCTGCGGGAACAGGCGCCGCGCGCTATCCCGATCTATATGGCGAATCACTCAAGCGCACCGTCGCCGGCCGCGCGGGAATAGCACCGGAATGCGTCGTTACGGGAAATGGATCTGACGATGTGCTGGACTGCGCTATACGCGCCTTTGCGGCACCCGGCGATACGATCGCGCATCCTGATCCCACCTTTGTAATGCTCCCGGTATTTTCGCGCATTAACAATGTCCGGCCCGTGCCTGTTCCACTGACCGCGGACCACGCAATGGATGCCGATGCGCTTCTGGCGACCGGCGCCCGAATTATTTATCTCTGCACACCGAATAACCCGACCGGTACTGCAACCCCGACCGATGCGATACGCAAAGTGATTGCACACGCACCCGGGTTAGTCATCGTCGATGAGGCATATGCCGAGTTCGCCGGAGTTCCCGGACTGCTGTCCGAAGCACCGTCACTTGAGCGCGTACTGGTGTGCCGGACGTTCTCCAAGGCATACGGACTTGCCGGGTTGCGAGTGGGATATGGGACCGCGACGCCAGCGATTATCGAAACGATCGAACGGTCTCGCGGTCCGTACAAGCTGAATAGTTTTGCCGAACGCGCCGCCGTCACAGCAATGACGGACGATGCGGGGTGGGTGGTCGAACGGGCTGCTGAAGCTGTTGCGAATCGAATTCGCCTTGCTGATGCACTTTCCATGATGGGGCTCAACCCACTGCCATCGGCGACAAACTTTATACTGATCCCCTCACCAAATGCTGTTGTGCTCACGGCTCGGCTCCGCGCGAACGGAATCGGGATTCGTGCGTTTCGAAACTTACCGGGACTTGGTGATGCCATGCGCATCACGGCCGGGCCTTGGCCGATCATGGAACGGGTCCTCACCGTCATTGGTGACGGCTTGGAGAATCTTTAAGTGCGTATTACCGTGTTCGACTACGGTGCCGGGAACCTCCACTCGCTCACTAAATCATTGTGTGGCGAGGGTCGGGAAGTGACGCTTGTCAGCAATCCGGCGCTGGCACTGGAGACAGACGTGCTGGTACTTCCGGGCGTCGGCGCCTTTGCTCCCGCCGCCGCCGCAATGGCCGCGGCCCACGATACAATGAGGTCGGCCCTGCAAGCAGGGTTGCCCTGTCTCGGGGTTTGCCTCGGCATGCAGCTCTTGTTCGAATCGAGCGACGAGGGTGAAGGGAACGGACTCGCCATTTTCGGTGGCCGGGTGGAGCGACTACAGGCACAACACGTGCCGCAAATCGGCTGGAATGATATTGAAGACGTCAATGATACGCTGTTCACGCGTTCCGGCCTGCGGACCGCATACTATGCCAACAGTTTCGTCTGTCGTCCAACCGATCCAAGAGTAGTGACCGCTTGGTCGACACACGATGGCGATCGTTTTCCCGCAGCCGTCCGGACCGGAAATGTGGTTGGTGTGCAATTTCATCCAGAGAAAAGCTCGGCACCAGGTGTGCGATTCATAGAGGAGTTTTTGCGGACATGTTAGCGATTCCGGCGCTGGATTTGCGTGACGGGCACGTCGTGCAACTGATCGGCGGTGATTATGCCCACGAGAGCATTCGCCTCGAACGGCCGCGTGACGTCGCCCGTGATTGGAGCAATCATGGTTTTCATCGGCTACATATCGTCGATCTCGATGCCGCCACGGCACGTGGATCCAATCGGCAAGTGGTCCACGATCTGCTATCCGATAATGTTTGTCCGATGCAGGTCGGTGGTGGCGTTCGCACCGACGACGACATTCGCGCACTAGTTGAGGACGGTGCGGATTGGGTCATCGTGGGCACGCGGGCACTCGAAGAGCCAGCTTGGCTCGAAGAGACCGCGGCTGCATTCCCGGGACGCCTCATTGTCGCGGCAGACGTGCGGGAACGAAACGTGGTAACCCGCGGATGGTCGCGTCAACTCCGCCGCACGATTCTCGATGTCGTCGATGACATGAACGGTCTCGCCCTTGGCGGCCTTCTCGTCACGGCCGTTCACCGCGAAGGATTGCTGCAGGGTACGGACCTCCCGCTCATGGAAGACGTGGCGGAAGCGAGCGCATGGCCTGTTTATGCGTCAGGAGGTATTGCCACGATGGCCGATCTTCGGGCGCTTGACGAGCGCGGTATCGCAGGCGTTGTAATAGGAATGGCACTCTACACCGGAACACTCGACCCGCGCATCGTCGCGGAGGAGTTCGCGCAGTGACGTCATCAAAAATCGTGGAACGCAACACTGCCGAAACCCGCATCCGTGTCGAGGTCACGCCGGGCTCCGGTGTCGCCCACGTTGCAACGTCCGTGCCTTTTCTTGATCACATGCTGGTGGCGCTGGCAAAGTATAGCGGCCTGGATCTCACAGTCGCCGCCTCCGGTGACTTGCGCCATCATATCATTGAAGACGTTGGCCTCACCGTCGGTTCAGCGATTGCCGCGGCCGTCCCGGCCGGTGCGGCGCGTTACGGCGAACACACGGTGCCGATGGACGACGCGCTCGTGCAGGCAGTGATCGATGTCGGCGGCCGTCCGTTCTATCAAGGTCCGCTGCCGAGCTCACTCTACGACCACTGGATGCGTTCCTTTTGCGATGCGGGAAAGTTTACGCTTCACCTTCGAGTGCTACGGGGCGAGGATCGTCATCATATTGTCGAAGCAGCATTCAAGGCGCTCGGTTTTTCGCTCAAACAGGCCCTGGCCGACGGCGGCACCGTGATGAGTACCAAGGGCACCGTTTCTGTGGAACACGCGTGAGCCTGTCCCGCCGTGTTATTGTCTGTCTCGACGTGCGGGACGGACGGGTCATGAAAGGAGTGCAGTTTGAAGGGTTGCGCGATGTTGGCGACCCCGTCGAACTCGCGCAACATTACGAAATTGACGGCGCTGACGAGATCACCTTTCTCGATATCGCGGCGACGCTTGACGCGCGAGCCACACTCTTCGATCTCGTCCGGCGCACTGCAGAACGGCTGTTCATACCATTGACGGTTGGCGGGGGAATTCGCACAGTGGACGATATTGCCGCGGCCCTTCGCGCCGGTGCCGACAAGGTAAGTGTGAACTCAGCGGCGGTACATTCGCCGGAAATTCTAAGTGAAGGCGCGGCACGTTTTGGCGCACAGTGTATTGTGGCCAGTATCGATGCCAAGCGCGATGGAACTTCGTGGCGCGTTTATACATCGGGAGGGAAGCACCGCACCGAACTCGACGCCGTCGAATGGGCACACCGCTGCGTTGCCCAAGGGGCCGGTGAGATTCTTCTCACCAGCATTGACCAGGACGGATCCCGCAACGGTTACGACCTCGCGCTCACCCATGCAGTCGCGTCAGCCGTCACGGTACCGGTGATTGCCAGTGGCGGTGCCGGAGTGGCATCGCACGTATGTGATGCCATTGCCAAGGGCGCGGCCGATGCGGTGCTCGTCGCGGGGATACTCCACGACGGGGTCAGTACGGTGGGCGCGCTCAAGCGCGCCCTGCGCGACGCCGGCCAATCCGTACGGATGGTCGCGTGAGCGAATCTCTCGAAGCGCTCATGCAGGCAGCGCAAGAAGCTGCCCGGCTCGCCGGCCGCATCGCCTTGCAGCACTATCGCACCAATATTGCCGTGGACCTCAAGGGTGATGGCAGCCCGGTGACCGAAGCCGATCGCGGAGCCGAGCGGGCGGTTCGTGATTGGATCAGTAAACGATTTCCTAATGATGGGATTTTTGGTGAGGAGTTTGGGGAACGGGCAGGCACCAGTGGCCGGCGTTGGGTGCTCGATCCAATCGACGGTACCAAGAACTTCGTACGCGGCGTTCCGTTGTGGGGATCACTCGTTGCCGTTGTTGAGGACGAACTCATTCTGGCCGGAGCCGCTTGCTTCGCGGCGGTGGACGAAACGATCAGCGCCGCGCGCGGATGTGGCGCGTGGAATAATAATGTCCGTGCCGCGGTGAGCGCCGTGGACGATGTCCGTTCAGCAACGGTGCTCATCACCGATGATCGCGTGCTTGGCCCGTTCCTGGATGTTCCGTTGTGGAACGCCCTCGCCGACAGTGCCGCCGTATATCGCACGTGGGGGGATTGCTTTGGCTATTTGCTCGTCGCCACCGGCCGCGCCGATGTGATGGTCGATCCACGAGCCAACCTTTGGGACGTAGCCTGCTTCCAGCCGATCATCGAAGAGGCCGGAGGCGTTTTTACCGATCTCCTCGGCGTGCCGACGGCGTTCGGCGGTCATGCCATCGCCACGAATTCTGCGCTTGCCGTCAGCGTTCGCGCCCAACTTGGCATCGATTCATGAAGGCATTTGTCGTACCTCTTACCACCCGTTTTCGAAAGGCAGGGCCATGTTGAATCTCGACGCACTCAACTTTGAGAAGGGCAGCGGCCTCGTCAGTGTGGTCACCCAACATGCACGAACCGGGCAGGTGCTGATGCAGGCATTTGCGAACCGGGAGGCATTGGAACGCACGCTTGCCACTGGGGAAATGCATTATCACTCACGGACTCGCGGACTGTGGCATAAGGGCGCGTCGAGCGGAAATACGCAACAAGTGATTTCACTTACCGCAGACTGCGATGGCGACACCATCCTTGCCCGTGTGATTCCAGCCGGACCGGCATGTCACACGGGCGCCGTGACCTGCTTTGGTGAAGTGGCCGCCGATACACTCGGCGAACTTGATGCACTGATCGACAGTAGGTCTGTGCTGCCGCCATCCGACACTGTCAGCTATACCGCCAAGTTGCTCGGTGATCGGAACCTTCGCCTCAAGAAAATCGGTGAAGAATCCAGTGAGTTTGTCACTGCCTGCGCAGACGGGGACGCGGCGCGCGCAACCGAAGAGGCTGCCGATCTGCTATACCATATGCTGGTGGCATTGCACGCCGTCGGCGGTTCGCTCGACGGCGTGCGCAGCGAATTGCGCGCTAGAACGAGGTAAGACGCTCGCGCCGGATCAACGCCGGGTCGCCCACGTACGCCCATCGTACATTTTTCAGATACTGTTGTGCGACCCGCTGCACATCTGCGCCGGTGACGGCGCGCAACTCGTCAACAAAGCGTTCGCCTAAGCGAAAATCTCCGCGATACAGTTGCGCCCGCGCGAGAAAATCAGCTTGCGCCGTGCTCGTTTCGTTGTCGAGGAAATATTCGGTGATAAACTGCGCGACGAGTGGACGCAGATTTTCCGTCGGGATGGTGTGTTGCTGCAGCGCACGGACTTCGTTTCTCATCAGGACAACCGTTGTATCCGGTGCCGTGGTGGTGACATACAATCCCATCGACGTAAGGCCGCGATCGCGGAAACTGGCGTTTACCGCATAAGACAGGTTGCGGTGCGAACGGATTTCCGAGAAGAATCGCCCGGAAAGAATCGCTGCGGCGACCCGCAGCGCGGGAGCATCACGAGAATTTGCCGGCGGTCCCGCCATATAGCCCTGCAAATAATTGGTCGGCAGTGGCCGTCTGGCGTACACGACATCTCCGGGCAACAGGGCACTGATCACCGGCATACTCCACGCGTACGTTCCTACGGGAAGTTTGCCGATCGTCGCGCGCACCAGTGTTTCAATTGTCAAGCGGGAGACGTCTCCGACAACAACAAGCAACATTCGGGACGTCACAAATTGTTCGCGATGATACGTCTTGAGCTGCCTAAGAGTGATCGAGGCAATTGATTTTGGAGTACCAACTGGTGACAGCGCGTAGGGCTGACCGGCATAGGAAATGCTGTCCGCGAGATAGTCGAGGGTGGCATCAGGGCTATCCGTCCGCTGCCGGAGTCCCGACAGGAGTTGGCCACGGACAAACTCAAACTCTGTGGAGTCGAGTGTCGGGTGCATCAACCGATCCGCGAAAATCGACCAAGTGGAATCGAGTTCACTGGTGGTGGTTCGTACACCCACCAATGTCCAGTCGTCGTTTGGCGAGATCGCGATGCCGCTCCCGGTGCGAGCCATCGCACGACGGAGCACCGCCTTCGGGTATTTCGCGGTGCCACGATCGCTGACCTCAAGCAACAACGCCTCAATGCCAGCGTTCTGCACGGTCAACTGCCGCACGCCGCCCAGCAGATACAGATTTGCCACAACGATCGATGTATTCGTCCGGCGTTGTATGACTTTCACGCCATTCACTTCGTATGACGTGGTAGCCGTATCGCGCTGTGCGTACGCCAATCCGGAACCGCTGGCAGTACCAAGGACCAGCAGTGTCGCCAGAAATCCGCCTCTCACTGGTTCATCCCCATGGCCGCGAGTTCCGCATCGGTAAGTTTGAGCCTGCGGCGATCTTCGGCGGTCATCATCAGTCCGACGATATGCGGCTTTCCAACAATGTATTTATTGGCGTAGCTATTCAGGTTCGCAACAGTGCGTTTGGCCATCTCGTCGTTGTACTTCATATAATACTCGAGCCCGGACACGCTCCACCAAAAACCGATCGTGTGCGATGATTCCGAGCTGCGTTCAAGACCAAACTGGGTCGTCACCGCGCGGTTGGCTTTCGTCGCGTCGAGCTCGTCCTGCGAGATGTATCCGGGTTTCACGGTCTCTTTGAGTTCCGACAACAGCGCGGTGATGGCTTCGCGCAGTTTGCCCGGTGATGTCTGTCCACTGATGGTGATGGGCCCGATATTGTTCAGCGTGTAGTAATTCACAATTACACCCTCCCACAACCCGCTGTCCACCAGCCGACGCTGAAACCGTGACTGCTGATTGTTCAGCACATCCGAGTACACGTCCGCTACAAACGTCGCCGCTTCGTCCTTTCGCACGCTCGGTCCCTGCCACTGGATGAGCACGGTCACCGCGTTCACATTCTCTTCGACGATAACAGCATCATTCTTGGTCAACGGTGCGATCGGCGGTATCGGCACCTTGGCAAACGGATCATCACCGCGCTTCCAGACGCCGAACACTTTCGTCGCCATCGCGAACGCGTCCACTGGATTTACATCGCCGGAGACAATCAGCACGGAATTGTTCGGTACGTAGTAGAGATTGCGGATGTACCGCATTTTCTCAGGCGTCGTGGTGGCGATCACCTGCCGGTCGCCGATCACATTCTTCCGGCTCCATTCAGTCGTCCAGAGTTTCTTGCCCATCGCTTCTTCCAGTTTGAAGCCGGGCTGCGACTCATTACGGTCGTATTCGCCGATCACGACCTGGCGCTCGCGCTCCAGCTCATCCTGCCGAAAGTGCGGCGCGAGAAACCCGGCGACCAGAAACTGCATCCCGGCTTCCAGCGAGTCGCTACGGAGGGTGAGGAAGTAGTTCACCTGCTCTTCCTTGGTTGTCGCATTGAAGACCGCCCCCAGCTCGGAAGCGCGCTGGATGTACGCATCCGGTTCCGCATATGCGTCGTTTGCCTTGAAAAACATGTGTTCGTTTAAGTGCGCCAGCCCTGCGTACTCCGGCGACTGGGTGAACGACCCATTCCGCACCGTGACCTCAACCGTCACAAGGGGAACGCCGTGGTTTTCGACAACGATGACTTCCAAACCATTCGGCATCACGCGCCGCTGAATCGCCCGTTCCAATTCCGCGCGTTGCGCTAAAAGTGGTGCGGCCACCGAAACAATGAAGACCGTGGCGCTGGCGAGGATGCGCAGCCGCTTGTTGATTTCCCATGCGATGATCAATGCACTCTCCGGTCGGTGATGACACCCGACGAACTGTTTCGCGAACTGCGCACCACGCTTGCCGCGGAGCGCTTGCACCAGTTGGTTCCACTGGCACCACTGACCACGTTCAAAATCGGCGGCCCGGCCGACGTACTGTACGATGCCACATCAGCAGATGACCTCGCCAGCGCCATTACAACCGCCCATGCGGTCGGCACCCCCTTCTTTGTACTCGGCCTCGGCGCGAACGTTCTTGTCGGCGACCGAGGTTTTCGCGGCCTCGTGATTCGGAACACCGCGGCGCAACTGGAGTTCCCGTCGGCGAGTGCCGTGCGGGCCGAAAGCGGTCTTGTCATGGCTGAACTCATCAGAATCACCGTGGCCCGTGGGCTTTCCGGCCTCGAGCATTATGTGGGCATTCCGAGCACCGTTGGCGGAGCGGTCTGGCAAAACTTGCATTTTCTTTCGCCCGCCCCGGACCGCGACCGAACAATGTTCATTGCCGATGTCGTCGAATCAGTTGAATTGCTGACGGCGGCTGGTGAACGCATCACCGTCGACCGTGAAGCCATGCGGTTCGGATACGATACCAGCCGGTTGCATGGCTCCGGTGATGTGGCGCTAGCGGTCACCTTTCGCCTGGCTCGGGAGGACCCTGCCACACTGCAACGCATTATGCAGGAGAATTTAAGCTGGCGGGGTTCACGGCATCCCTGGCTTGAACATTACCCAAGTGCCGGGTCCATCTTTCAGAAGATCGAAGGTGTTGGCGCCGGACGCCTAATCGAACAATGTGGGCTCAAGGGGCACCGCATTGGCAATGCGCAAATTTCCCATATTCATGCCAATATTATTATCAATCTTGGCGGCGCTACCGCCGCTGACGTACGCGCCCTCATCACCTTGGCGCAGCAGTCCGTGCACGAACAGTTCAATCACCACCTTGAGCCTGAAATCGGATTCATAGGCGATTTCTAAAAGAGTTGCCTCAGGTCAATTTGCAGTCTCCACGGACCGGCCCTGTCTATTGGCCGCGCCGCGCCAATGCCGAGTGCGCCCCCAAAAAGTCGGAACCCAGTGTTCACCGAAGCGCGGGCATTTCCCGTGACAACGGAAACCGGCGATCCGTCCACGGTTGTCCCGAGACGCTGAATTGCCGCCCGAGCCGCAGCATCCGACGCACCCGTCCAGCCGGTCTGCGCACTGACAAAGAGCGCCGGAGACAGTGAGGGAAGCCAGAGTCGCGTGGTCAGACGAATCGGTGCGTTCAGCAGGTTCAATCGATACATCGCCAGACCCCTCAGCACAGCGGCTTGATCGCCAGCAAACTCTTTGTACCCATAGCCTGCCAAATTTTCTGATCTTCCTAGCTCGAACAATTGCTGTGGGACACGGTCGCCGACCAGTGCCCCTGCATCGAACCGACCGGCAAAAGTCCATCTGCCTTTGTTTTGGCGTGTACTGAGCCGCAATTCCACGCGTTGAAATTTCAGATCACCGTCACCGCGGAGATAACTCAGAGCGGCGCCAGTTCCTGGCCGCATAAACTCCGCCGCCGCATCGGGATGCCACTCCACCGTGACCGCCGTGCGCGCATACGACCCGGCGTCTACCCCTCGGTTGGGCAGAAAGTGGGTGGAGACTATCGGTCCACGCATCAACAGGGCAACCGTGTTTCTGTCTTGCGCCCAACCGCTCTCAAGTCGAACACGAATCGAATTTCCCGCAATGGAACGGGTAGCCGCGATGCCGGCGCTATACCGATCCACGTAGTCGTAGTCATCGAAACCGAATAACGCGCCAAAGCTCGACCCGGAGTCCAACGGCACGCGAAAATCGTTGGTGATATCAAGCGATCGTCCAACGCGAACCGCATACGTCCAAGCGTTGCGGCGCAGTTCAGCGGAGATGCGGCCGCGAACCGTCCGCTCGTTCCAGGCATATCCGGCGACTATTCGTGCGGTCAACCCGGGTGCGGCATCGCGAAAACGCGCGCTCACGCCGAGCCCGGTGAATAACCCTTCGATTCTATTGAAGCGAATCAAGTCCGTCGCCCGTTCGGTTTGCAGGGTGATCACCGGTGGGCCGGAAGTGCGCCAACGGGGAGGTGCGACGTCCGCAAAATCATCACTCGTTGCAGAGGCAGTCGCCGTACCAATATCCGAGCGCCACGCGTTGAACCGTGCGAGCGAATCCGCCTCGGCAATCCGGAGAATGTGTGGTTGTGCTCGCAACGTGTCCTCCCGCACCACGCTTGCCGAACCGGCCACACTGTCCGGCGCACTGATCTGGTAATCTCGAAACCGCGACACAATGCGAAAGACAGCCTTGGCATCGCCAATAACGGGCGCCATTGCCTGCGCTTCAAAACGCTGGTACGAGGGCAACCAGTATTGCTGGTTCACTTCACTGTTTACCAGTTCGACATACACGATGCCCTGCAACCTCGCCGGACCAAGCAGCGCGCTCAATGGGCTATCCGGCTCTCCCGACGATGCAAACGCACCGCGCATTCGTACAACATTCATCCGGTCCACGTCCAGATCGATTTCACCGCTGAATAGAATGGTCCGGGGAGGTAACTTCTCTTTCGGAATCACCTCAATGTGCACGATCCGGATTTTCCGATCACCCACCTGCAAACTTTCAACGGTGTCCCCGCCGCTATACCGGTAGACGCGCTCGCGATCATCCGCCAACGGATGCACGGCAAAAGTCGTCTGGCGCGCATTTGCACCGACGATCCCGCCGCGCGCCGTGTCGCGTCCAAAGAGCAAAGCCAACCGGTTCCCATAGAGCGATGGCACGGCCCAGGAATTACGAATGAATCCAATCGTTGCAAAGTTTACGCCGAGTGTCTGGGCGCGATACCCGATCACCCGCTGCTCAAACTCTCCCGTGCGCGTCCACGTCAGCGTGCTGGCCACTTGTTCGATCGACGCAGACATCTCCGATCCGCCGCCGTCATGTGAGCCAACAGAGATCTCGCTCTCGAGGTTCGCACGGTAGCGCCCCAGTGTTGGTGGCACGCGGTGGTTGATCCGCGCCGCCTCGACGACCAGTGCACGCACCGCCGCGTTGCAATAGGTCGCGGTGTCTGCCGGAATAATTGCCGCTACGGCCTGTGCAAAAAGAAAGATCGGAAGCATCTACCTAATATGAGAGGTGGCGCACAGATGCCGTGCGTGTTACGGAAGTAGAAGCGTTGCTGGTGTCCCGCCTCAATCACATGTCATCTCCAAGGCGGGTGATTCGTGCAAGGCGCTCTGATACACGATCCACTGCCCCTGGCAGTCGTGCCGCCCTCGGCAACGCATCGAGAATCTTCAGATCCGATTCGGGGTGCTGAAGAAACCGGCTAGCAACGCCTGCCAAAAAGATCCGCACATCGAGAGGCGCGACGGCGATTTCGTCGACGATCGACGGGCGGCCGTACACCAGTGTCACCACATCGGCGAGATCGTTTACTGATCCGTCGGAGTGTAGCGCATCCCACCAAGCCGCAGCGAGAAACGCCGGTGCTCCGGCAATTCGAAGAGAAAGCTCCGGTGTGAGTTGGGCGGTCGTCGTGCAGTCCAGTGAATAGGCGAACCACGGATTGCTGTACTTGGCCTCGTCATCTTCGTGCGCAGTAATCTCGAATGCCTGTCCACCGAGAGTCCGCCAGCCCTCGGCGGATCCGCGGCGGATTGCCGGCTCCAAGCCCAGGTTCCGGAGCTCCGGCCGTATGCGATCCCGAGAGCTGTAGCTGATCGCCGTAATCGGTGCTCCCGCGTCCTCGGTTCGGCCTGTCGACTGCTCCACCAAGAGTGGCACGGTCGCACTTCCGGTGAATACAAGGCGATTGGCCAAGGGCGAGACCGTTCGCACGACCTCTTCCAAGCGCAGCAGGCTTGGTGTCTGGCGATCGCTCATTTGACCGTTCCGCCCGATACGCCAAGCTTTTCGAAGAGCCCTTGTTCGGCAAAACTACGCTCCAGGGATTGACCGATTCGCAGAGAATCGACCAGTGTGAGGAGTTCATAAAGGGGCGGATTTGTCGCCGCCAACCTTGGCGCTGACGAACAAAGGGGGATTAGCGACATTCCGAGTAGTGTGCCGTTCACGTGCGGCCAGACTACTGGCTCTGAGCTGGCAAGCCGGAGTGAAAGAGGTGGTGCAGAATGTGCCGTGGGCACCCCAATTGCTTGCGGACCGAACTGTGGCGGAAAAGCATAGCGTAGCCCGTATTTGAGAAATTCCATCAAACTGCTCTTTGCTATGGAACGCTTTTCAGGTCTTAAAAGTGCTGCAAGCTTGAGCCTGGCTACCGATGAGTGAGCCTCGCTGACACTTATGCCAACAGATTGTGCCAATGTTGCATACAAGGCCTCTGGTGTTATCGTAAGCTGAAGTGCCACAACAACATCTATTGGTCTAGTGGACCTCTGTCTGTTATTCATTATTATTTATTTATTTCTAGAAAATAGAATTTTTACAAACGTAATCTATTGTCATTGAACACTATACAGTATTCGAGATCTTTTAGGAAGTTGAACCAACTATCAGTCGCCAGATCAATTAACCTACCATAATAGCAGGGTATTCTGCAACCAGACTGTTGCTCATTTGATGCTCTTCACGCACGTTCCCTGTTCGCGTCAAACCATCAACTCCGGATATCAGTCGTGAGCCGTCTCTCTACCGCTTCCATTCGGTTACTCCTTTTGTTGGTTGGGGTTCGTCTCCCTGCTCAATCACTTCCGACGCGACTTACCGCTCATGGCGTCTCACTTGAACTCGCCAAGTTACGCAGCCAGACCATCCGCGATGTCCGTTACGATCTCTGGCTGGATGTCACCGCCCTGGATTCGGCCCTTGGACGCGTCGAAATCCACTTTCAACACATCGGCGGCAGCGATGCGATCATCGATTTTCGCGGGCGCCGCCTGACCCATGTTCTTGCAAATGGCCGTGAGATCAACCCGGACGTTTTCAATGGCGCTCATATTCGAGTGCCGGTCCGGCTACTGCGAAATGGTGAAAATAGTGTCGTTGCTGAATTTGTAGCCGACATCGCGGCTAGTGGCACCAGCATCATCAAGACCCGCGACGCGTCCGACGGAAGCGACTATCTGTACACCTTGCTCGTTCCTGCCGACGCCAACCAACTCTTTCCCTGTTTTGATCAGCCGGATTTGAAGGCGCGAGTCTCCTTTTCGCTGACGGCTTCCCGCAATTGGACGGTACTCGCAAATGGATCCGTCGCCAAGGCAGACACGTCCGGCGATCGGGTGACCACCCGATTTACTGAGACCAGGCCGCTAAGTACATACCTGATTGCCTTCGCCGCCGGACCGTGGCACCGCGCCAGTTCTGTCGTAAACGGACGCTCCATCAACGTCTACGCACGCCGGTCGCGAGCCCGCGAGGCCGATCTCGACAGTTTGCTCGCACTCAATCATCGGGCAATTGGCTGGATGGAGCAGTACTTCGGACGTGCCTATCCATTCGAGAAATTCGATTTCCTATTAGCGCCAGCCTTTCCGTTTGGAGGAATGGAACACCCAGGTGCCGTCTTCTATAATGAAGATCGGTTCATCTTCCGAGAGCACCCGACGCTGCCGCGCCGACTCGGCCGCTTCTCAACCATTCTCCACGAAGTCGCTCATCAATGGTTTGGTGACCTGGTCACCATGAAGTGGTTTGACGATCTCTGGCTGAAAGAAGGATTCGCTACTTATATGGCGGCCAAGGCGCTGAACGACCTCGAGCCCACTAGCGATGCATGGAAAAGTTTTCATCTCGGCAATAAGCCCGCTGCCTATGGCGTTGATCAAACCACTGGCACCACGCCGCTTTGGCAAGAACTCGACAATCTCGATCAGGCGAAGAGTGCCTATGGCGCGATCGTTTACAACAAAGCGCCATCGGTGCTGAAACAGTTGAATTACCTTGTCGGCGAACCTGCTTTTCAATCCGGAATTCAGCACTTTCTCACAGCTCATGCGTATGCGAATGCCACTTGGCAGGATCTGCTTTCATCTATCGGTACTGCCGCTGGCACGCCGCTAGATGCCTTCGGCAAGAATTATATGCTTCGCCCTGGTATGCCACTGGTCGAAACGCAGATCACGTCGCGCGATGGAAAAATTGACCAACTCATACTTGTACAACACCCGGCCCAAAACCTTTCGGGACCCGAACCGTGGCCGATGAAAACTCAAATTTTGCTTGCCTATGGAGATCAGAAACCCATCACATTGGCGGTCGAACTCACCAATCCAATTACGAACATTGTCGCTGCCCGCGGATTGCCGTCGCCAACATTTGTATTTCCGAACTTCGAAGATTACGGATACTTTCTGACCGTACTCGACAGTGCGAGCGTCCGCACATTGGAGTCCGGTGAAATCGGACGGGTCCGTGATGCATTCCTGAGGGCCATGCTTTGGAGTGCACTCTGGGATCAGGTCCGCGAGGCGCGTATGGATCCGGCGCAATTCGCCAAACTCGTGCTCGCCGAGCTTCCCAGAGAGAGTGATGAGCAACTCTTGCCAATACTCTTGAGCCGTTTGGATCGTACGAGCCGCGCGTATTTGCCGGACGTCGATCGCGATCCTATACGCAAGGTCGCCGAGCGCGTACTGTGGGACGGTGCGCATGACACCCGAAAGTCCTATGGGATTCGAAAAGGTTTTCTCGACACATTTATTCAACTTGCGACAACAATCGACGGACTTTCTAAAGTGCACTCGCTACTGTCCGTCGATTCTATTGCCGGCGAGCCGCTGCGTGATCCGACACGTTGGGAAATTGTGAATCGCCTTCTGGTCGTCGGTGCCTCTGATGCGTCAACCGCCTTGGAAACCCAGGTGAGGCGTGATACCACACCCGATGGACGACGACGCGCATTCATCGCCGGTGCAGCTCGCCCATCAGCGACGATAAAGCATGAGTATTTCACCCGCTACTTTGCCGACAAGAATCTCAATGAGGAGTGGGCATCAGGGAGCTTGGGAACCTTCAACGCCGTCGAGCATCAAGCGCTTACCCTACCATTCCTTCGCGCTGCACTGGACTCACTTCCTTACATTCAGGCAAACCGTCGGATTTTCTTTCTGGGCAGCTGGCTCGGTGCGTTTCTCGGCGGCCAGGGAAGTGACGCGGCCTTGCAGATTGTTCACCGGTTCCTCGCGGACCATCCTGCCCTTCCCAAAGACCTGCGTCAGAAGGTCCTGCAAAACGCCGACGAACTTGAGCGGACGGTGCGTATCAACGCTCGCTGGCGACATTAACTGCGCTTCGTTGCCTTCGCGTCGCTCACAATGCTGGCGACAGCGCCGGTTGCTAAAATCAAGGAAATCACGGCAAGCGTCCACAGATTCGCGTTGGTACCAAGAGCATCGCGCATCCGGTCGCCGAGCAGCATTTTTACCCCGACAAATCCGAGCACCACAGCCAGCGACGCGTTGAGGTACTTGAACCGCTGGATCATGCCGGCCAATCCGAAATACAGCGACCGAAGACAGAGAATCGCAAACACATTTGACGTGAATACCAAAAACGCGTCCGTCGTGATCGCGAATATCGCAGGGATACTATCCACCGCGAACAGCAGATCTGTACTTTCGACCAGCACCAGCGCGACAACCAATGGCGTGAAATAGCGTTTTCCTTTTTGGACGATTTGAAATTTCGTCCCGTGAAACTCCTTGGTCACCCGGAAATGTTTATTGAGCCATCGGACGATAAAAGCGTCGTTCGGTGTTTTTTCTTTTTCGCGCGCGAGCAACATCTTCACTGCCGTGAACACGAGAAACGCACCAAACAATAGCAGAATCCAGTGATACCGTGCCACGAGGGCAGCGCCGGCCCCGATCATCGCCCCGCGCATGGCCAGGGCGCCAAGAATTCCCCAAAACAATACGCGGTGCTGCAACGCGGGCGGCACCTTCACGTGTTGGAAAATCAGAGCGATCATGAACACATTGTCCATCGACAAACTCAACTCGATCACGTAACCTGTCAGAAACTTCACGGCGGCAAGACGCCCGCCATTAACCTGATGATCGACCGCGTCCACAGCGGTGCCGAGTCCCTGCCAATGACTTTGGTACGCAACGTACACAAACCCTGCGAAGCCCAGTGCCAAGGCCACCGTGAAAGCGGCGAAGCCCAGCGCTTCTTTGATCGATGGCGCGTGTGCTTTCTTGTTAAACACACCCAGATCAAGCGCGAGCAAGAGCAAGACAAGCGCAAGAAATCCCGCCCACGGCAGTATCATGCCTTCGAAGCCTCAACCCACGTTTTCCATTCGGCGGCGGCCAATCCAATTGTGACCTTGTGCTGCCATCGAACGAGAGGCTGCTGTAGCACGAACGGTTCCTCGGTCAGCTTCTCGAGCCAGCGGCTGTCATCATAGCGCACGGCGCCCAACCCAAGATCTACGTATCGTCTTGCCGATTTATCTATGAGGGCTGTCACACCAAATTTCTGTGAGAAGCGCTGCAGTTCACCCTTACTGGGGGGCCTATCATTAAAATCCACAAAATGCACTTTGATCCGGCGCTCACTGAAAAATCTGAGCGCTTTCTTGGTGTCAGAACTCTTGTTGGTGCCGAAAATCTGGACTTCCACGGCTGGGCGGTCTGAGGTCGGATACATTGGGTCGCATACTATTATATGATCGCGTCCCCGCTTGTGCCGATTCTAGGCGTTGAAATGCTGTCGCTCCGACTCGAATTGATCCAATCATGGCAGAGCTGAAATCAACATTCCGCCCCGCATGGTGGCTGCCGGGCCCGCACCTTCCAACGATCTGGGGGAAATTCGGCCGTTGGCAGCCTACTGTGCACGACCGGGTGGAGCGGGCCCTCACCCCGGATGGGGATCACATTTCCCTCGCTCGGATGGGCGTCATTCGCCCGGGTGTTCCACATTTATTGATTCTCCATGGCCTCGAGGGAAAAATAAATGCCAAGTATGCGCACGGAATGCTGGCCGAGGCCCGCTCACGCGGGTGGAGCGGCGACCTGATGATGTTTCGCTCGTGCGACGGAGAACTAAACAGCGCACAGCGATTGTACCACTCGGGAGAGACCACGGACATCGATTTCATTGTTCGTGGGCTGATTCGCGCCCATCCGGATCTGCATTTACTGATCTGCGGTGTTTCCCTGGGGGGAAACGTCGTGTTGAAATGGCTTGGTGAACAGGCGACGAATTTGCCGCCCCAAGTCAAGCGAGCAGCGGCCATCAGCGTGCCATTCGACCTGGAAGAAGGGTCGGTGTTTATGGAACACGGATTCTCGCGCGTGTATGTGCGGCACTTCCTCCAAACTCTGCGCAAAAAAACTCTGCAGAAGATGGAACGCTACCCCGACCTGTGTGATCGTGAGAAACTGATGGGTACGCGTACCTTTCGCGATTTCGATAATCTGGTTTCCGGCCCGGTGCACGGATTTGCTGACGCCCACGATTACTACACGAAATCGAGTTCAATTGGATTCATCGACCGGATTCAGATCGATACACTGCTGTTGAGTGCATGGGACGATCCATTTTTGCCGAAACGCGTGCTCGAGCGCGTTCGCGATATCGCGCGTGCGAATCCGCGTCTCTTTCTTGAGTTCAGCGAACGTGGAGGCCACGTAGGTTTTGTAGAGGGACAGCCGTGGGCCCAAAATTATTATGCTGAAAAACGTGCAATTGCTTGGTTATCGACATAAGTGGCTTGCTTATGATTTTATAATGTTGCTATAGTGATGCCATTTTTATAATAGTAGTGCCATTGAAGTTGCCTTAAAGTAGTTTTTAACCCACACCCTCGAACGTCAAATACCCCAGCCAAATTAGGACGGCTCATTCGACGAAGTGCCGATTCTATGCTCGCAATAGTTTACAGGTGAACATATCTTTTCCGTGCACCCATTTCAGTCGAGGTTCGGTAGATGTCGCGTCGCCCGTTAATTTGTGTCAGCCTTCTGCTTTCGGCCTGCACTTTCCAACGCTGGCAGCCGTCACAACCGTCCTCCGTGGACGACCATATGACGCATATGAGCGCTGCTGATACGCGCCCACCAGCACTTTCTGCAACTAACAAGCATGATCAAGGAGCGCTCGGGCTTCCGGCGAGCGCCATTAACGCCGCGGCGCGTTTGAAGGCCAGTCCGCGCCACGCCGAATGGGTAAAAATTGCGTGGGAGCCGGGTTCAAAGGACTCGCTGATGGCTTGGGTTGTCTATCCGTCGGCTCGCATCAAGGCACCTGTAGTAGTCGTGGTGCATGAAATTTTTGGTCTTTCCACGTGGGTTCGCGGCGTGGCCGATCAGGTCGCGGCCGAAGGCTTTATTGCCATCGCACCCGATTTTCTGTCGCGTGTCCGCGGTGGCCCCACGAGCGAGGAACTGCGCGGTGACTCCGCAACAAAGATCATCCGCGGGGTAAATGCCGAAGAGCGCAACCGCGCCATCACGGCCGCAGCAAACTATGCAATGATGCTGCCCTCCGCCCAGCAAAAATACGCGGTGATTGGATACTGCTGGGGCGGCCAGACGACCTTCATGCACGCCATCAATGGTGGCGTAAAGGGCTTCTCTGGTGGCGTCGCATTCTATGGATTTCCGTATACGAGTGGAGGAGCGCCTGCTACCGCTACGACCACCGCAACACCGACGACAGTCAATGTTGACTCACTGTCGAAGATTAGGGTGCCAATGATGCTCCTCAGCGGATCTAAAGACGCTCGGATCGGCGCGGCGATGCCACAGCTCGATTCCCTTATGAAAGCAATGGGGAAGAGCTACGTCGGGAAAAACTACGATGGCGCCACTCACGGTTTCCTTCGCGCTCAGGACGACCCGAAAGCCACTCGCGATACTGCCGAAGAAGCCGCGAATATCGCCGCAACCAAAGACGGCTGGCCCCTGACGATATCGTTCCTCAAGAAGAATCTTGGGGCGAAATAGGCCGTTTATCGCGCCATAAAGTATACCGAGAGCCATTCCGGCCAATTGCCGGTCATTTCAAAGAAGTCGTCGAAGTGCCGAAGTCCGCTGTTTTCGAAGGCCTCGAGCAACATGCCGAGGCCTTCGTCATTGTAAATCGGCCCGATAGCAATAAGTTCGCCTTCGACCCGGAATTCCTCGTCAGTAAGATTGAGGGAAGTATCGATTTGAGTGCGGGTAAAGCCCGCCCCCTCGAACGCTTCCTTCCTGACCAATAGCGTTGGAGCGCCCGGCGTGAGTGTGAGTGGCATGGTGGCAGGATAGCTTTCGGCCAATGACAGAAGCAAGGGTCGAAGCCATATACGACGTCATTGTCGTCGGGGGCGGTCACGGGGGCACGGAAGCCGCCGTCACCGCCGCCCGTTCGGGCGCGCGCGTCGCGCTTGTCACTAGCGTGATTGACACGATCGGCCAAATGTCGTGTAACCCGGCCATTGGCGGGGTTGCCAAGGGAACGGTCGTCCGTGAGGTAGACGCACTCGGCGGCATCATGGGCCGGGCAACAGATTTGGCAACTATTCAGTTTCGGATGCTGAACCGCGGTAAGGGTCCAGCCGTTTGGGCGCCGCGCGCGCAATGTGATCGTGGACTCTATCGAAGAGCTGTCCGGCAGTTAATCGAAGCGCATCCTGGAATCTCTATCGTGCAGGGCACGGTGCGCCGGTTGTTGTTCGCACCTGGCGACGCGCGCGTTGCGGGTGTCGAGACTATGGAGGGACGTCGCTTTGGTGCGCGGTCCGTGGTCATCACCACCGGCACGTTCTTGCATGGCCGCATTCATATTGGTACCGACACGCAAGTTACCGGTGGGCGAGCCGGCGAAGCGGCCACGACTCACCTCGCAGAGCAATTGGCAGACGTCGGCCTCACGGTTGAGCGGTTCAAGACGGGCACACCGCCGAGGATTGATGGTCGTAGCGTGAACTTCTCCGCGCTTGAGCGACAGGAAAGTGAGCTTGCCGATTTTCAATATTCATGGTCTGTGTTCGCTCCGCATCGGCACAACGAACAGCTGCCTTGCTGGATAACCTTCGCCGGCGAACCGACCAAGCGGATTGTAGCTGATCATATCAATGAGTCTGCAATGTATGGGGGCGCAATTGGCGCTCGCGGACCCCGCTATTGTCCGTCAATCGAAGACAAGATTGTCCGGTTCCCGAACGCGGAACGACATCAGGTATTCCTGGAACCCGAAGGACTCGACACCAGTGAGCTGTATGTGAACGGCCTTTCCACATCGCTGCCGGTCGCCGTTCAACTCGAAATGCTGCATTCGGTGCCCGGACTCGAGCGCGCCGAGATGACCCGATCCGGTTACGCGATTGAGTATGACTACTATCCACCGACGCAGCTTTTCGCGTCGCTTGAAGTCCGCGCGATCCAGGGTTTGTTTTTTGCCGGCCAGATCAACGGAACTACCGGGTATGAAGAAGCGGGCGCTCAGGGCGTCGTCGCCGGTATCAATGCGGCGCGACGATCTGTGGATCGTGAAGCAATCGTACTCGGTAGGGAAACGTCATACATCGGCGTACTCATCGATGATCTCGTCACCCGTGGCGTGGATGAACCCTATCGTTTGTTCACATCGCGCTCCGAGTTCCGCCTAACTGTTCGTCAAGACAATGCGCTTCGCCGCCTCGGGCCGATTGCAGAAGCGATGGGATTGTACTCTGGTTCGGAGCGGCGTGTGCATGATGCGCGCATCGCCGCCGAAGATCGGGCACACACATTAGCTCGTGAAACCAGCGTGCGACCAGAACAGGTTGCGGCGTTGCTCGCGCCGTCCGGAACCGCTCCATTGGTCCACTCTGTGCGTGTCGCTGAACTCGCCAAGCGGCAAGGGGTCACGCTCACCGCTCTCTTTTCCGCGGCTGGGATTCGCGTCGATCTACCACCGGACGCATTGACCACAGTTGAGTTGGAACTCAAGTACGACGGGTATTTCAAACGGGAACGCGAAGCCGCCGATCGTTTGAAGAAGATGAGTAGCTTCGTTCTGCCGCTTGATGCACCATACGAAACCATGCGTTCCCTTTCAACGGAGTCACGTCAGAAACTGGCCGTGCGCCGCCCATCCACTTTGGCCCAAGCGTCGAACCTCCCGGGCGTGAGTCCGTCGGATCTCCAGAATCTTGTGATGGAGATTGAGCGTCTGCGATCTGTTCGGCCGACGGACGTCGACGGCGTCGCTACATCTTGAGCACCACTGACGGGCGCAGCGATAGCGTCA
>JANYKA010000040.1 GCA_025358315.1 Gemmatimonadota bacterium | reverse complement strand
TGTGGCGGCGAGCCAGCCAAGAAAAGTGCGGCGGGAGAGTGGTGTCATTAGTGCGAGGTTCCGGAGGCGGTATTGTTAGGCAAGGCGAACGCGACGAGCTCCGCGTCGCGCCCAGCGCCGGTGGCGATTACAACGTATTGTCGTCCCGCACGCGTGCGATAGGTCATCGGCACCGCGTACGCGCGCTTGCCGAGATCGGCGGACCAAAGCGTTCGCCCGTTCTGCTTGTCGATCGCATAAAGAACGGAGCCGCCACCGCTGACAAAAACGAGCCCGCCCTTGGTGACAATAGCACCCGGCGCACCCGCCACGCCGAGGAGTGGTGGGAGACCGGCGTTGCGCAGCATGGGATGGCGGCGGATCTCGGGAGAATCGCCGAGTGTGATCTGCCACCGTTGCGCGCCAGTGTTGAGGTCGATCGCCGTGAGCGTTCCGTATGGTGGCTTGATGATCGGGATATCAGTGACGGGCGCCTGATGTTCGCCGACGGTGTCGCTGGGTGCTTCGACTGAGACAGAGAGACTCGAGTTTGGGAGGTCGGCCATATAGCTGGCGTCGACCGTGTCGCTCGGACTTGGCGTCTTGAAGATCTTATAGAGGGCCGGCGAGTTGGTGGCTTTGATATAGATAATCCCACTCTCCGGATCGAACGCGCCGCCGCCCCACCCGGCACCGCCGATGGCGCCGGGCATGACAATGGTGCCCTGTGTGGAGGGTGGCGTGTATATGGGCCCGACCCGGTATTGGCGCACGATGTCGAGTGCGCGAGCCTTGATCTGCGGTGTGAAGTCGACGACGTCGGCCTCGGTGAAGCCCTGCTTTGCGAACGGCGCGGGCAGTGAGGGTACGGGCTGCGTGGGTGAGGCCCGTTCGCCGGGCACATCACTTGCGCCCACGGCGCGCTCGGTGATTGGCCACACTGGCGTGCCCGTGACGCGATCGAAGACGAACAGGTAGCCCATCTTGGTAGGGACGGCGACGGCGTCGATGGTGCGGCCGCGCACGCGAATCGTGCCGAGTACAGGCGGTGCCGGCGGGTCGTAGTCCCAAAGTCCATGGTGGACGAGCTGGTAATGCCAGACGCGTTTGCCGGTGGCCGCATTCAGGCAAACAATCGACTCGGCGAAAAGATCATTGCCAAGTCGATCGCCGCCATACCAGTCGTTGGTCGGGGTACTGACCGGGAGGTAGACGAGTCCACGCGTGAGGTCCACGGAGAATGGCGCCCAGACGTTCGTGTGTCCCGTGGTGCGCCACGAACCATTCTCCCAGCTGTCGTTGCCGTACTCGCTGGAGTCGGGGATGGTGTGAAAACTCCATACACGTTTCCCCGTGCGGACGTCGAACGCCTGTACGTCGCCGGGCGGATCGTTGGTGTAAACAAGGCGGTCGCCAACTCCATTGCCGACGATGACGAGGTTTTTGTAGACGACAGGCGGTGAGGTGTTGGTGTAGTGGAGCTTGTTGACGGGACGGCGAAGCTGTGCGGTGAGATCGACGACACCGGTGTCGCCAAAGGAACGGATGGCGTGGCCAGTTGCGGCGTCGATGGCGACGAGATTCCACCGGCTGTTGATGAAGATTCGCCGCTCTCGACCGTTACTCCAGGTGGCAACGCCGCGGTGCACGAACCCAGTGCCGTTTGACGGCTGGCCTGCCTGCGCGCCACCGGGATCGTAGCTCCAGTACGGCTGACCGGTCGCGGCATTCATCGCGACGACGCGCGCGTATGGCGTGCTAAAGAAGAGGGTGTCGCCGACCATCACTGGTGTGGTCTGGAAGTTGCCTGGGTGCGCGGCGCGAGCGGTGGCGCTCGCCGCGATCGGCTGCTCGCCCGTGCGCCAGCGCCACGCCACTTGGAGTTGCGCCACGTTTCCGCGGTGAATTTCGGTGAGTGGTGAATATTTTGTCGCACCCGGGTCGTTACCGTACGTTGGCCACTCCCCCGTATGTTTTGCCGGTTGCGCGGCCGCGAGGGCGGGGAGGATCGCTCCGATCGCAAGTCTGACGGTGCTGCGAAGCACCGGCATCGTAAGAAAGGTCGTCGCGAACGTCATGGCGTTGGAGTCCGCGGCCACACGGTGAGGTCGGGCAACACCGTGCGTGTGAAACGGCCACGCATCGCCTGTACTGTAGAATCGAGTCCGAAGAGTTGCGCGCGACCGAGGTCGAGCCCGTGCTCGTTTGGCTGGTCCACCGTGCCAACAGGATAGTCCACGAAGGGAGTACGCGTGTTCTCGATGTGCGTGCCAAGCAGATGTGTGACGTTATGTGTGCGCACGAAAGCGGCGAGGCGGGAAATGCTGGCCGCGAACGCAGCGGTGTCG
>JANYKA010000024.1 GCA_025358315.1 Gemmatimonadota bacterium | reverse complement strand
AAGCCCGGTGAGTTCGCCTCGACAATAAACGCGGTGATCTGTTTTTTGCGGAGTTTGCCATAGATCATCTGATCCGGCGTGCGCGCCATTACCACAAAGAGTTCGGCCCGCGTGCCGTTGGTGCACCACAGCTTCTCGCCATTGAGCGTCCAGAATTTTTCATCTTCCGACAGCGTTGCCGTGGTCACCATATTCGCCGGGTCCGAGCCGGCGTTGACTTCGGTGAGCGCGAATGCGGTGATCGCACCCTTGGCGATGCGCGGAAAATATTTCTTTTTCTGTTCTTCGGTGCCGAACAGTTTCAGCGGCTGAGGCACGCCGATCGACTGGCTCGCCGAAAGCAGTGCGCAAAGTGAACCGCACACCGAGGTGACCATCTCCATCGCTTTCACATAACTCATTTGCGAAAGGCCGAGCCCACCGTACTCGCTCGGGATCTTGATGCCCAGCGCGCCCATATCACGCAGTGCTTGCACATCTTCTTCTTTAATGTGCCCGGTGCGGTCCACTTCATCGGCGTCGTAGCGCTCGAGAAAGCTTCGCAGTTTTGCAAAGAACGGCTTGGCGCGCACGGCTTCGGCGGGGTCTTCCAGCGGATGCGGATGAATCAAGTCGGAGCGAAAGCTGCCGAGGAAAAGTTCACGGACGAAGCTCGGATGGGTCCACTCCGTTTCGCGTGCTGCTTCGGCAACGTCGCGCGCCTCCGCCGTGGTGGCGTGGGCGTTGCTGTTCAATTCTGCCATCGGTACTCCTGTCAATATTGACGACCAGTCTCCGGGGGCCGGAAGACTGTGCTACGGGCGGGTCGCAGAGCTTCCCGCGCTAATGGTTCGTGCCTGATGCTAGCGGCCGCGAAGAAAGAGCGCCACGCCACCGACCATCGCGATGGTCGCGAACGCAAACCATTGAATGGCGTAGAAAACGTGCGGCCCCTCGTCGAGCACCGGCTCGGCGAGCCGGTCCGGGACCGAGTCGGCCCGTATCGCACTGTCCGATGTCTGGACAATTAAGTAGTTGTCGACCGGCCGGCCGACGCCGCGCTCGACTGCCTGCCGGTCCAACGCGCGGATAATCCCCGCCCGCGCACCGGGCAGAACCGGCGTCGCCGGTGCGGAATATGTTTCGACATATCCGGCCACGGTGGCCGTGTCGCGCTCGTGCCATCGCGCATGTTCGACCCTGGCCGCGTCCGGTGAGTACACCCATCCACGATTGACGACGACCACAGAATCGCGACCGTCCACGGCAAACGGGGTGAGGAGATAAACGCCCGGCGAGCCGCGTCGCGTTCGGCCGGCCCAAGCAATCTCACGATCATAGAGAAAGCGTCCGTGGGCGGTGACTCGCAGGTAATGACCCGAGCCAGTGTCCGCGGGCAGCGCACTTGCCGGCCGCGGCGGAGTTTGTAGCCTGGAGTAGAGCACGCGGTTGAATGCCTTACGTTCACCAAGTCTGGTTAACTGCCAGACACCGAGGCGGATAAAAAGGACTGCACAGAGCAGAGGGATCGCGAGTGTAAGGGCAGGCCGAATGCGCATCTAGTTAGACCGTGGATCAGTGCGGATCATACTCTGAAAAGTAATAACGGCGACGGTGGAGATGGCTTGTGATTGGAATCACAAGATTGTTGCGATCCTGCGCGTTGCGCCTATTGGTGGGCCAGTGCCGTCTTATGAGTGCCAAAACCCTCACCTTTACGGCGCCTCACAATACTCGGCTTGGCCTTTGGCCTGGTCTTGTTGAGTTGTGGGCGTGACGTCACGGGTCCCGGCACGGCTGCGGTACGATTTGCACGCGGGTTGTCGTTCGCGGCGATTTTTCCGCCGCTCTACCAACAGGCCTCAGGCTCATCCGGCGTTGCGTTCAACCGTGTGCACGTCGTGTTGCATCGCGCCGACGGCACGGTGGCACTCGACACCGTTGTCAATTTTCCATCCGACTCGACGATACTATCACTGAGTCTTACCGTCCCCCTGTTGGCGAGTGCGCCGGCCAGCGGCGAACCACTCTCACTGAATCTTGGATACGTAAACGCGGCGGGCGACACCGTATTTAAAGGCGGCCCGATCGCCGTCACCGCAGCGCCGTCTGTCCCTGGTCAACCGCCTCCACCGCCGGTCAGCGTCCCTGTGGCCTACACCGGTCCAGGTGCAAGTGCGAGTACGGTGCGCATCGCGCCCAAGTCACTGAACATTTTTATTGGCGATCGATTCACCATTGGTGCGCAGGCACTGGACCCGGACGGTAAGGCGATCTCGGGCACGCCAATTATTTATGCGTCGCTCGATAATGCTGTAGCGACACTTTCTTCGGCGGGGTCCGGGGCGGGTATCGCGGTCGGCCGCGGCACGGCGCGCATTGTCGCGCAGTTGCTGACCGGCCCGGTGGATACCGCGATCATTCAGGTGCAGGCCCACGCGACGACTATTGCGACGGTATCGGGTGATGGGCAGACTGCCATCACCGGCGCCACATTGACGCAGCCTGTCGTTGTGAAAGTTACGGCCGCCGATGGGTTAGGAGTCTCGGGCGTCAGCGTTGCATTCAGTGCGTCGGGTGGTGGCACCGTTGGCGCGGCGACTGTTGTGACGGATGCGAATGGCCTTGCGCAAACCACGTGGAAGCTTGGCCCGACGGCGGGCGCGCAGACACTTAGCGCGGCGGCGACAGGGCTCACCGGGTCGCCAGTCTCATTCAACGCGACCGCCAATCAGGCGCCAGCAACGAAACTCGCCGTCACCACACAGCCAACATCGGGGCGGGCGAACGCGATCATCGCGCCGCCGGTTACCGTCACGGCGCAGGATGTGAATGGCAATACCACCACCGCATTCACGGGACCGGTGACAGTTGCGTTCGGATCAAATGCCGCCGGCGCGACGCTCGGTGGAACGACGACGGTCAACGCGATCGCCGGCGTTGCGACCTTTAGTGGGCTGACGGTTAGTAAAGCTGGTACTGGTTATACGCTCGTCGCGTCGAGTGGCGCGCTCACCGCTGCAACGTCCAACGTATTTGACATCACGGTGGGTTCGGCGACGAAGCTTGCATTTACTGTCACCGAGAACGGATCGACTGGCGGAGCAATCCTCACGCCCGCGATTACGGTTGCGGCCGAGGATCCTTCTGGCAACATTGTGACGGGCTTCACTGGCACAGTGCAGTTGTCGTTTGGAAACAATGCGACGGGCGCGACATTGTCGGGCACCACGTCGGTGAGTGCCGTGGCAGGTATCGCAACATTTTCGGACATCCGTGTTGATCACGCTGGCAGCTATACGCTTTTCGCGTCGTCAACCGGGCTGACCCCGTCGACGAGCCCCGGCTTTGACGTCATTGTTGGGCCTGCGTCGCAGATCCTCGTGGTATCGGGCGGCGGGCAAACTGCGCCGAGTGGTGCGACGCTGACGCCGATCGTTGTGCAAGTCTCGGATGCGGGGACGAATGGCGTCGCGGGCAAGAACATGACGTTCGCGGTGACATCGGGTGGCGGCAGTATTACTCCCTTAACGGCAGTGGGCGACGGTCAGGGTCGTGCATCGTTCACGTGGACGCTTGGTGGCGCTGCGGGTGTGCAGACGGTGACCGTGACGAGTCCTGGTGTTACGCCGTTGGTGGTGAGTGCGACGGCAAGCGGAAATGGTGCGACGCAGTTGGTGGTGACCACGCAGCCGGGCGCTACATATGCAGCGGGTGCGAGCATCACGCCGGCGATCACGGTCGAAGCACGCAACGCAGTAAATGCATTGACTACGGCATTTACCGGTTCCGTGAGCATTGCGATTGGCGCGAACCCTGGCACATCAACGTTGAGCGGAACGGCGACAGTGAATGCGGTCGCTGGCGTCGCAACATTTGCCGGACTCAGTCTCAACAAGAGTGGCGCTGGTTATACGTTGGTTGCTTCATCGAGTGGGTTGACGAGCGCGACTTCGACGTCATTTGCGATTACGCCGGGGCCGGCGACGAGCATTGTGATTTCGGCGGGCAATTTC
>JANYKA010000010.1 GCA_025358315.1 Gemmatimonadota bacterium | reverse complement strand
CACTCCTGAACAGACGGCAACCGAAGTCGAGCGCTGCCTGAATTGCGATATTGAAACGCATTTCACAGACAAGCTGTGCATTGAATGTGACGCCTGCGTTGACGTATGCCCGGTCAACTGTTTGACCATCACCACCAACGGCACCGACGAAGCTGATTTGCGCACACGTCTCTCAGCGCCCGCGGTGAATCTGACCCAGGACGTGTTTGCCTCCGGCCCGTTGCCGCAAACAAAACGCATCATGGTCAAAGACGAAGACATTTGCCTGCACTGCGGGCTTTGCGCCGAGCGTTGCCCTACGGCTGCTTGGGACATGCGGAAGTTCGAACTGATTATTCCGTACGCATTCGCGCCGGTCCCGGTGAAACTGGAGAGCGCAGTATGAGCGGCGTCAACGATTTCGCGTTTAAGATGGCAACAGTGAATGGCACGGGTTCTGCCAGCGCCAACAGTCTTTTGATGCAGGCGATTTTCCGGATGGGAATTCCCGTGACGGGAAAGAATCTCTTTCCGTCGAACATTCAGGGCCTTCCCACCTGGTATGAGATCCGCGTCAATGCTGACGGGTGGACCGCGCGCCCCGAACAGGTCGATCTGGTCGTCACGCTCAACCCCGCCACGTACGCGAAAGATGTCGCGAACGTCCGTCCTGGCGGCTACTTGCTGTACGATTCCAGCTGGCCGCTCGAAGCGGATCTGATCCGCGAAGGCATCACCATCATTGGAATTCCGTTTGGTAAAATGTGCGTCGAGGCGTTCGAACGGGACCGAGACCGTACACTGCTGCGGAATATCGTCTATGCCGGTGCATTAGCGGCGTTTCTTGAGATTGACATGGATGTGATCCACGAAATGCTCACAGAGAAGTTCTCCAAGAAGAAATCACTGCTTGATGCAAATTTTACCGCCATCCGACTCGGTTACGACTACGCCAAGGCGAACTTCACCT
The DNA here is from genome assembly GCA_025358315.1 of Gemmatimonadota bacterium. GTDB lineage: Bacteria > Gemmatimonadota > Gemmatimonadetes > Gemmatimonadales > Gemmatimonadaceae > Fen-1231. The sequence continues at coordinate 20,141 of JANYKA010000010.1, read as the reverse complement.
GCCCATTGCCGTTCCATCTCCAACGGCTCGACAAAACAAAAGATTTCATCATCATTGATGGCAACACCGCGGCGGCGCTCGGCGCTGTGTATGCCGGTGCGACCGTCGGTGCGTGGTATCCGATTACGCCTTCGACGTCGCTCATGGAAGCGTTCACCGCGTTCTGCAAAAAGTTCCGGGTAGACAAAGAGACGGGTCTCAACAATTTCTGCATTTTGCAGGCCGAGGATGAACTGTCGGCGGCGGGAATCGCCATTGGTGCAGGCTGGGCTGGTGCACGTGCCTTTACGAACACCTCCGGCCCCGGCATCTCCTTGATGCAAGAGTTCATCGGGCTGGCCTATTACACGGAAATTCCTGCGGTCTTTTTTGACGTGCAGCGCGTCGGTCCATCCACCGGAATGCCGACGCGAACCCAGCAGGCCGATTTGATGTCACTTGCCTATGCGTCACATGGCGACACCAAACACATCGTGCTTTTCCCGGCTAATCCGGAAGAATGCTTTTATCTGTCGGTCGAAGCGTTCAATCTTGCCGAGCGCTTTCAGACGCCGGTGTTCGTGGCCAGCGATCTGGACATCGGGATGAACGATTGGATGTGTAAACGCCTTGAGTGGGACGACAGTTATAGACCGGACCGGGGCAAGGTGCTTGATGCAACTGAGCTCGAACAAGTGAAGAAATTCTCCCGCTATCTTGACGTGGATGGCGACGGCATTCCGGCGCGCACCTTGCCTGGCGTACATCCGAATGGCGCCTATTTCGTGCGCGGCTCGGGGCACGACAAGTTCGGCGCATATACCGAAGACTCGGACGCATACCAAGAAGTGCTCGATCGCCTTTCCAGAAAGTATGAGGGTGCAAAAAGAGCCGTCCCGGCTCCGGAGATCCATCTGCAGAACAGCGCCCACATCGGGATTGTTTCGCTGGGTGGGTGCCACGCCGCCGTGATGGAAGCCGTCCACAATCTGCGTGAACGCGGAATAGTGGCGGACTATTTGCGGATCAAGGCGTTCCCTTTTGACAGTCCGGTAAAGGATTTCATTGACTCGCACGATGTCACGTTCGTCGTGGAGCAGAACCGGGATGCACAGTTGCGCGCGCTGCTCGCCATCGAGCTGGGTGTGCCTCGCGACGATATGACGGCGGTGCTCAACTACGGCGGAATGCCGCTGACGTCGAAAATCGTCGTGGATGCCGTCGCGAAACATCTTGAAGGAGTGGCCGTATGACGTCGATCGCCAAACCGCCCGTCCGGCATCCGGGGCTGCATAAGAACACCCTTGGGTTCACGCAGCGTGATTACGAAGGGGCGATGAGTACCTTGTGTGCCGGCTGTGGACATGATTCGGTGACAGCTGCGCTTATACAGGCTGCTTGGGAACTCTCGTTACCGCCGCACCGCGTGGCGAAAATGAGCGGCATTGGCTGTTCTTCCAAAACAACCGCCTACTTCATGAGGCAGTCGCACGGCTTCAACTCCGTGCATGGACGAATGCCGTCAGTGACATCAGGTGCGAACGCGGCCAACCGCGATCTCACCTATATCGGCATTTCCGGCGACGGCGACTCGCTGTCTATCGGGCTCGGCCAGCTGTGCCATGTGATTCGCCGCAACGTGCGAATGCTCTACGTGCTCGACAACAATGGCGTCTACGGTTTGACCAAGGGACAGTTCTCCGCATCAGCCGACATCGGATCGACGTCGAAAAAAGGCGAGGCGAACGTGCAGCCGCCGATTGATCCGGTGCTGTTGGCGCTCACACTCGGTGCCACTTTCGTAGCGCGGAGTTTTTCCGGTGACAAAGCCCAACTTATTCCGATCCTCAAGGCCGGCATCAGTCACAACGGGTTTGCCCTGATCGACGTCATTTCCCCCTGCGTGACGTTCAACGACCACGATGGCTCCACGAAAAGTTACAAGTTCACACGCGAGCATGAAGTAGAGATCTCCGCAGCCGACTTTGTTCCGCTCACACGTGAAATCACCTTGCCCGAAACAGCTGAAGCGATGACCGCGGTCACAATGCACGACGGCAGCATTGTCCGTTTCCGAAAGACCCAGGAAAATTACGATCCGACCAACCGGGAAGCCGCCTACGAACACGTGCGCGCCTGTCAAATGCGCGGGGAAGTGGCCACCGGCCTCCTCTTTCTCGACGAGCACGGATCGGATATGCACGCCATCGCGAAAACCGTGGCGACGCCGCTGGTGGACGTTCCGTTTGACCAGCTCTGTCCTGGCAGCGCGGCGCTCCAGAAGTTGATGGGGCAGTACCGGTAAGTACGACGGAACACTCAGTCCATAGTATGGGTATGACTCCGTACCCTAGTGCGCAGGAGACACGATGCAATCGAAGATCCGGAACGCGGGGCTCGTAGCGCTATTGGCTGTTGCCACGCCAGTGCTTGCTCAGAGTAGTGGAAATGGATTCTTGTTCGGTCGGCCAAGTGGAAGCTTTTCAATTCGCGGCGGATATTCGCAGGCGAACGCCGGCAGCGATCTCTTCTCGTTCACGACGAACGAACTCACACTGGACAAAAACAGCTTCAGCGGGTTGACGCTCGGCGCCGATGTGGCGTTCACGCTGTCGCCGCGACTGGATCTGGTCTTGGGCGCCTCCTACGCCGGCACCAGCAATCGCTCGGAGTTCCGACACTTCGTCGACAACAACAACCTCCCGATTGAACAGACCACCGATTTCGTTCGCGCTCCGATTACGGCGAGCCTCAAATACTATCTGGCTCCCCACGGTCGCTCACTCGGATCGTTCGCCTGGATTCCGACAAAGTTCTCGCCGTTTCTTGGGGCTGGCGCCGGTGTGATGTACTATCGCTTTTCGCAGGCCGGCGATTTTGTCGACTTCCGGACCAACGGTGTCTTCAATCAGAGTTACGCGTCTTCCGGGTGGGCTCCCACCGCGCATGCGCTTGCCGGTTTCGACTATTCGCTCAGCCCGCGGCTTTCCTTGACCACCGAGGCGCGTTACGCCTGGGCAAAAGCGGACCTTGGAAAAGACTATAGCGGCTTTAAATCGATCGATCTATCTGGGTTGTCGACCACGGTCGGCATTTACGTCAGATTCTGAGGATGACTTTTATGTTGCAACTACTGACTATTCCACGCACTTTCGCCATCGCATTTACCGCACTCGCCCTGGCCGCGCCGGTACACGCGCAGAATATGACGTCCGACGTGCGGTGGCAGCCGTGGCTGGGATGCTGGCAAGCCACTGACGCCACAGTACAACGCGCGGGCGGCGACTCAAAAACCGCGACAGTTTGCGTAACGCCGTCAGCAGGTACATCGGCCGTCGACATCGCGACCGTCATCGATGGCAAAGCCGTCGAACACACACACATTGAGGCGAACGGCCAACAGCGCACCAACTCCAAAGACGGCTGCACCGGATGGGAGAGCGCCAAATGGTCAGTGACGGGAACTCGAGTCTACTTGGCATCAGCGTACGCCTGCCCCGGCGGAACTAAGCGCACCTCCACCGGGCTAATGTCGATGTCGCCCGAAGGACAGTGGCTCGACGTGCTCAGTGTCGGTTCAGGCCAGACGGCTGGCGTTCGCGTGATTCGTATGCGTGAGACGCGCAACGGTTACAACTTGCCGGACGATGTCGCGGTAGCCGTACGCATGGGCGCACTCTCGCGGAACGCTGCAATGATCATGGCCAGCACCGATCTCCACGCGTCGGATATTCTCGACGTGACGAAGAACACCAACCCGGCCGTCGTCGAAGCTTGGCTCGTCGAGCGTGGTCAAACGCTCGATGTCAACGCCAAGACGCTCGTGGAGTTTGCTAACGCCGGTCTTCCCGATCGCGTGCTTGATGTGATTGTCGCGTTGTCGTATCCAAGACTGTTTGCCCTCAACCCGGCCACAGGTGCGGTGAGTGGGGTGCAAATGAGTGGCGCATCGGGGGCGAATACGGGCCGCGCCCACGCCACTGGTGGTTACGACCCATTTGGCTATCCGATGTACGGCTATGACAGTTACGACGATTGTCTTTCCCCATACGGCAGACCGTCCGCGTACTACAGCGATTGCGGTCGGTACGGCTATAGTCGTTTCGGCTACAACTCCGGCGGGTATGGTTATAACGGCTATGGATACGGCTGGTATCCGGGTTCGCAACCGGTCATCGTCATCGTGCGGCCGTCGGGCGGCGCCGATGGAACAAATGACAATGGGGATCATCCGCGTGTAGTGAATGGAAAAGGGTACACGCAGGGCGGGAGTTCAACGTCAGGTTCGTCGACCACTTCGCCATCAGGGAGTGCCTCGTCGACTTCACAGGGCAAGTCCACGACAAGTCCGTCGTCGGAGCCGACGATTACACGCACCGCAAAACCGAGACCACCGAGCCACTAGTCATTTCGACGCCCGAACGATGTGCACCGGCACGCCACTAAATCCGGCGTTGCCGGTGAGCACGTCGATTCGGGCGTCATCGGTGAGATCATTGATGCTCGCCCCGGCATGCGCTGCCGCGACCGAGAGTTTCGCACCACTGCGCCCATGACCCCAGCCATGCGGAATGCTGACCACTCCCGGCATCATGGCATCGCTGGATTCAAGCTCCAACTCAATTGCACCGACCCGTGAAGTGATTCGAACGCGGTCGCCATCGGTCAACTGTCGCGCCGCAACGTCTCCCGGATGCATCAACACCGTGCACTGACGGTCGCCGCGCACCAGACGCTCACTATTATGCATCCACGAGTTGTTTGACCGCAGTTCGCGACGACCAATTAGCGAGAGCTCGCCATCTCCAGAAGCGTCGGACCTCCCGACGGTTTGCTCCAAGCGTGCGAGATCGGCAACGACTGGACCTGGGACAAGTTGTATCCGTTTGTCTTTTGTGCGCAGCCGCGCCGGCAAGCACGACTCGAGAGCGCCGAGGTCCACACCGTGTGGGGCACTCTCCAGTTTGGTGAGCGAAAGTCCATCGCGCCCGTACGGCCCAGTGCGAAGCCCCCGATCCAGCAGCCTCCTCGGGCCGGCGCGCTTGATTATTGCTGTCTTCACACGACCGCTCAGCCGCTTCCAAAATCCGCGGCGCATCCGCTGCGTGAGTTCGATGAGAATCTCCCAGTCGTGCATCGTGCCCTTGGGCTTCGAAAAAAGCGGTGGTGAATACTTCGCCGTATTCCGGATCGCCAGCACATGAAAAACCAGATCGTAATGATCGCGCTCAAGTGCCGCAGTCGGTGGGAGAATCACATGCGCGTGGCGCGTCGTTTCATTGATATAAAAATCGATCGCAACAAAAAAATCGAGTTGGGCCAGAGCGCGATCAAGCCGCGCCCCATTGGGCGTCGAGAGCACAGGGTTGCCGGCGTGAGTGACCAACGCCCGCACTTGCCCTTCACCGGATGTATCCATTTCTTCGGCAAGCGCCGATACCGGCAGCTCGCCGGCGAACTCCGGCAACCCACGCACTCGGCTCTTCCATCGGCCAAAGCGCGCGCGCGCCAGATCGGTGCCAAGATGGATCATGTCCACTGCCGGCCGCGTGAACATCGCGCCGCCGGGCGCGTCAATCCGGCCGGTCACCACATTGAGTGCCGTAATAAGCCAACAGGCTAAGCCGCCAAACTCCTGGGTCGACACGCCGACACGCCCGTACGCTACCGCACGGGGCGCCGTCGAAAAATCGCCGGCGATTTTTCGAATCGTTTCAGCGCTGATCCCCGTTGCCGTCGCCACACGATCCGGCGGAAACGGCGTCACGAGGTTCTTTAATTCAGCGAGCCCGTCGGTGAATTCAGTTACCGACCCGAGCCGGTCCATCCCGTCGGCAAACACCACGTTCAGCAACGCAAGCAAGAGCAACGCGTCACTGCCCGGACGAATAAAGTGATGCGCGTCAGCGAGCTTGGCCGTTTCCGTGAATCGCGGATCAACGACCACAACTCGCCCCCCGCGGGCGCGGATGTCTTTCAGGCGCTTGGCAGCGTCCGGTGCGGTCATCAGGCTGCCGTTCGACACGGCAGGATTCGCACCGAAAATCAGCAGGTGATCAGTACGGTCGAGATCAGGGATCGGGATGAGCAGCGGGTGCCCGAACATCCACATCGCCGCTAGATGATGTGGCAATTGATCGACTGATGTTGCCGAGTAGCGATTCCTGCTCCCAAGCGATTTTGTAAACGCAGAGCCAAACATCATCGCGCCGAGTGAGTGCACCGTGGGGTTGCCGAGATAACTGGCCACGGCATTTCGGCCGTGATGAGATTGCACATTTTTAAGGCCGCGCTCGGCGAGATCGAATGCCTCGCTCCAACTGATTTCAACCCATGCAGTGCCGACGCGCTTTACCGGCCGGCGAAGCCGGTCAGGATCCTCATGAAGATCTTTGAGGGCAACCGCTTTGGGACAGATATGACCGCGACTGAACGCGTCTGCGTCGTCTCCGCGAATTGACGTTATCTGGCCTTTCTCGGTTTCGATCACAATCCCGCACATGGCCTCGCACAGCGAGCAGGAACGAAAATGGCGGTCGGTCATAGGGGGCTCGTCACCAGGGGCTCAATGGGTGATCAGGAATATCTTTGCGCTTCACTTCCACTTTGTATTCACGGAATCCGCGAGCCAGGTAGTTCGGCAGCGCTCGTGGATGATCCGTACTGCAAGTGTCGAGAATGACGCGCGAGGCGCCCATGCCCCACGCGCGCTCCACTGCTTCGGTCAGCAGATGCGCACCAAGGCCGTGTCCGACGAAAGTTGGGAGTAGCCCAAAGTATTTTATCTCGATGTCGCCGCTTTGGTGCCGGTTAAACTCGACGAACCCTGCTGGCACTCCGCCCAGTGACAGGACCCACGTCTCAACGTCCGGCCGCTCCAGATACGCCTGCCATTCGGTTACAGTCCACGTCCGCCGCTCAAACCATTTATACGATCCGCCAACAGTGGTGTAGAAAAATCGGTTGAGTTCAGGCATCGGTCCCGGCACGCACACAAATTGCACACCCGTGCTTTCCGACCGCTTGGGTCGAAGATCGGAAGGTGATGTGAGTTCCAGATAGCGGATGGTGATATCTGTCAGCGACATTGGTTTTTTTCGCGGCGGTGTCGTTTGGGGACGTACCTACCTATATAGTATGGAAGTTGGCCTGCTTCCGCGAAATGGCCACGCCTTGCCCGAATCTGGCAGGGCGACCTTCATTTGCCTTGCTGAGGTCTTGTGACTGAACGGCTTTACTATAGCGATTCATATCTCGGCAATTTTACATCCACGGTGACAAACGTCGACGGCGTTCGGGTGTACCTCGATCGGACCGCATTTTATCCGACCTCCGGCGGTCAACCATTTGACCGTGGCACCCTCAGCGGCGTCCGCGTAGTGGATGTGATAGACGAGGAAGGCCGCGTCGCCCATGTCCTGAGTGCGCCGCCAACGTTTGCGGCCGGCGCAGTAATCGAAGGAAAAATCGACTGGACCAGCCGGTTCGACAATATGCAACAGCACACCGGTCAACATCTATTGTCGGCAGTGTTTGAGGATCTGTTTGGTTATAAAACCGTGAGCGTTCATTTCGGCGATGCAACCTCGACGCTCGACCTCGATACAGACGTACTGGCGCGCGATCGCGTCGGGCGTGCCGAGCGGCGGGCCAATGAAATTGTATTTGAGAATCGTCCGGTGCGCGTTGCCTTCGAAGACGCAAACAGTGCAACGGGATTGAGAAAGCCCTCCGATCGGGTCGGCGAAATTCGCGTCGTCACGATCGAGAACACCGATCGTAGCGCTTGTGGTGGCACGCACGTTCGCGGCACCGGCGAGATCGGCCCGGTGACCATTCGCCGGATCGAGAAATACAAGAAGCTCACCCGCGTGGAATTCTTGTGCGGTTGGCGCGCGCTTGCTCGTGCCCATGCGGACTTCGATGCGCTGACGACCATGGCCGCCGCCCTTACTACGTCGGCAGACGAATTGCCCGCACTGGTAACCGCTCAAGCCTCGGCGCTGCGGGAAGCCGAGGGTGACCGCCGCAAACTTGGCGAAGAGGTTGCACGGCTCCGGTTGCGTGAGCTTCATGCCGTCTCAGTACCCAACAGCTTGGGGGTGCGACGCCTCTCCGTTCGGGCCATGTCGATGGAGGAACTGCGCGCAATGGCCCAGGCAGCAACTGCGATGCCATTGACCCTCTTTGTTGGCACTATCGCATCACCGCCAGCAATCGCGTTCGCCGCATCCGAAGACACCGGCATCAATGCCGGCGCAGCGCTGAAGAGCGCCCTTGCCTCACACAATGGGCGTGGTGGCGGTTCCGCACGAGTGGCACAGGGCACGGTCGACAACACGGGCGCGCTCGAATTTGTCGAACGCTCACTCCTCGACGGATAAGTTGCACCAATGACCAAACGGCGGGTCTGGTTCGCTGTACTCGTGTTGTTGACTGGTGCCGCGCTCATCCGCGCCGATGTCTCCGGGTCGCGCGCACAGGTCTACTTGTTCAAACCACTAGCCATAGTGTTGGTGTTGCTAATGGTTCTGGGCGCTGCGCCACGACCGTCACCTCGCTATCGCACACTGATTGTCACCGCACTCGGCTGGTCACTGGTCGGCGATGTAATGTTGATGCTCCCGGCGAATTTGTTTGCCGCCGGACTTGGCTGTTTTTTGCTCGCGCACCTCTGCTATGTCTCGGCGTTTGCGACACATGGTGCGGGGCGGGCTACGGCACCAGCGGCGATTGCCCCGTTCGCATTTCTTGCCGGTGTGATGCTTGCCGCACTCTGGTCCGTGCTTGGTGCATTGCGCATTCCAGTCGCGCTTTACATTGGTGTGATCAGCACGATGGCGTGGCAAGCATGGGCGCGATGGCACCGCGTACGATCCTCCGGTGCGCTTCGCGCTGCCATCGGCTCGCTCATTTTTTTGACGTCGGACGGAATGCTTGCATTCAATCGCTTTCGCGGCCCAATCGGTGACCGCGCGACGGTCACCGTCGGAATCCTGTCGACCTATCTCGTAGCGCAGTTTCTCATCGCCAGTTCGGTCGGTGATGAATGACCCGCCAAGGAAACGTCTAGCCAGGGCACTGGGCGAGTAACCGCTTGGGGCCCGGCGCGTGTGGAAACAAATCGCGCGCTGCCGCTGCGTGGCGCCGCGCCTCTTTGCATTGTCCGGTGGCTAAATATGAATCGGCCGTGCGGAGTTGTATACGATACGAACCGGGATCCAGACGAGTCGCCCGTTCCAGCGACGCCAGTGTGCCCACCTCATAAAGCGACATCGCCCGAATGCGCCCATAGCTGAGCGCGACCGCAATTCCCGTAACACCACCACAGCACAGCACAAGGAGTGTGCGGCGTCCTGTAGCGAGACCGATGTCCCGCCATGCGCGTCCGCGCGGTACCAAGGCACCCGCGGCCGTCCAGACGATTATCGCTGGACCGGCGAGCAATAGCACCGCGTCAAACCCGCCTTCGATCAACGCAATTCCGAGTGCACTGGCACCGGCAAGCGCTGCCAAGCGCCGGCCGTCATATAGTTCATCATCGCGCGCACGCCAACCCGCCATGCCTATTGCCAGCATCGCTACCGCCAGTGCGACCGTCGCACTAATTCCTCGCTCGGCGAGCGCGGCAACCCAATCGCTGCTTGGCCATGGATTCGCGGTCATGCCAGTCGGCCCGGAAATCGACGGATCATCCGGCGGTGCAAACACCGGGTACACCACCGGCCAGTTACCGGGCCCGACACCTAACAATGGATGTGCCATCGCCATTCGAGCAGAATGCGAATACTGCTTCAGTCGGCCGGCGGCGCTTCCTTCGTGGTAGTTCACTACACTTCTTACAGAATCGAGATAGGGATTGTCGCTGCGCCAGTCGAGAACGTTTGGGAGTGCAAGGGCCAGCGCGGCGCCGGCGAGAACCGCGCCAGCCGAAGACCAGAGCCGCCCAGCTGTGACGGTCCCTCCAACAAGTGATGGTCCACGCCAGACGGCGACGAGCGTAAGCACACCCCAAATCATCAACGCCAGCCAAGCGGCCCTGGTGCGCGATAGCACAATGGCGGCGGCGCAAATGCCCAAACCCAAAATACTGATCGCCCAGCTGATACGTGATCGCACCGCTAGACTGCGCCAGATTAGCAGTGGTATTCCGGCGGCAGCGAGATGTGCCATGAAATTGCGATTGCCAAAAGTTCCGCCCGGTGCCCGGCTCAACGTCGCGAATTCCATCCTGAAGCCATATGCCTGCGCGAGCGCCGTTAGCGCGCCGACCACCACTACGGTCGCCATCAAGGCGGCGAGAACACCGCCGAGTCCGCGCGCTGCGAGGCGAGAGGCCGACCAAAAGACCACGGCGGTACTGAATGAAATCGTGAACGCGCGAATGGCCGCGAAGTGATTCGTCGCGAATATCGCCGATATCAAAGACAGCATCAGCCACGCAAGGAGCGCAGCATCCGCCGTAGTGACTGTGAGGCGTCGCACGCCGACTAGCGATGCAATGCCAGCGATCAGGGCAACTGCGTGAAGGGCGAACTCCTTGGGTGCGAGGAACCGGTCGAGGTCGAACGAACGAAACGGAAACACGGCGAGCACGCAACCGAACGCCCCGGCGGTCAGCGCGGCCAGTATCAAGTAGTCAGCGGCAGTCGGCTCAGAGGTTGCGGTTTTGAATTCGTGCATATTTATAGGATGTCACAACCCAATTAGGAATATGAACAATACTGCTCCGATGATCGGCCACGTGCACCTGAAAGTCTCGGATCTCGACCGATCGGTGCGTTTTTATACCGAAATCCTTGGCTTCGACGTCAGCCTTCGATGGGGCACATCGGCGGCCTTTCTCTCGTTTGGTGGCTACCACCACCATCTCGGTCTGAATACCTGGGAAAGTGCGGGAGGCGCGCCGCCAGCGCGGGGGGCAACCGGACTGTACCACTTGGCGATCCTTTTTCCAGACCGGCAAGCGTTGGCACGAGTCCTCAAACGGATAATTGACGCCGACTGGCCAATCGACGGCGCTGCGGATCATGGGGTCAGCGAGGCTATCTACCTACGTGATCCAGACGACAATGGCATCGAGCTCTATCGTGACCGTCCGGTAGCCGAATGGCCAAAAGACGATAAGGGAGCAATGACAATGGTCAATGCCCCCCTAGACGTGCCGAAACTGCTGTCCGAGGCCTAGCGGCATTCCGAAGCCGACCCGCATACATTTAGGAACGAATTGCACGACTTCCGGAGCGCTGATGACCCAGTACGACGACAAGAAAATTCAGAATCTCGTCAAGAAGCTTACCAAGCTGCCAAAGCCAAAGGCCGAGCCAGGCAAAACTTATGACAAGACGGCGCCGAAGCGGGCCGGGGACGATCAAGAAATTGAGCGCGACCGGTTCTTCAAGGAAATGAAACGGCGCGAGTTCTGAAACCTGCCGGTCTGCTGGTACCGTAGGGTTTCCACGAGGGAACCAAAAGACTCCCGAACGAAAGAGAGCAGGATATGTTGGCCCTGTTGCGTGTCGTGCTATTCGAATGGATCTTGGCCCGCATCGGCCTTGGATGGGTGATCACACTCCTCATCGCCGCGCCAATTGTAATCGTTGTGCTCGTTGGCATCCCGACGTTGATCGTAGTCGGAATGGTTGGCTTTCTGTGCTGGCGATGGATGCGCCGGGCCCAAGCCCGGGACACATCGGGCATGGGCGACGCACGGCCGACTACCTGAGCATTACCCGAACCGAATCCAGCGATCCGTCTGTGTGCGCCGGCTGCAAATGCAGAACCTGTGCGAGCAGTGCGTAGACATGAATATTCTGGAACGGCGGCACTCGCAGCCCCCGTTTGAACGCTGGCCCCTCCGCCACGAATAGCGCACCCATCGATAGCAGTTGATTGTCGTAGCCGTGCGTCCCGCCACCGCCGCCGCGAGGCGCTCGAGATGCTTTTTCTTCTCGCTGGTGCGTGGTGATGGTCCATCCTTCGTCGGCGATTGCGACAATTGCCGTGATCCGGGACCCTTCGTTAAAATGGAACCGCGCCGGTACGTCGGCTTTGCGATACACGGCAAGGTGCAAATTGGCGCCGCGAAGTTTTGTGTAGACGTAGTTGTCGTGCCCGTGTTTTGGCGCGATGGCTGCCACTGGTGTCCAATCGATTACATCGAGACTATCCAATGAGAGATAGTCATCCAGAAAGATCGATCGCGCCCCGCTGATCTCTGTCATACCGTGATCGGCCACCACGATCACATTCACTTTTCTGTCGAGTCCCATTCTCGCGATGCCGTCGACAATAGCGCCCACGGCACTGTCGACACGGACAATCGCCGAATCCACCTGCGGTGAGAGGGGGCCGTAGTTGTGGCCGGCATCATCGGCATCGCTGAAATACGCAGTGATCATCCGGGGCGCGCTATCGGCAGGGAGTGCCAGCCATTCAAGCACACCGCGCACGCGATCGGCACGCGGCACTTTACCATCATACTTTTTATACCACGTTGGCCGCACCCGTCCGATCGGCGCTTCGGAGCCGGGCCAGAAATACGAGGCACTGCGTACACCCTGTTTCTCCGCCGTGACCCAGATCGGTTCTCCGAACCACCAACGTCCGTCACGTGTTGCCGGGTTGTCGCCGATCGCAAAGTGTCCGAGCACGGAATCCTGCATCGAGTTCGCGACAATTCCATGGTGTTCAGGATAGAGTCCAGTGACAATTGAATAGTGGTTCGGAAACGTTTTTGATGGAAAGGCCGGCACCATTCGGTCAGCACGCACACCTGCAGCGGCTAATGCGCGGAGATGTACGGCGCCCGGGCGGTCCAGGTAATCCCATCGGAAACCGTCGAGGGAAATCAGCACCACCGACTGTTTTGCGATCGGCACCGGGCTGGACGCGCGATGTGGCGTGCAACTGGCAACCATGCCAATGCCAATGACAATGACGGAGAGCAGAAAAACAGAATAAGAATTACGTGACCGCATGCGGATCCTCAAGCGTCAGTAATCGTCGCAGCACCTTGCCAATCAATGATTTTGGAAGTTCGGTGCGGAAGACAACCTTGGTTGGAACCTTATAGTATGCGAGATGATGTTTGCAATATTCGCGAATCTCTTCCTGCGTAGCGTGCATTCCGGGGCGCAGAACAATAAACGCCACCGCAATCTCACCATGTGCCGCATCGGGGAAACCACGCACACCCACCTCGAGCACCGCCGGATGTGTCGCAATCGCCTCTTCGAGTTCGCGGGGCCACACCTGCATGCCGTTTGGCTTAATGAGATCCTTTTTCCGGTCGACAACGAACAGGTACCCATCGCCGTCGAGATAACCGATATCAGCGGTATGCAGCCACGTTTCGCCAGCGGCGTTCGTCACAACCATTTGCGCCGTCTCGACAGGATTCTGCCAATACTGTGACATGATCTGTGGCGCGCGCATCAGTATTTCACCACTCTCGCCCGTCGGCATCTCCTGAGCCGCATTGTCGGCAGCGACGATGCGCACTTCGACATCCGGTAGCGGCATACCGACCGACCCGACCTTCGTCGCCCCGCGATACGGATTGACCGTCGCGGCAATCAATGATTCGGTCAGCGAGTATCCTTCCATAATTCGCCGGCCACTCATCTCTTCAAACCGCTGCTTCGTCTCGGCCATCAACGGTGCCGCACCCGATGTCCAGAGTGTGACGGACGACAAGTCAAGTTTCCGTTTTTTTATCGCCGGGTGATTGAGCATCGCATTGTATAAGGTCGGAACACCGGCAAATCCGGCGGGCCGCACCGTTTTCAACGTTTTCACTATATCGTCGATGTCGCGCGGGTTCGGTACCAACGCCATCGGGTGATTCCCGATGAACGCCAGAGACTGGGCCGCACATGCACCGTAGGAGTGAAACAACGGGAGCGGCAGCATAAACACGCCGTCCCACGGCTCTAGTGAACCTTTCACCCATGCCGCAAGCTGCAATCCAGTGGCGACGAGCATATGATGCTCGCCGACGACGCACTTCGGGGTGCCGGTCGTTCCCCCGCTCATAAGAAAGAGCGCGGTGTCGCTGGGCTTGGGCGGCTCGGCGGTTGGGCGCTGGCCGTTGTGCTCCCGAAGCAACGCCTCCAGCCCGAGGTCACCATCGCGGCGCGTGATACGGTGACCGCCTTTTCGCTCGACGAACAGGGTAAAGAGCAACCGAACTGTCGCTGGGAAATATTCCTTGATATTCGTGGTAACTATCCGGCGTACCGCAGTGTGATGTTGCACCGCCTTAAGCCGTTCATAGAACGGCGTCAGTGCGATGACGACGGTTGCACCACTGGTCTTTAGCGGTCCTTCGAGTTCCTCGGTCGTATAGATCGGATTGAACGGAGCGACGACTGCCCCCAGTTTCCACGCGGCAAGTTCGGCGATAAAAAATTGCGGACAGTTCGGGAGCATGATTCCCACACGGTCCCCACGTTTAACACCCATCGCGGCGAGCGCGACGGCGAAAGCATCGGAACTGCGCTTCAGTTCGCTCAGCGTGAACGCCCGTCCTTTAAACAAAAACGCAGGGTGATCAGGCCGCTCGCGCGTGCTCTCGGCGATGTAGTCGAGCAGCGTGCGATCCGGATACGGCGCCAACGTGCGGGGCACGCCGGCGTCATAGTGCGCAAACCAAGGATATTCGGTATTCAATGGATTTATCGCGCCATTTTGGTAGGTTTTGTGAACTGCATCGCGCCGGCATCGGCGCTTTCTTCAACACTCGCAAATATGAACATACGATTCGTTCGCCGCATCCCTGCACTGGTGACCATGTGGCTTGTGCCAATTACACTCTGTGCACAGCAATCGTTGCCGGCAAGTGACCCTGTGGTTCTTCGCGCCTTCGCCGCGATCAAGGCGGGCAACGCCTGGACACTTGCCCAGCAGGTCTCACTCTGCGAGATCCCCGCACCGCCATTCAAGGAACAGCTTCGCGGCCTCGAATTCCGCCGACGATTGATCGCGCTGGGCTATGCCAATACTCGCATTGACGCTGTTGGAAACGTGGTCGCCGAGCGGGCGGGCAGCGGCACCGGCCCGACGGTGATGATTGCCGGGCATCTCGATACTGTTTTCCCCGAAGGCACGGCAGTGAAAGTGAAACACGATGGCGCCCGATATTCAGCCCCGGGCATTGGCGACGACTGCCGTGGACTCGCGGTGGTATTGGCCGTCGCAAAAGCGCTCACCGACGGACACATCAAGACGGCTGGAAAAGTGATTCTGGTGGGCGACGTAGGCGAAGAAGGTCAAGGAAATCTGCGCGGTATGCATCAATTGTTTGAGCACGAGTACGCTGGAAAAATAGACGCGTTTGTGTCGGTAGATGACGCGGGTTCGAGCATCGTCAACAGAGCGGTGGGGAGCCATCGGTACACAGTGAGATTTTCCGGCCCCGGCGGGCACAGCTACGGCGCGTTCGGAACACCCAGTGCGATCCACGCGATGGGCCGTGCCATTGCAAACATTTCAGATCTCCAGGTTCCCGCGAGCCCCAAAACGACTTTTACGGTGGGGACGGTGAGCGGAGGCACGTCCGTCAACTCCATCGCCGGAAACGCGGCCATGGACGTGGACATGCGATCCGAGTCCGCAGACGAACTCGATCGGCTTGACGTCGCACTTCGTGGCGCCGTTACATCCGCGCTGCGCGCCGAGAATGCCCGTTGGCCCGCGTCGTCAGCCCGGATCACCGTGAAATTCGACACCATCGGCATCCGGCCGCTCGGCCGGACGGTACAAACCGACGACACGCCAATCGTTCGCACCGCACTCGAAGCGGCACGTCAAGTTGGGCTCGTTTCGCGAACCACTGCCAGTAGCACCGACGCCAACTTGCCGATGAGTCTTGGCATTCCCGCGATTACAATTAGTGGAGGTGGCATGGGCGATGGCGCCCATTCTCCGAGGGAGTGGTACGAAGACGGCCCGGACGGGTACAAAGGACCACAGTGGGCGTTGCTGATTGTGTTGGCGCTCGTCGGAGTGCATCGCAGTTGATACCACCCGTGTTGGGTTGCAACCCTTTCATCATGGCAGGCAGACGAATGTTCGTGCGTTCATTTTCGCGGTCCGCGTTGTTTCTCATCGTCGCGGCGATTCCGTTGGCGGCGCAACAGCCTGCCGCAACACCAAAGTTCGACCGCACAGGCGTCGGCGATACTTCTATTTTCGCGCCGCTGACATTTGGCACGCCGTCAGCCACCCGTGCCGCGAGCGGCGCGCCGGGTCCGAAGTATTGGCAAAATCGTGCGGACTACGATCTGCATGCTACGCTCGATACGAATGCCAAAGCAGTGATCGGCGAAGAAACACTGCGCTACACCAACCACTCGCCAGACACGCTCACCTTCATTTGGCTGCAGACGGAGCAGAATGCGTTCCGTCCGAATTCACTAAACTCGTACATTTTCGCGCAGAACTCGCGCTTTGGTGCCCGCGACTTCGAGGGCGGATTCAAGTTTGCGCGCATCGAGCAAGTGGTGACTGCGGCCGGCAAGTCAAAAAGGATACCGGTCAAGACACGAGACAACGAAACGACCATGAAGGTCGATCTCGCTGAGCCGCTTGCTCCCGGCAAGACCGCGACCATTGAGATGGCGTATCGCTTCCTCGTACCGGAACACGGCGCTGACCGCATGGGCCGCGACGGTGCGTTGTTTGAAATCGCCCAGTGGTATCCGCGTGCCTCCGTATACGATGACATCCGCGGCTGGAATACCGAGCCGTACCTTGGCCAAGGCGAATTTTATCTGGACTATGGCGATTACAATCTTTCGGTCACAGTGCCGGCTGGCTATATCGTCGCCGCGACTGGCGGGCTCACGAACGCGAAAGACGTACTCACTGCCACGCAGATTACGCGACTGGTTGCTGCCGCAAGAACCGACACGGTCGTTCGGGTCATCACCGCTGATGAGTTGAAAAGTGGAGCTGCGCGCCCAGCGAAAACGGGGATGCTCACTTGGCGCTTCCACGCCAAAGAAGTGCGGGACGCCGTCTGGGCTGCGTCGCCTGACTATCAGTGGGACGCGACCAGCTACAAGAAGAGCATGGCCTACGCCTACTACCGGCCGGCGGCCGGCGATCTCTGGCGTGAAGCAGCTGATATGTCACGGATGTCGATCCAGGAATACTCTGAACGTTGGTTCCAATACCCATGGCCGCATATCTCGGCCGTCGAAGGTCCCATCAGCGGCATGGAATATCCGATGGTCGCGATGGAAACGCACAGCCGAACCAAGGAAGATCTGTACAACGTTGTGACGCATGAGATCGGCCATATGTGGTATCCGATGATCGTCGGCTCTAACGAACGCGCTTATATGTGGCAGGACGAAGGGTTCAACACGTTTATCAATTATTTCTCGGAAGCGCGCCGGTACCCGGAAGGCGGCGATGTAAAGAAGCGCGTCCAGAGCGACCGCGCCCAAATTGAGGGCGCAATGCGAGTAAATGTCGACAAGCCGATCATCGTCGGGCCCGACCGCATCAATCCGGGCCTGCTCGGCCTCGCGGCATATGTAAAACCCGCCGTCGGCCTGGACTTGTTGCGCGAAGAAATACTCGGACCGGAAGCCTTCGACGACGCTTTTCGTACCTACACGGCACGTTGGGCCTATAAGCACCCGACACCAGCCGATTTCTTCCGCACGATGGAAGATGTGGGTGGCCGCCGGCTCGACTGGTTCTTCCGCGAGTGGTTCGTGGAGAACCCTCACTTTGATCAGGCGTTCGATACAGTAGCCGTCGCCACCAAAGGTGACAGCACGACCGTGACGGTTGTGTACGCCAACCGGGCGCGCGGCGTGCTGCCGATTCGCGCCCGCTTCACGATGAGCGACGGCTCGACAACCGACTACAACTATCCGGCCGAAGTGTGGAGCACCAATACGATGCGCTATGTTCGCGTGTATAAGTTCGCCGGTAAAAAGCCAGTCAAAATCGAACTCGATCCCGACAAGCGCCTGCTGGATATTGATCGTACAAATAATGTGTGGACGGCACCAGTGAGCATTCAGCCTTAAGTAGGCAACGGAGCAACCATGGAACGAAGGATATTTGTTCGCGTGATTCTTGGAGCGGCTGCCAGCACAGTGGCAGCACCGCACATCGCTCGCGCTATGATCGGCCCGGCGCCCATCCCGATGACGGTGTACAAATCACCGAGCTGTGGTTGCTGCAAGAGCTGGGTGACCCATATGCAAGGCGCCGGATTTGCCGTGAAAGTCATCGATATGGATGATCTCACGACGGTGAAAAAGAATGCTGGCGTGCCGCAGAAGCTGCAATCCTGCCACACGGCGCTCGTTGGCGCGTATGTAGTGGAAGGGCACGTGCCTGCCGATCTAGTAAAGAAAATGTTGAACCAAAAGCCGCAAATCACCGGCTTGGCCGTTCCGGGAATGGTGACCGGATCACCGGGGATGGAAATGGGTGATAGCAAAGATCCCTACGATGTGATTGCGTTCGACCGGACGGGGAAGACTTCGGTTTTTGCGAAACGGTAGCGCTTCACAACAAACGGTCGGTTAAAAATTCAAAAGGCAGAGACCGCGCACTAGGAGCGATCTCTGCCTTTTGTAATTCCCAGACTGGGGCGGTAGGAGTCGAACCTACAACCACCGCATTAACAGTGCGGCGCTCTGCCATTGAGCTACACCCCATCGCTCCATCTCCGGCGGCCTGCATTTTGCCCGTAACCTCATTCGAAATATAGCAGCATCGACAGCGGGAAAACGTGGCGCCTGCATGGGCGGCGTGATACGTTCCGGCTAACTCCCTCCCCGGCTCGGTCAATGCGCAATCGTTTCGTCTGTCCGCTACTCACCTGTCTCCTCGCTGTCGCAATTGGCGCGTGTGCCGACAAAGCCGCGCAGGAAACCGACATCACGCCTGCTATTGCGGCCACCGCCGCGCCGAACGCGTACGAACACTTTGAAAGCCAACAGGGGAGGTTTGCCGCTGATTTTCCAATTGTATGGAGGGGCGGCTATCGTGCGATCGAACATCCCGACTCGTTGGCCGGCGCCCGATTCGGAGTGGAGTTCGTCTTCAAACCGGAGCCAGGCTCGAAGGTCGATCCGCGAACGCTTGCCGTGATTCGTATTTTTCCACGCGCGACCTGGGAAAAAATCGCCGGTCAGCCTGGTGCCCCCATTGCCGTAAAACTGCTTGCCAATGGCGATGATGTGTTTGCCATTTCCCTTCCGCGGGCAAATCCATATAAGCCGGGGACTGCTGAAGCCGCGAGGTTCGACGTGTTAGTGCTGGCCATCGTCGCGAATCCGCCGAAAATCAGCGTTCGTTAAAACAAATCCCCTCGGCCATTCATTTGGCCGAGGGGATGAACGCTGTCACCATTACTCGCTATAAATTTTTCCGCCAACCAGCGCCGCAGTAAGCGTGCTCACTAAGCTGGCCACCGCCACAGCAACAAACATCTGTTGCGATACGAGCGACAGGAACATAAAAATTGACGCGGTTAGCATTCCGACAAACCAGAGCAGCACGCCTGCCTTAATCGCCGTCGCAGGGCCAGCGCCGAAACGCGTTCGGATGGCAGCGTACGTCCACACAAGAGCGAACGCCGTAAGAAAATCGACGATGACAAAACCCGTGATCGCCATTGGTTCGGCCATCTTCGATCCCAGCGCCGGATTGATCGCGTTGAGTTCAGCAGTCCATCGGGCACCAAGAATCACATTATTCGACACGTAGTCCAGGGCGTTCATCACGATCCCGGCGGCGATTCCGCCGATCAGGACACCTTTTGTACTCACCGTTGTCAAGCTGTGTCTCCTTGGCGAATGATCCATGAGGTGGTCGGCACCGCGCGGTGGCCCAAGTATGCCACCAACCCGGCCCGCACTGCCACCCCCCAACGCATTGGTCACTCGTGATCCACTAATTCCTTGAGAGCATCACGCACGCGGGGATCATCGAATTTGGTCAATAGCGAAATCGCCCGCCGGCGTCGCTGCGGCGGCTCGATCGGCGATTTTGCAATCGCTAATAGCCAAGTCGCATTTTCGGTACCGCCGGCCGACGCTAATGTCGATATCAGAACATCTCGCTGTCGGTCGCTATTGAGCGACGGATACATCTCTCGCAACGCTTTGAGATCGGCGCCCGTCGCA
>JANYKA010000009.1 GCA_025358315.1 Gemmatimonadota bacterium | reverse complement strand
AGCGGCGCCCAGTGGTCACGAGATGGGAAAACAATTCTTGGCGTCGTTGCCGACGATCAGCGTGAATATCTCATCCGGGTGCGCGTTGACGGGTCGGGTTTCGATCGTATCCCGAGTTCATTGCTGGACATTTTCAATTACTCGGAAGGTCCGGCCGATGGTGGGCTTGCGGTGCTCGCCACCTCACCCTCGCAACCAGCCGAAATATTCGCGGTCGACAACACAGGCACACGGCAACTCACACATCACAATGATTGGATCGCCGGCGTCGCACTCGCGGTCATCGAAGAAGTAAAATCCACCAGTGACGATGCCAATGTGGTGCATGGTATTTTACGTCGCCCCGCCGGCGCCGCGGCCACTGCGAAGCTGCCGCTCATCGTGCGCATTCACGGCGGGCCGGCCGGGCAGGATGCCCTTGGATTCGACTTCGAGAAAGAACTGCTCGCCGCCCAAGGCTGGGCGGTGATCGCTCCCAACTATCGTGGCAGCTCGGGGCGCGGAAGTGCATACACCGTTTCCATCGCCGGTGATTGGTGCAACAAGGAAGTTCGCGATATTCGCGGCATGGTGGACCATCTGATCAAACGCGGCGGTGTGGACGAAACCCGGCTCGGCGTCGGCGGATGGAGCTACGGCGGCATTCTCACCGATTGCATGATCGCCGCTGATTCGCGGTTCAAGGCGGCGACGAGCGGCGCCGGCGTGAGCAACGTGCTCGGCATGTATGGGCACGATCAGTACATCGTGCAGTACGACCTCGAGCTTGGGCAACCTTGGAAGAATCTCGATAAGTACATCAAGGTGTCCACCGCATTCTTCCACGCCGATAGGATCAAAACACCGACGCTCTTTCTCGGTGGGTCGGCAGACTGGAACGTGCCAATTCTTGGCGGCGAACAGATGTATCAGGCGCTCAAGTCGCTGGGAATAGAAACGCAGATGATTGTCTATCCCGGCGAGACGCACGGGATTCGTCGGCCGAGTTTCCAGCGGGATCGGCTCGAGCGATATGTTGCGTGGTACAAAATGCATCTCGGCCCGACAATGCAGTAACCCGCCGCCAAGCGCTGGTCATCTTGCGTTGCCCTCTCGCTGCCAGTCTATTCGAGATTGTCCCCATTGCCTCCGGAGTATTGATCGTGTCTTCCCGACTGTTTCGCCTCGCCACTATTGTTGCTGTGTTGCTGCCGTCACTTGCGGTGTCCCAGACCTCGTCGCGCGATTCGACGACATTCGCCGCTGTCAAATGGCGTGAGATTGGCCCGTTCCGCGGTGGCCGTTCGATCGCCGTGGCAGGGACCGCTTCACGGCCCATGGAATTCTGGTTCGGCACCACCGGCGGCGGTGCGTTCAAGTCGATTGACGGTGGACAGACTTGGCTGCCGGTGACCGACAAGTATTTCGGTGGCTCCATCGGCGCGATCGGCGTCAGTGAGTCGAATCCCGACATCGTGTATGTCGGCACCGGCGAGTATGCAATCCGCGGCAACGTCTCTCACGGCGACGGAGTTTGGAAAACCACGGATGCGGGTAAGACGTGGACCTCACTTGGCCTCTCCGAAACGCAGCAGATCTCGCGCGTCCGCGTGCACCCCTCCAATCCGGACATTGTTTGGGTCGGCGCACAGGGACGCGTGTTCGGGCCCAACGCTGAGCGTGGCGTATACAAGACCACCGACGGCGGCAAGAACTGGCGCAAGGTGCTCTTCCGCAACGATTCCACTGGCGTGACGGATCTCGTCGTCGATCCGACCAACCCTGACGTGCTCTACGCCAGCTTCTGGCAGTCGTATCGCAAACCGTGGACTCTGGTGTCCGGCGGTGCCGGATCAGGAATATTCAAATCGATCGACGGCGGTGAGCACTGGAAGGAAATCACGCGCAACCCCGGATTACCGCGGGGCGTGATCGGGCAGATCGGATTGAGCGTGTCGCCGGTAAATCCGCAGCGCGTGTTCGCGTTGATCGAAAATGACTCCGGCGGCGTCTATCGCTCGGACGATGGCGGTGATCACTGGCAATACCTCAATCCCGACCATCGACTCCGCCAACGCGCGTGGTACTACTCGCGCATTTTCGCCGACACGAAAGATCCAAACATCGTCTACGCGCTCAATACCAATGTGTATCGGTCCAATGACGGCGGACAGCATTTTTATGTGTTGCCAGATCCGCATGGCGACAACCACGATTTGTGGATCGCACCCAATGACAATCAACGGATGATTGAGTCGAACGACGGCGGCGCGAACGTTTCGTACAACGCCGGCAAAACCTGGACGCTCCAGGATTTCGCGACGGCGCAGTTCTACCACGTCTCAACCACCAATCATTTTCCGTACAAAGTCTGCGGCGCCCAGCAGGATAACTCCGGGCTGTGCGGCCCGAGCCGCTTTCCCGGCGGCATTCCGCGCGGCGAGTGGTTCGATGCATCTGGTGAAAGCGGCTTCATCGTCGCGCGTCCAGACGATCCTGATATCACGTACGGCGGTGATAACTCTGGCTTTCTGATGCGGCTCGATCACCGGAACAATCTTGCCCGGCGTATTGACCCGTGGCCTGATGGCCCGGACTCGCATCCGGCCGGAGAAGGGCGCTACCGCTTCCAATGGACTTCGCCGACGCTGATTCCCACGACGGATCCGCATTCGCTGTATATCGGCGGCAATGTGCTCTTCAAAACGACGAATGAAGGGCAGAGCTGGACGCCAATTTCCCCCGACCTGACGCGCCACGACCCAAAG
>JANYKA010000259.1 GCA_025358315.1 Gemmatimonadota bacterium | reverse complement strand
ATGCGATTAAATCGGCGCAGATCAAGCAGGCCTCGCGTGTACCTCACTCCTTCGGGGCCGGGAACCGCCAGCGGTAAAATGGCCGGGAAGAAGCCTGTAAAAATCGGCGCGCCCAAACGCGTCAGGCGTCCCGCACCGCTCTCCAACTCGACCGCGAGGTACCATCCGGCGAGTGGCGAGCCCTCGCGCTCGCGCGTGTCAACGCGCAGCCGGGTCGTCAGCAAATGCATCGTGCCGACATCCATTTGCGGATTCGGACGCCAGGGCTCGCCGCCCCGGAACAACGACCACGGATTGCGGTCGCGGCGGTCGCCCCACTGTTCGTCCGAAAATGTGGTGGTCAGGTCCGCGTCGTTGCCGCCCTGCAGTCGCAGGAAAAATTCACCACCGTGCCGACTGTAGTAGTCCCGATAGTCGCGACGGAATACGACCGAAGCGAGTCCGACCTCACCGTCGCCCATCTGCCATAATTCAGTCGGTGCGACCACATCGAACACGTGTCCGCCGACGGCAACGCCAAGCGGTTTGCCGAACTGAACTTCTGCCGTTGCGTCGTGGCCGAGCGTCCCCTCACCCCAGCGCACCGGATCGGCGGTGCGAACGACCCCAAAGGCCTGCGCATTAATTTTGCCCCATGCGGGCGTGCGCTCGAACCGTGGCCCAACCACAATGGACCACCCTTCCACGCGATTGTATGCACGCGAAGCGAGATAGAAGAAGTCGGTGTAGGCCTCGCCATGGCGGAACGCGTGCTTCAAATGATGTCGCTGCCACCACGTGTCGTCGTACATCGGTTCACTCTCCGCAACGATGCGCTCCCCATCGATGTGGTAGCGTAGCAATTCAACCTGCCGCAGCAGATCACCGCCCACATGTGCGCTATCCTGTCCGCTGACGCCGCCCCCAATGACAATGAGTTGCTGATCGACATGCGCGCCGGGTGCAAAACGCACATCCGAATTGATTGCGATCAACGATCCCTGAATGCGGCCGGCGATCGTCACGGGCCCGTTGAGCACTGCCACGTCGCCGGTGATAGTCGTTGCGGCAGGCACGTCGAATGCCCCCGTTACGCGTCGCGTCGCCGGTGCGTTATACCTGGCAATGGCGCTGCGTGCCACGGAGGAGAGGCGGGAGCCGGTCGTGTCGAGTGGCTGCTGAGCCACCGCCGGTGATGAATGCAAGACCGACGCCGCAAGCAAACACCAGGCGATGGGGGTGATCGTTGTACTCTGAACCAACCGTCTCATTGTTTCTCCGCGTGTGTCTGGATAGTGCCCAGCAAGCACGATCCGTGCCGTTTACTCCCCGGGCGCAACAAAGCCGAGGCGTTTCATCCGGCGGTACAGATTTGGGCGGTCGGTGCGCAGGCGGCGCGCGGCCTCCGCTACGACTCCGTTCGCCGCCGAGAGTGCACGGCTGATCAACAGTTTTTCGTATTCATCGAGCGCGTCACTGAGCGTGATTTCCGGCTCCAGGAGATCGGGAAGCAGCGGCGTCGCGACGGCCCTGTCGCCGAGCGGCAACACCGCCGTGACTTCGACGGCGCTGATCGGATGCCCGGCGTACAAGATCGAAAGCCGCTCGACAATGTTCGCGAGTTCACGGACGTTCCCCGGCCACCGGTGCCGCGCAAGATACTGCACGGCATCGTCGCGCCATTCCGGAGCCGGCTGGGCCGACCGTCGGCGCTGCAATGCCGCAAAGTGGCGCACCAGTGCCGGGATATCCGACGGCCGCTCACGTAATGGTGGCACGGAAATCGGAATCACGTTCAACCGGAAAAATAGATCTTCGCGAAATCGTCCGTCCCGGACGGCGCGTTCGAGATCGTGATTGGTGGCGGCGAGAATACGCACATCGACCTTGATCGGCCGACCACCGCCGACGCGTTCGATTTCCTTGGCTTCTATCGCCCGCAACAATTTCGACTGCGCTTCGGGGCCCAAATCCCCGACCTCGTCGAGAAGGAGCGTGCCGGTATGCGCGAGTTCGAAGCGACCGATGCGGCGTTCCGTGGCACCGGTGAACGCTCCACGCTCGTGGCCAAACATTTCGCTCTCCACCAGGTCGCGCGGAATCGCCGCGCAGTTCACGCGTATGAAGGGACGGTCGCGGCGCTTGCTCTCGGCGTGCACTGCCGACGCCACTAACTCTTTTCCTGTGCCGCTTTCGCCAGTAATCAGGATGCGCGCGTCGCTTGGGGCCACGCGCTCGATCATGGACCGGAGCTCGCGCATCGCCGGACTCTCCCCAACCAGCTCGCCGGCCATTCCGAGGTCGGCGCGAAGAGCAGTGCGCTCGCGACGGGCCATCCGCAGTTCCAGCGCGCTCGTGATGGCCAGCAGTACGCCCTCGGGCGTAAGCGGCTTTTCGAGAAAGTTTACCGCGCCCAATCGCGTGGCCTTCACCGCGTCCGCCAATCCGGCCCGGCCGCTCATCATGATCACCGGAAGGTCGGGAAAGCGCTCCCGTAGTTTTTCCAGCACAGCCATGCCGTCCATCGTACCAGGAATCATCAGGTCGAGCAGCACGAGGTCCGGATCGAGTTCTGCTGCGCCAGCTAGCCCGTTGACGCCATCGCTGGCATCGCGCACCTCGAATCCTTCAGAGGTGAGCAACGCGCCCACCATCCGGCGGATATTCGGTTCGTCATCGATAATCAGAACAGAGGGCACGGGCGTCGGGGATGCGGGGGGCTACTGCTGGGCGGACGGCAACTTTACGGGCTCGGCACGGCCGGCGAGGAGCTTTGTGACGAATCGCTGTCCTTCGGAAATTCGTTCGAGCTCAATCGACATCGACTCTACCGCCGCTTCAATTCGTGCGAGGCGCGCCGAGTCGTCGGCGCGGTCGGCGTTGGACAGCGCCGGTTGTCTTTCCGTTCGCTTGATGTAATGCCGAACTAACGGAATCCCGAGCGAGAGCACGCAAACCATTACGAAAAATGCGATCGGGACAACAATATCCTCGTTCATTGCTGATTTCCTCGCCCGCTGGCGGGCAGGGCGGTGCGCTCGCGGTCGGCGAGCAGTTTCGTGAGGAATCGCTGACTTTCGGACACGCGCTCGACTTCGATAGCGATCGATTCTACGGCGCACTCCATCCGCTCCATTCGCTCCGACACTTCGGGGGCGAACGTCGGAGTTGACGAGTGGGCACGGCCTTCAATTCTGCGCGCAACCGCTCGCGCCAATACGAGCACCGTAGAGCCCGCAAAGACGGCAACTATGACTACCGGGATCAATTCTGGCCCATTCATCGAATCTCCTGTTCTGTCGGTCGCCGTACCGGGAAAATTAGCCGTATTTCCGCGCCCTGTCCGGGTGCACTCCGGGCTTCCACCCGTCCACCGTGAGCCACCATCGTCTGCTTCACAATGGCGAGTCCCAACCCGGTGCCGCCTGTCTTGTCCGTCACGTACGGCGTCCAGATCTGTTCCAGCCGATCAACGGCAATCCCCGGACCACTGTCTGTGATCGATACCAACAATTCTTCCTGCGCAAGCGTGGTTACCAATACTGTAATCGTCCCCTGCGCACCGCACGCCTCTACCGCGTTCAATAATACGTTCCCAAATGCCCGGCTCAATGCATCGTGCATCCCGTGTAACAACGGCAAATCGCGATCGGCCTCAACCACAAAGGCGATAAGTGGCGGCACTGTAGTGCGCGCCGCGGACCGCATCAGATCTGCCACATCAATATCAGACGGCGGACCTTCGGGAAGCTTTCCGAACTGGGCAAAACTCCGCGCCATCGCCTCCAGTCGCGCCGACTCTACCGACAACACTTCGACCGCGTCGGCCAGCTCAACAGGAACTCCTCGCTTCAGCCGCTCCACCGCAAACCGGATGGGCGTCAGTGGATTTTTGAGTTCGTGCGCCACCTGCCGCGCTGACTCGCGAAACGCTTCCAATCGCTCAGCTTCGATGGCTATCTTCCGACCAGACTCAAGCGCTACTGCCATTTCCCGCATTCCCGCCCGCAGCACCGCGAACTCCGGAGCGCCTTTGGCGGTGGCCTGCGCTGGCAACGGGTCACCGCGGCGCAACCGTTGTGTCCACCCGACCAACTCGTCGAGCGGTCGGCTCAGTTGTCTGCTCAGATGGCCGGCGACCCGTGATGCCACCAGTGACAGGAGCGCCAGTAGCACTAACCCGGCGATAACAAGCATCGGAGCAGCGCGGCGCACCAAGTACTCGAGCTGACGCGCATACTTGACCGAACTCGACAACTCCCGCTCGTGGGCGTTGAGAATTGAATCACTTGCAGCCGAACGCGGCGCACGGCGAGCCACCTTGAGCGCACGCTCGCCGGTGGCAGCTACACTATCCCACGCGGCGCTCCCGCTCACGCGCGGCAACACCCAAGAGGTCGCGCTGCCCCACCCGACCGTCAACAGGATCGAGGGCACCAACGCGAACAGGGCCAAAATGAGAAAAAGCCTGGAGCGGAAGCCGAGTCGCTTCACCTGATAGCTCTACGGGGCAAGAGGGTGTCCGGTTTCGTGATGAACTTACGGTACGCAGGTGACAAAGTGTACCTAACTTGTTATGCTTCAATGACGATGCGCCTGGCGCGTCGATGATCGCTGCGGCCTTCGCGCCCCGATCACCGGCACGTCCGGCGCCTCGGAGAATCATCTTTTATTACGGGACCCGGCGCCTGCGCCATCATTGTTTCCCGGGCATGCGGCAAAGCGTAAGCAAATGAGCAGTACCCTCGCCCGGAAGAAGTGATGTGCGTGTGCGCCTGCCCCGAACACACCGGGCCCCACGCCACCATCTGAGTTCGTCGCGCATTCCGCGCGGCACTCTGCGCGGCGCACGCCCGACCAACGGCGAGTAGCCAGAGAACAATGCATCCACGTCACGCACACGTCGCGGCCGCACGAGCGCCTATCACGCCCATGCATCGCGGCCCGCAGGCTCATACCCAGTCCGGCATCGGCGGCCCGGTCGTCCACGCACCAAATGCCGCGCTTTTGATCGATTTTGACAACGTCACGATGGGCATCCAGAAGGATCTCCACGCCGAACTCCGCAGTCTGTTGTCAAGCGATATCATCCACGGCAAGGTTGCCGTCCAGCGCGCTTATGCCGATTGGCGCCGCTATCCGCAGTACATCGTTCCGCTGTCCGAGGCCTCAATCGATTTGATCTTCGCCCCGGCGTACGGATCGTCCAAGAAGAACGCCACGGACATTCGCCTCGCCATCGATGCGATCGAACTGGTGTTCACCCGTCCCGAGATTGGCACGATCATCCTGCTCTCCGGCGACTCCGACTTTTCCAGTTTGGTTATCAAACTCAAGGAGTACGGCAAGTACGTCATCGGTGTGGGCATTCGCGAATCGTCGAGTGATCTGCTCGTGCAAAACTGCGATGAGTATTACAGCTACAATGCGCTCGCCGGCCTAGTGAAAGAAGGCGAGGGCGAAGGAAGCACCAAGTACGATCCGTGGGAGCTCGTCACCGAAGCGATCACCCGGATGCAGCGCAATGGGGATGTCATGCGCTCCGACCGGCTGAAGCAGGTGATGCAGGAAATCGACAATTCCTTCGACGAAAAGAATCTCGGCATTTCGAAGTTCTCAAAATTCTGTCTCGAGGCGGCCCAGAAAGGGCTTATTCAGGTGACGAAACTCGAGAACGGTCAACTCGACGTTGCGCCGCCAGTTGGCAAGATCGGCACGAGTCCGACCACGCCGGCCACGCCATCTGTGCGCACTCCGGCGCCGACCGGTGAAGGTGAAGAGCGCGAGGGCCGCCGTCGCGGCCGCCGTGGCGGTCGTGGCCGCAACAAGCGTGACCGTGAAGGTACAACCAGCGAGGCTGTGGCCGACACCAACGCGCCGACGGCATTCGAATCAACACCGTTGGCTGCTGTTCCCGCCGTCGCCGCTGTCGCTTCGATCGCGCCGATCGCGCCGACCGCGCCTATTGTCGCACCATTTACTCCGTCGCCGGCCGGACTCCCCGTCGCTGCGGAACGCAGCGCGCCGCAACGGCCCGCCGCGTCCCGTGCCCCGCACGCCAGCGCGCGAACGCATGTGGTTGTCACCGCTCCAAAGGCCGACGCAGCGATTGGCGGCAGCGGCCTTCGCCTGACCCGCGACGAAGCCTTCGCACTTATTCGCAACGCCGTCGCCGGGCTCGTCACCGGCGAGGATTCGGTCCCCAGCGAACGCGTGCGCGAGAAAGCATTCGCCCTTCTCGGACGCGACAGCGAAAGTCTCAGCGAGCGCAACTTCGCGCGCATTCTTCGCGATGCCCATGACGCTGATGCAGTGGATCTGCGCAAGCGCGGTGACACGTTCGAGGTTGCCACTGCGGCATCCGCGCCCAGCGTGGCCGATCAGTTGAATGTCAAAGAAGCCGCACTCAAGGCCGCGGCAGACAAAGAAAAGGCGGCCAATACCCCCATTGTTCCGCGCGGAATGGGCGCCCGCGGCGCGCCGGCGCGCGGCGGCCGTTCGGGATTCAGTGGAAAAGCACTTCCGCCGGTGGACCTTATGATTGGTGTCGTAGACGACGCACCGGCGCAGCCGGTTGTCATTGACGAGTTCAAGCCGGCGAGAAAATCGCGCGCCAAGCCCGTCGTGACCGATGGCGCGGACGAGGATGGCGACAATGCCAAACCAAAGCGGCCATCGCGCGCTAAGAAGGCCATCACCCCGGCGTGACCCGCCGCGCGGTGTTGCCGCGTTCGTTTTTTGCGCGCGACACGGAAATCGTCGCGCGAGAATTGTTGGGAGCGGTGATCGAGTGCACCGTCGGCGGAGTCCGGTGTAGCGGACGTATCGTCGAGACCGAAGCGTACGTTGGAGAGCACGATGCGGCCTGCCACGCGGCGGCAGGCCGTACCGCGCGCACCGAGGTGCTCTATGGACCACCGGGCAATGCCTACGTGTATTTCATCTATGGCATGTATTGGTGCGTGAACGCGGTCACCCGTGCGGCCGGATTACCAAGCGCCGTGTTGATTCGCGCCATCGAGCCAATGGACGGCCTCGCTGCAATGCGCCGCCGGCGTGGCGGCCGCGATGGCGTCGCACTTAGCAACGGACCGGGCAAGCTCAGTCAGGCATTGGGGATCACCGGGCCACGACATCACGGGTTATCGTTGCGCACCAGTTCGCTGCGAATTCAGTCGAGCCTGCCCGTGCCCGATCGCGACGTCGTGGTCACGCCGCGCGTTGGCATCGCGAAAGCGGTGGATTGGCCGTTGCGCTGGATTGTCCGCTCCAGCCCATACGTGTCGAAGCTGCGCTAACGAGTTCCCCAAAAGACAGAGCGGCGCGCCCAATGGGTCGCGCCGCTCTGTCTTCTCATACAGGGGTTACCGCAGAGCGGTCACCACTTTTTTTCCACTGATGTCCCAAAGTTCACGCGCACGCCGGCTTTCCAGATGGTCGTGAAGCCGTCACCGTTAATGAACCACGAACTCGTGCCTTGGGTCGGCATGATGGTGTATTGCACGAACGGCGCGAACCGTCCGAGCATCGCCATGACTCCCACATCACCGAACAGCTTGCCCGCTGTCCGAGCATTGTTCACGCGCTTCAGCACCGTGTCACGCGCGCCCGGTGTCGTATAGAACGACCCTTGCGGCGTGGCCTCTTTGATAAAGTTGAATGCAAAACCGCCACCGACATACGGCTTGATCATGCGCCACGAGGGCGTAAAGACCATCGCCGTGAATCCCACGCGGCGCATATCCGTCAAGTCCACGCGGCGTGGCGCCGACGACGGATAGTCCGGGATCGTCGAGACCGCATTGAAGTACGACTGTTCAGCGAACACGTTCAGCGCGAAACGCGTGCGTGTGATGACCCAGTCAATGCCAATTGTGGGTGCGGTTGTGGTGGCGATGCTGGTCGGAAACTGCGTCTGTCCGCCATATGCGCCCCAGTACCAGGAATCCTGCCAACTGGCGACAGGGTTTTGCGCGCGCGCGACTGACGGGATCAAGCCCGTGACACCAATCGCGAGGGCGAAAACGAATAGACGGAACGATCGCATACGCTATACCTCGAAGGAGAGCGCCGCCGGCCGACCCGCATGGGCCTCCCGGAGCTTCATCATTGGGACGATGGGGCGGTCAAACTGGTCACGGCGGGCACTGCGCCGAGGTCCGGCCGGAACCCCCTAGCTCAGAATCCCGACACGCTGGGCGACCTTCCGGATCGCACCGACGGCCTCGTCGAGATCAGCTCTCGAATGGGCGGCCGAAAGCTGGCAACGCAGCCGAGCAGTGCCCTGCGGGACCACCGGATACCCGAAGCCGGTCACGAAAATCCCGTCGTCGAGCAATAGTTCACTCATGCGGATCGCGTCGGCGGTTTCGCCGACAATGATCGGAACGATAGGCGTCTCGCCCTCGAGCGGCTTCAGTCCGGCCTCCAAGAGCGCCGACCGGAAATAACGGACATTCTCATGCAGCGCCTTCACCCGTTCGGGATGGGCTTCAATAAAGTGCACGGCCGCCATCGCGCTGGCCGCGACCGTCGGCGGCAGCGCGTTGGAAAAGAGTTGGGGACGCGAGCGCTGGGTGAGCATATCGCATAGCGCCGCCGGTCCGGCCACAAAGCCGCCGGCAGCGCCGCCGAGCGCCTTGCCGAGCGTTGAGGTAATCACGTCGACTTCGCCGAGCACGCCGAAGTGTTCCGGCGTTCCGCGGCCTGTCGCGCCCATCACGCCTGTAGCGTGCGAATCATCAACGATGAGTACGGCGTTATGATCGCGGGCGATCTGCAGCAGTTGCGGGAGCTTGGCCATGCTGCCTTCCATGGAGAACACGCCGTCGGTCCAGATCAGGCGCCGTTTGGCCGCCTTGTTCGCCGTGAGCTTCTCCACCAGATCGTCGAGATTGCCATGCTGATAGACGGCGGTCGTGCATTTCGTGATCGCTTTGGCCAGACGGATGGAGTCAATGATGGAGGCGTGGTTGAGCGCATCGCTGACCACAAAGTCGCCGTCTTCGACGACCGTTGCCGTGAGCCCTTCGTTGGCATTCCACGCCGATACAAACGACATCGCCGAAGCCGTCCCGACAAACCGCGCCAGCGCGGCCTCCAGCTCACGATGCACCGTGAACGTCCCGCAAATGAACCGCACGCTGCCGGTGCCCGCGCCGTACTGCCCAAGCGCCTCTACACCGGCGCGCACCACTGCAGGCTCATTGCACAGCCCTAAATAGTTGTTCGATGACAGGATCAGCACTTCGCCGCGCCCTTCCATCTGCACGCGTGCGGCTTGCGGCGAAGCGAGATAGTTCAGCGTTTTGTACACCCGATCAGTCTTGAGCTGGGCGATCTTCTGCTCAAGGTCAGTGCGAAACGCGGAATTGAGTGACATCAGGCGATCTCGAACACGACTTTACCCGCTTCGCCGGACTTGATCACCCGAATCGCCTCGGCGTGGTCTTTGAGTGGAAAGCGGTGGGTGATGGCCGGGCGCGGATCAAACTGACCGCTGCGCAAAAACTGCGTCATCTGAATCCACGTCTCATACATGCGTCGGCCCACGACGCCATACACCGTAATGCCTTTGAAAATAATTTCCGTCGCCAAATTTATTTCGATGGGTTTCGCCGGGATGCCCAGCATCTGCACCCGCCCACCCACCCGCACGAGGGCGAAGGCCTGATGGATAGCTGACGGCACGCCGCTCATTTCCAGCACGATATCCACGCCTAAGCCGTCGGTCGCAGCGCGGACAGCCGCTTCGGCGTCCTTTGGATTCACGGCGTCGTGGGCGCCCATGGCAAGGGCCAGTTCCAATCGCTTCGGGTTTACGTCACTCGCTACGATGTGGGATGCACCGGCGACTTTGCAGATTCCGACAGCGAAAATGCCGATCGGACCGCAACCGGTAATCAGAACGGTCGCGCCGGGCATCTCCGTGCCGTGGAGCGCCGTGTGAAACGCGTTCCCCATAGGATCGTGAATGCCACCCACTTCAAACGACACGTCGTCGTCCAGATGCCAGACGTTCGTGGCCGGCATGGCGATGTATTCGGCGAAACAGCCGTCGCGGTCCACGCCAATAATCTTGGTGAATGGACAGACGTGAGAGTTGCCTGTGCGGCACAGATGGCAGCGTCCGCAGACAATGTGTCCCTCGGCGGTAACCCGATCACCGGTTTTTACATCTTTTACCAGCGCGCCAACCTCAGCGACTTCTCCGGCAAACTCATGGCCGACGACGAATGGCGGTTTGCAACGTCCTTTCGCCCAGTCGTCCCAATCGTGAATGTGCACGTCAGTGCCGCAAACCCCCGCGCGGTGCACACGGATAAGCACTTCATCGTCCCGGATGGTTGGCACGGGAACATCTTTCAGCACGAATCCCGGAGCTGGGGATTCTTTGACAAGCGATTTCATCAATGAAAGTTCGCCACGTGCCACGGCCGGCGAAAGTCCGCAGTGAAGGATGACCGCGCCAAGTTCTACGATCCGGGACCCATCCGATTTGGGTACCGTTGTCGTATTTTGATTAGTAACTGGCGCGATTGCCGGCCGCCGTTCTGCTGATGCCACTCCTCGAGGCTGCAAATATGACGCTTTCATTCTTCGGTATTCGCCGCGCTCCGACGATGGCGCTCTTACTTTCGCTCGCGGCGGTTGCTACCGGTTGCGCGAGTATGTCTCATGGAAGCAAGGCGGCGCCAACGGCGTCCCTCTACTCGCGCCTTGGCGGTTACGATGCTATCGCAGCCGTGACGGACGACTTTCTCGGCGGCGCGCTCGGTGATCCGCGTATCGCCCCGTACTTCAAGGGGCTCGAGCCGAAAGACATCCAGCGCATTCGCCAGCATGTCGTTGATCAACTGTGCAACGCCACCGGCGGTCCCTGCTACTATCCGGGCCGCGACATGAAAACGGTGCACGCCGAGATGGAAATCAACAACGATATCTGGAACGCGTTTACGGGTCACCTCAACCCGACGATGGACAAGTTCAGGGTGCCGGAGCGGGAGAGGAATGAGCTGGTCAATATCATTGGGTCGTTGCGGGGGAGTATCGTCAATCGCTGACGGCGCCCGATCCCGATGGTTCGCGTGCAGTGATGGGCGGCGCCGGCAACACGCTGCCCGCCGCCCGCTCAGTAATCACGCGCAATACTTTCGGATGCCGCACTGAAGTGAAAAACTTCGGTTGCGCACCGTGACCCACCGCCCCAATATTACCGAACCTTGCCGTCGCGTCCCCCACCTGCGGCATTCTGCGATCGAGCACCGCGACTCGATCGGCCACCGTCCTCAATGGATGACGTGACCGAATGACCGACAGGCGAGAATTTCTGAAACGTGCCGGCATTACCGGCACTGCGCTCGCCGTGATGAGTGGACTGCCGAGCAGTGTGCTTGCCGTGCCTCCCGTCTCGCGGCGCGATGTTGACCGCTTTGAAAGCGGTGCGAATAAGGAACTGATGATGGAGGCGCTCAACGCTGCCAAGGCCGCGGGGGCGTCGTTTGCCGATGCTCGCATCGGGCGTTTTCGGCAAAACTTTATTGTGACCCGCGAGCAGCAGATCATCAATGTCGTCGATACCGACACGCTGGGTTGTGGTGTGCGCGTCCTCGTTGACGGTTGCTGGGGTTTCGCCGCCACGCGCACGCTGACCAAAGACTCCGTGGTCAGTGCGGCCCGCGAGGCCGCAGCGATTGCTAAAGCGAATCGCGTCGCCCGCGACCGATCTGTCGAGCTGGCACCGGCGCCGGCGCAGCCAAATGCCACTTGGAAAAGTGCTTGCAAGATCGACCCATTCGACGTGCCGCTCGAACAAAAGGTCGATCTTCTACTCAAAGCGAATGCCGAAGCACTGAAAGCACCAAAGGTGAAGTTCGTGAATGGAGTTCTCTTTTTTGTGAAGCAGGATCGTAGCTATGCGAATACCGACGGTTCGGTGATCGAACAGACGCTGGTCCGCAGCTGGCCGCTCCTTGTGGCAACCGCGGTCTCCGACGATCACACGGATTTTCAGAATCGTCAAAACGCCGAAGCCGCGCCAATGGGTCGAGGATGGGAGTACGTGCTCGATTGTGATCTTGTCGGCAACGCTCGCAAATGGGGCGAAGAAGCGTCGCAGAAGCTCACGGCGAAGCCCGTGGACGTCGGCCGCTATGATCTGGTGCTTCACCCGTCAAACCTCTGGCTCACCATCCATGAGTCCATCGGGCATCCGCTCGAACTCGATCGCGCGATGGGTTACGAAGCCAACTACGCCGGCACGAGTTTTGTCGCGCCGCCGGAAGACAAGCTGGGCAAGCTTCGCTACGGTCCGAGCATGATGAACATTCAGGGAGACCGCTCGCAGGAAGGAGCGATCTCGACGATCGGGTACGACGACGATGGCGTCGTTCCGGATGACTTCCTGATCATTAAGGAAGGCATGGTTAACGACTACGAGACCACCCGTGAACAAGCACCGTGGCTCAAATGGTGGTATGACCAGCAGGGGCGCCCCACGCGCTCCCACGGCTGCTCCTACGCCGACTCATGGTCCAGTGTGCAGTTCCAGCGCATGCCCAATGTGTCGCTGCTTCCCGGCAAGGAAGAGAAGAGCTACGAAGATCTCATTGCCGCGACCGACAAGGGGATCGCCATTATCGGTGACGGCTCCTTCTCGATCGATCAGCAGCGCTACAACGCGCAGTTCGGCGGCCAGGTCTTTTATGAGATCAAAGGCGGCAAGATCGCTGGCATGCTCAAGGACGTCGCCTACCAGATTCGCACGCCCGACTTCTGGAACTCGATGGACATGATTGGCGGCAAGTCGAGTTACCGCCTCGGCGGATCATTCTTTGACGGCAAGGGCCAACCAGGTCAGGTGAACGGCGTGAGCCACGGCTGTGTGCCAACGCGCTTCCGCAACGTCAATGTGATCAATACCGGGAGGAAAGCCTGATGAGCGCTCCAACGCGACTCCTTGAAGCGGTGACGCTCCCGCCAGAGGCCACGATCTCCCGCGAGGCCGCGCAGGCCATTTGCGAGAAAATCGTAAAGATGTCCAAGGCCGACGCGATCAACGTGACCTTGAATGGCGGTCTTACCACGAACATACGGTTCGCGGCGAATCAGATGTCGACAGCTGGCGCGATCGCTGACGCGAACGTCGCCGTGCAGTCGTCATTCGGCCCAAAGCACGCCGTCGTGACCACTAATGATCTCTCCGACGAGGCATTATTGCGCACTGTTCGGCAAGCCGAGCGGCTCGCGAAACTCGCGCCGGACGATCCGGAATCGATGCCGGAGCTCGATCCGCAACAATATGTGAAAGTGAATTCGTGGTTCGATCAGACGGCAAATGCGTCGGCCGCAGACCGCGCAAAGGTCGCGCTCACGGCACTCGATCCGGCCAGAAGAATGGGCGACGTGAAGGCCGCGGGATTCCTGATCTGCAACGCCGGTATGTCGGCGATCGCAAATCAAAAAGGATTGTTCGGATACTTCCGTGCGACGAGTGCGAACTATCAACTCACCGTCCGCACGAACGACGGCACCGGTTCCGGATGGGCCGCAGCCGATCATCCGGACTGGGCGCAAATCGATTTCGCGATGGTGGCAAAACGGGCGCTCGATAAGGCGCGCGCATCACGATCACCGGCCAAGGTCGAACCAGGCCGTTATACCGTGATTCTAGAGCCACAAGCGACCGGAGACCTGCTGCAATTAATCGGAAATTATACCGATTCGCGAAGCGCCGATGAAGGCCGATCGCCGTTCGTAAAAGAAGGCGGCGGTAACAAAATCGGGGAGAAGATCGTCGATAATCGGATCACGATGTTCTCGGATCCGTCCGACCCGCAGTTGCTCGCGCAGCCATTTGATGGCGAAGGATTTCCGATCGCACGACAGGTGTGGATTGAAAATGGCGTACTCAAACAGCTTCACTATTCGCGCTTCTGGGCGAAGAAAATGGGCAAGCAGGCAACGGGTGCGCCGAGCTCGATCAAGGTTGCGGGAGGCACCGCAAGCGTTGAAGATTTGATCAAGGGGACGGAGCGCGGAATTCTCGTCACGCGACTTTGGTACTTGCGCGAAGTTGATCCACGTACAATTCTTTACACAGGATTAACACGCGACGGAACGTTCTTGATTGAGAACGGCAAGATTTCGAAGAGTGTGCAAAACATGCGATTCAACGAATCACCGCTGTTCATGCTGAATAATTTGGAGGCGCTCGGAAGAGCCGAACGCCTCGCCGGGACCGAACAGGGCGGCGCGATTGCGATGCCGTCTTTGAAA
>JANYKA010000237.1 GCA_025358315.1 Gemmatimonadota bacterium | reverse complement strand
CCGCGCTTCCACTTGGCTCCGCAAGCGTGGCCGCGGGGAGTTATCAGGGTTTCCGCCTCATCATTGACCCGACACGGTCGAGCCTGACGCTGAAGAATGGGACGGTACTCACCAGCACGAGCACTCCAAGCGTCACGTTTCCAAGCGCGTCGCGCAGCGGCATCAAGATCGTGCTGTCGCAACCGGTGACCGTTACGGCGAATCAGACGACTACGGTCTTGGTTGACTTTATGGTCGGCAACAGTTTCGTGATGCGTGGAAACTCCATCTCTTTGAACGGACTGATCTTCACTCCCGTCATCCGCGCAACGGTTAAGTAGTCGGCCTGTAAATACAGCTTTTTACCTCTTTTGAACGGAGTTCAATATCATGACGAAATCACGCTTAACGAATGTCGCGATCCGGGCAACAGCGCTCAGCGCGCTGCTTGCCGGGTTCGCCACCGTCGCTGCCGCGCAGAAGGAAAAGCACCCGGCAGGCCCGCCCGTCTCGACGATGGGCACGATGAAATCCAATCCGAAGGCAAATAAGGGTCAGGCGACGGCAGAGGCGAAACGCGCCGATGCCCGCGACGACAAAGCCGGGAAAGACGCGGACAAAACCGAAGACCGTGCGCAACGCTCTGCCTTAAATGGCGCCCGAAGCGATCCGAAAGGACTGCTCAAAGGCATCAAAATGAGTTCGTCGGAAAAAAGTCTGTGAAGGCGACGGAGAAACGGTACGCGGGGCAGATCAAGGCGCTCGAGAAGCAGGAAGACGCCGCCGAGAAAGCCGGTCATCCCGACCTCACCATCGCCGGGAAAATCGCGGCCCTGCGGGTCAGTGAGCGTGCGGACTTGCGTGCCGCTCTCAGCCCGGCAGAGCAGGCGCAGTTCGATAAGAACGCTTCAACGATGGGCAATAAGAAACCGTAGGTGACAATCGTTGGTTCTGGATATTGAAACGGGCCCCGTCTGGGGCCCGTTTCTTTTCGCGTTGCTGCTGAATCGCCATACTACGGCTTCTTCCGACCGCCGCCGCGCCCAATCCCCGTCCCGGTCGTGGTGCCGGTACCGGACTTCTTTGAGGGCAACCCGTGTCGCCCGCCTCCGAACACCTGGGACAGTTGATTCACCGCTGATCGGGCACGACCGCTCCCCAGTGACGGAAACGCCGTGCCAAACCCGATCGCAAGCCCCCACTCCGGCGAGGCACCAGACAATCCATGAGTGGCGTCCACATTCAACGCGACCTGATTGAACAGACGAACGTTGAATCCGAGATTCAATGAAGTGCTACGACCAAATGTGGTATCCACGGAACCGAGATCCGTGCTATAGCCGGCGCTAAAAGACATACGATCGTTTCCAGCCGGTTGCAGCCACGCGCTCACATCGCCCCACATGGATGCCGTTCCATTGATTCCGGAGCGAATCGAGAACGTGGAAAGTGATCGTCCGACTCCGGCGTTCAAACCAAAATTCGGTGCAGGCATAATCCCCGCGCCAATGTTCAGCGACGAGCCGATTTGTCCACTGCCGAACCCGTTAAGCGTGTCACCAACCGGCAACGTAATGCCGTAGCCAATTCCGATGCTGGGCGAGAGAGACCCGGAGAACGAGTGGCCGGCTTCTATCGAAATTGGAATGTCGGTCAGCCCCGATGCCGAGAGTCTGGAGGTGGTGCCGGGCTCACTGGCCGAGACATAACTTGGTGCCACACTCAGGGTCAGCCATGGCATCGCCCGCCACTGGAGCATTGCGGCGAGGGCGCGCTCACTGCGTCCGCCGACGTAACTCTGTGATCCGGCAGAGACTCCGGTTGAGAAGCGCGGCGATTGATCATCAGAACCGTCGTCCTGTTCGGTGTTGCGCATGGTATCGCGTACCGTCTTGTGCGTGGTATCGGTCGGCGGCGCAGACCCTGGCTGCCGCTGGGCCGCCAGATACTGCGGGCGCAGAAGCGCGAGCAGGAGAATGACATTTGCCCAGCAGAACACGCGGTGCAAATGCCGTGGCCGCAACACGCTTACTGTACGTGGTTTGATGGGCAAAGGGGAATTCATAAAAACTCCGATAAAAAGATTTTGAGGCTCGTCCCTTTGACACATACTTCGACGCACTCACGCAACGACCTGATACTTCTATTTACCAACTCCGCAATGTCATAGGCCGGATCCACCCGCGCAATCGTGGAAACTACGGTATCCCGTGCACGGAAGCACCCTCGGCTTCACTCCCGTGGGAGCGCGAACGCCACAAACGTCCCACCTGACTTGGCGCCGTTCTTCCCACCGCCGCAGGCAATAACGATGTACTCGCGTCCATTGAGCATATACAGCGACGGCGTTGCATTGCCGGCGGCGGGAAGCGTGGTCTCCCAGAGCAACTTGCCCGTACGCTTGTCAAACACGTGGAATTTATTGTCGTACGTCGTCGCGCCGATAAACAGCAGTCCGTTCTCCGTGACAACGGGCCCGCCATAGTTGTCGGTGCCGGTGTTCTTCACGCCCTTTGCCGCCAACGCCGGATACTCGCCGAACGGGATCTTCCATGCGATCGTCCCCTTGTTCAAATCGATGGCATTGAGCGTCCCCCATGGCGGCTTGATCGCCGGATAGCCCTCGGGATCGAGAAAAATTTCATATCCCGTATTACGGTACTTCAGAAAATTCGGGTTGGTCTTCGCCGTCTCGGCCACGTCGTGCCCGGTGACAAGAAAGTTCACGAGATCATTGATCGTTCCACCCTCCAATGCTTCGCCAAATGCGGGCATCAGCCCCTGCCCGTTTCGGATAATCTGAAACATTTCGTCCTTCGTGCGACGCTTGCCGATATCAATCAGCGTTGGAGATTTACCAGGGGCGCCTTTCAGATCCGCACCATGGCAGCTCGCACAGTTGTTCTGATAGACCGACTTGTCGCTCCGCGGCACCATGCGCAACAGCCACGCCATCTCGTTTGAGTTTACATACAACAGACCGGACGCCGGATCGTACGCCGGCCCTCCCCATTCCCCGCCGCCATCATAGCCCGGATAGACGATCGTTCCCTTGGTGCTGGGCGGGGCGAAGAGTCCGTGATTCGGGTACTCACGGAATTTCTTCAACGCAAACGCGTGCGCTGCTGGCGTCCGCGTTGTCAGCAAATCCTCGGTCAATCCCTGTCGCGCGTACGGGGGCGGCAACACCGGCAGATGTTGCGTCGGACTCGCCCGCTCTCCATCCAGCAACGACCGCGGCACCTTATGCTCGGCAATCGGAAACAGGGTCGCGCCGGTCTTCCGGTCGAGCAGCCAGACGTGCCCTGTCTTCGTGATCTGCGCTAGTGCATTGACCGGCTTTCCATCACGTGTGACCGTTACAAGCGCGGGGGGCGACGGAAAGTCCAAGTCCCAGAGATCGTGCCGGATCCCCTGGAAATGCCAGACGCGCTTTCCGGTGCGCGCATCGAGGGCGATAATCGTGTTGGCGAAGAGGTCGTTGCCAAGGCGATTGCTGCCATAGAAATCGAATGACGTTGAACCGGTCGCACCGTAGACCATACCGAGTTCGTGATCGACCGTCAGTCCGGCCCAGGCGTTGGTGCCACCGGAAATTTTCCACGCGTCTTTGGGCCACTCGTCGTAGCCAAACTCGCCCGGATGCGGAATCGTGTGGAAGGTCCAGCGCAGCTCACCCGTCTTCACGTCGTAGGCACGAATATCGCCCGGCGACGACGGCAGGCTTTCAGACACCGTGCTACCCGTGATATACAGATTCTCGAATACCACTCCCGGTGTGCTCGCGCTGATCGACACGCCTTCGATCGGCCGGTCGAGCCCTTTGCGCAGATCCACACGCCCGTTTTCACCAAACGATGGGATCGGCTTGCCGGTGGCTTTGTCCAGTGCATAGAGCCAGTTGCGATGCGAAACAAAGACCCGATCGTCGTGCACCGTCACACCGCGATGGCGGTAACGCCCCTTCCGGCTGTCGCCAATATTCGGATCGAAGCTCCACAACTCCTTACCGGTCGCGGCGTCGAGCGCAATGACGCGGAGCTTTGGGGTCGTTGCGTACATCACGCCGTCAATCACGATAGGATTAGACTGCATTTCCGAACCCGGAAACTCGTCGCGTGTCTCGTACGTCCACGCTACCTGTAACTTGCCCACATTGGCCGGTGTAATCTGGGCAAGGGTGGAATACCGGCTGTTGTCCGTGGTGCCGCCGTAGAGCGGCCAATTCACGTTTGCGGTCTGGGCACGCAGAAAAGTCGGGAGGCCGACGACGATGAGCAGAGCTGATCGAATAGTCATGCGCGAAATTAGCTCAACAACACCCTGGACGGCTACTATATGAAGAACAACCGTTGCACATTGATCAGCGGGATACTGCTCTCTGCCTTAACACGGATTGACAGACTCATGCCACGCGCTTCTCTAATCCTCTGCGCTACCGCACTCGTCACCCTCGCGTATTCCGCCCACGCCCAGTCCGCTCCGCCGTCACGCCCTGCCGACCGCGCCGAACATCACGAGTTCACGATCGAACACTTTCGCACCGAGAGTGGCGTCACCCTGCCTAAAGCGCGGATCGTCTACGGGACCTATGGCCACCTCAACGCCGCGCGGGACAACGTCATCCTGCTGCCGTCGCACTACATGGCCACGCACCACGGCTACGAGTGGCTGATCGGGCCGGGCAAGGCGCTGGATACGGCGCGCTTTTTTCTTGTGGCCACAGAGCTATTTGGCAACGGCAAGTCGTCATCGCCGAGCAATACAGCGGAACCGTTTCATGGGCCGCGCTTTCCCGTCACGACGATTCGCGATAACGTCGCGGCCGAACGCCGACTGCTCACTGAGGTGCTCAAAGTCACGCATCTGCGCGCCGTGATCGGTTTCTCGATGGGAGCGCAACAAGCATTCCAGTGGGCCGTCAGCGCACCGGGATTTGTCGATCGCATTGTCGCCACGTCCGGTACTGCGAAAACGTATGGCCATGGCATCGTTCGCAACGAAGGACAGATCGCCGCGATCATGGCCGACCCGGTGTTCAACAATGGCGACTACACCGCGCAACCTAAAAAGGGGATCGAAGCGTTCTCTCTGATGTGGGCCGGCTGGCTCTACTCGCAGGAGTGGTGGCGCCGCGAACTCTGGCGCACGAACGCCCCGGCCGGAACGACGCTTGCGAAGGTCATTGCCAACTATCGCACCAATTTTATTTCCGGCGCTGATGCCAACGATCTCATTCTCCAGCTCCGCACCTGGCAGCAGCACGATGTCGGAACCACACCGGGCTTCGACGGCGATGTGGAGAAGGCGCTCCGCTCGATCACCATGCCCGTGCTCTACATGCCTTCTGAAACCGATCTGTACTTCCCGGTCGGCGATGCGCGATACGAAGCGCAGTTTATTCCGCAGGTCACCCTCGCTCCTATCCCATCGCTCTGGGGCCATCCCGCCGGCGCAGCCGCCAACCCCGCCGATGCGAAGTTCTTGAACGACCACATTGCGCGTTTTCTCAACTACGGTGGCTCGCTCCCCGGCAACTGGTACGCCGGCGGGTCGACGTGCGGCAATCGGCCGCCATTTGATGTGCACGAGTACAACGCAGATTTCTTCATCCTCCGCCAGGCGGCGTGCACTAACTACGAAAAACCTTTTCTCTATCTTCTTTTTGGCAATTCCCGGGCATTGTTGCTCGACACGGGTGCCGGTGGGGTCGATATCGCTGGCCCTATCGACACACTGATTGCCGCTTGGCGACGGCGCCACGGCGGCGCGCCCGTCGACCTCGTTGTCGCCCATAGTCACGCCCACGGCGATCACGTGGCCGGCGATTCACAATTCGTCAACCGCCCGAATGTCACGCTCGTCGGCCGCGACTCGGCCGCCGTCCGTACATTCTTCGCCGTGCCGCACTGGCCAGATCAACTCGGTCTGATTGATCTGGGCGATCGCACCATCGACGTCATTGCAATTCCGGGCCACGAACCGGCAGGCATCGCACTCTTCGACCGTCGCACAGGTGTGTTGCTCACCGGCGATACTTTCTATCCGGGTCGCCTGTATGTGCGCGACACCGCTGCGTTCGCGGCCAGCATTTCCCGCCTCGCCGCTTTCGTGCGCACACATAACGTCACACATCTGCTTGGCACGCACATCGAGAACACGC
>JANYKA010000228.1 GCA_025358315.1 Gemmatimonadota bacterium | reverse complement strand
CTGATCTCGGCATTGGCGAGCTTGCGCGAGATGTCCTTCCAGTGGGCCAAC
This sequence comes from Gemmatimonadota bacterium, assembly GCA_025358315.1. Classification (GTDB taxonomy): domain Bacteria; phylum Gemmatimonadota; class Gemmatimonadetes; order Gemmatimonadales; family Gemmatimonadaceae; genus Fen-1231. Next base: position 11,378 of record JANYKA010000228.1, on the reverse strand, counting down.
CGTTTCATGTTCTCCGGCGAGGACACAATCATCGACAGTTGTGGACGGCCCTCGGCGGTGAGTCCAATCGTGTCGAGATGGGCCCGCGGCGTCTGCGTAGCGACCTTCTGCCAGTACGCCATAAATTGTGTGTAATTGGGCAGTTCGTAATCGGCACCGATATCGTGTCCGAAGAACTGCTTGGGTGTTGTCACTTGGGAGCGGACAGTCGCCGGGATGGCGACAAATGCCGCGAGCACGAAGCCGAGGGCGGCGCGGCCACGGAACGTAACGTGATGCATGAGTACTATTGCTCCGTTGAGCTTTTTCTTGCTGACGGGAGACCGCCGCAAGAGGCGATGGGGTGAAGAGGCTACGCTGCCGCGGTGCCCAGCGTTGAGCGCCCGCGACATATAGATTTTGAAGCCGCGGCCGGAACTTGGTAAGAGGCCGAATCGATTGCGTTTCCCGCCCTTAGAAATTCAGACACGCCACAGAGGTACATGTGAACATGTCACGGTTGATCTGCCGGATGCTTGCTGCCTTGCTTGCTGTTGCGCCGCTCGGTGCCCAGATCACGCAGGCGGAATACGCCACACGGAGAGCCGCTCTCACCAAGAGTCTCCCCGGCGACGGCGTGCTGTTGGTGCGCGGGGGTCGGGATCCGAAAGAAAATTTCCAAAACTTTTGGCAAACCGAGAACTTCAATTATTTCACCGGGTTTCTCGAACCGGACGCGACACTGGTCATGGTCAGAAAAAACGGCGCCGAACAGAGTTTTCTGCTCGTCCAGCCCAAAGACCCTGCGCAGGAAGTCTGGACCGGCCGTCGCCTTGGTGTTGATGGCGTGAAGTCCAAGCTCGGGATGGAAGGGCGCACCGAGAGCGGGCTGCGGGCCATGCTCGATTCCCTGCTTGCCAGCGGCGGAACCTTGTATGCGATCGGTGATTTCTCGCGCGGCGGCGGCGCCGACGTTCCAGGCACGGTCGGTCCACGCACCGAAGACGACCAGTTCCTCGATGCACTCAAGATTAAGCATCGGGATGTAAAAGTCGTCGATGCGTCGAAGAACGTCATGGATCTCCGTGCCAAGAAGTCGCCTGCCGAACTGGCGCTCATCCGTTCGGCCGCTCGCATCAGCGCGATGGCCCACAAAGAAGTGTTGCACATGATCACTCCGGGAATGAACGAGTTCGAGGTGCAGGCGCTGGCCGAGTATACGTTCCGGCGGAACGGCGGCGACGGACCGAGCTATGGCTCCATTGTCGGATCGGGCCCGAATTCCACCACGCTTCACTACAACAAAGACGACCGCTTCATGCGTGCCGGCGAAATGCTGAACATGGATATGGCCACCTATTATGGTGGCTATTCTGCGGACCTGACGCGCACCGTGCCGGTGAGCGGCAAGTTTTCGCCGGAACAACGCGACATTTATCAAATCGTGTTCGACGCGCAGGCGGCAGCAGAGCGCCAGGTCCATCCGGGTCAGCTGTGGAAAGCGCTGAACGATTCCGCTACAACGACGCTGAGAAATGGCCTGACGAAGCTCGGGCTGATTGAATCGCCGGACGCGACATATGAATGCGGCACCGCAGAGCGCTCGCGCAACTGCCCGCAGCTGACGCTGTTCTACATGCACGGCCTCGGTCACCCCATCGGATTGGACGTGCATGACGTGGACAAATACAGCACCAGCGGCCTGGCCGAGGGGAGTGTGTTTACGATTGAACCCGGGGTGTACGTCCGCGAGAATACTGTGGACGTCATCCCGAACACGGCCGCGAATGCCTCACTGCGCACGAAAATCGCTGCGGCGGTGAAGAAGTACGCGAACATTGGCGTACGAATCGAAGACGATTATGTCGTCACAGCCAACGGATTTGATCGCATTACATCAGGCGCGCCGCGTTCGATGGACGAAATCGAGGCCGAGATGAGCAAGAAAATGGGGCCGGCGGTTCGGGACGCAGCGACTGTTGAGGCCTACGGGAAGGTTCGACCTTAGGAGTTACACCGTAGGACTCGAGGATGCAGACGGAGCGTGCACGGCCCCTAGCCCTTAATAATCCCAATGCGAATCCGTTTCGCTTTTTCTCCCGCAGCCGGATCCTCCTCAAGCCGCTGATTAATTAAAACAGCAAGCCGGACAATGGCCGAGATGTTCATCGGCTTGCCGCCACGGGTCAATGCGATCGGGAGAGCTGTGCCTTCGAGCTTCGCGTATTTTGCGCGCCAGTTTTGCCATTGCGGATCCTTCGTTGAAATTCCGCCGATCGCCGTGAGTACATCGCCGGGTTGGATGCCCGCACTAGCGGCGACACTCGTTGGGTCAACCGTCATCACCCGAACGCCCGCGCTGTCTCCGGCAAGCGTTACACCGAGACGGGCCTCGCGGGTGGTATCACTGCGAATGCGCCAGCCGGCTTTAGCGAGCCACTCCGTCCACGGAAATGGTGCTCGACCGTCAACATAGCGCGCAATGAAGTCGGTGAAGTTCATACCACGCGCGGCTCGCGAGACCGCACCCCACCACTCTTCACCCGTGAATCCGCGTCCATTCTTGTACGTGCTTTTGTAGAGCTCTCGCATCACATTGTCGAGGCTGGCAGCGTTGTTCGACGCATCGCGAATCAGGATGTCGAGTGCAAGGCCGGCGAGCGATCCTTTAGGATAGTAAATGTCACTCGTCCCATCAGTCATTCCGATCCACGCTTGTAGTGACGCGTCTTCCAGCGCGATGGGCGCCGTATCATTGACCCGGTCGATCTTCTCCTGCGTCGTGCCGAGGAATGCGCCCGCGGTTGTCACACCGCCGCGCACCAGTGCGAGATCGGCGTAATAGTCCGTGATGCCTTCGCTCACCCAAAGCCAGGGCGTTGGCTCCCACTGGTCGTAGCGGTACGGCCACATATCGATGGGCCGCAGCCGCTTGACGTTGAACGCGTGAAAGATTTCGTGCGCGTACACCGATGGGACGAACGCTTCGTCCAGCAGCGTCGCACCGATCACCGCCACATTTGAATTCTCGTGTTCCAGCGCACTCATCCCGTTGACGCTGCTATCTGCGATCTGCATGATCTCATAGCGCCGCCACGGATTGTCGCCAAAAACGGCGATCTCTTGAGGAATGGCGTGCCCGAGCTGATCGAACAGTCGCAGGCGCTGGGATGCTTTCACTGATCCGGTCGGATAACTCGAAAGCCGGAACCAGACCCCAGCGACCATCGCGCTGTCGAGATCGAATCGCCCTACAAAAAACGGATGGTCAACCAGATCGTGATAATTCTGTGCCGTCCAGCTGCGCGGTGCGGCGGCTTCGGTCAAGCCGGTCGTCACTCGCCAACCGCCTTCCGTCTCGATGTGCACGGTCGCTGGAAAATCCGTGCCGCGGCCTGCCGGATAGAGAAAAAGATTCGTGCCGTTGAATAGCGCGAACTCGTCGCGCGCCCAACTGGCACCATTGTCGAGTGTATCGGCGTGATAGCGGAATGCCACCTGCACTTCGCCCGCACCCTCGGCAAAGATTCGCCAGGTGACCGGGTCGGCCTTGTCCCAGTGCACGGGCTGGCCACGCTGCGTCACTGTAAATCCGGTGATGTTTCGGGCGAAGTTCGCGACCTCGTATGACCCCGGCGTCCACACCGGCAATCCCAGCAAAACCGGCTCTTTGGCGCCACCGGTCGCGGTGAACGACATCGCCATATCGAGCACTCGGGCCACCCCCTGTAGCGCTTTGAACGTCACCGTGTATTTGACGTTCGCGATGGCCGCTGACCGAAGGGGTGCGCCCCGCGAGTCGCGTGTTTGGGCAAATAGCAGGGCCGGCAGCATCACGAACGGGAAGGCGAAAGCGATGGTGCGTAAATTCTGTGATCTGGTCACGTTTTCCTCCGCCTCAAAGAAGCGTTGGGTGGCCCATGGCTGACAAGCCCCGTGTGGGGCCGCATATTCCCCCAATGGCCACGACTCACGAACCATACATCCCGGCGAGCAAGTCGCTGACAGAACTCACTGTCGGTGCGATTGTCCTCGGTTGCGCCCTCGGTCTGGTATTCGCCGCCTCGAGCGTGTACCTCGCGCTCAAAGTTGGCCTGACCGTCAGCGCGTCGATTCCGATCGCGGTGCTCTCCATTACCATCTTCCGCTCCATTTCCCGCGCCATGGGAAATACCGAGCCGCAGATCCTGCGCAACAATCTCGTACAAACCACGGGCTCGGCCGGCGAGTCGATTGCCGCGGGTGTCGTCTTCACGCTCCCGGCACTGCTGCTGCTAGGCTATGCACTGCCGTGGGCGAAAGTCGCAGCGATCGCGCTCGTCGGCGGCACGCTCGGCGTCCTGTTGATGATTCCGTTGCGACGGTCGTTGATCGTTAAAGAACACAACACACTCAAGTATCCGGAGGGTACCGCGTGCGCTGAGGTACTGATTGTTGGCGAAGAGCGCGGTGTGCAGGCAAAAACGGTGTTCCTCGGATTCGGGCTCGGCGCACTCTACAAGTTTATGAATGCCGGCGTGCATCTCTGGCAGGAGGTACCGGCGCGGATCCTGGCGCGCACATTGCCGACCGGGAAGACCGAGCTGATCGGTGAGATTCGCGCCGAAGTGAGCCCGGAACTTACGGGCGTCGGATATATCATTGGCCCGAAGGTGGGCGGGTATCTGTTTGCCGGTGGTGTCCTGTCATTTTTTGTGCTGATTCCGGCGATCAAGCTGTTCGGCGCACAGCTCACCGCCCCGATGTTTCCAGCGACGATGCTGATTTCCGACATGACGCCGATGCAAGTGCGCGGGAACTACGTGTTCTATATCGGTGCTGGCGCGGTAACCGCCGCCGGGCTGATTTCCCTTGCCCGGGCATTGCCAATGATCGGCCAAGCTATGATGGCCGGGTTCAGCGACATGCGCGGGGTCGGTGGCGGCGCGAGTGTCCCGCGCACCGAGCGCGAGATTCCGATGATTTATGTCGTCGGCGGAGTCATCGCGTTGGGGATCGCGATGGTCGCGCTGCCGCAGATCGGCATTAACGCGGCGGGCGCCGTGCTCGCCATCGTGTTTGCCTTTTTGTTTGTGAGCGTGTCGAGCCGCATTTGCGGACAGATCGGCGCCAGCTCGAATCCGATTTCCGGCATGACCGTCGCAGCGGTACTGATGACGTCACTCATTTTTCTCGCGGTGGGGTGGACCGGTATTGAACATCGCGTGCTCGCGCTGTCGATCGGCGGCGTGGTCTGTGTCGCGGCGGCAGTTGGAGCAGCCACATCGCAGGACCTCAAGACCGGATTTCTTGTCGGCGCGACGCCGTACCGTCAGCAGATAGGACTGCTCTTTGGCGTCACCACATCGGCGCTGGTCATCGGCGGGATGATCGCGTTTCTGAACTCGGCGGGGACGACTTACGTCGTTCGGCAGTACCCCGGAATTACTGCTGATGCGATCTCCACTGAAGTGGTGAAGCTGGAACCAAAGGTCGGAGCGCCGACGGAACTCCGGATGGCGCAGCTCTTCGAACGCAAAGGTGATGCGCCGGCTGGCCGCTACCTCGTCGACCAGGCCGGCGCCATCAAGTATCTCGTGGATCCGGGGATTGGCGGTCGCGAGCCGCACGATGATGTGAGCGGCCGCACGGTCGAGAAACTCGACTCTCCGAAGGCGCAGATTATGGCGCTGGTCGTTGACGGCATTCTCACACAGAAACTTCCGTGGGGCCTGATTCTGATTGGCGCTTCGATTGCCATCGTTATGGAGCTGCTGGGATTGCCGTCGCTCGCTGTCGCCGTTGGGACGTATCTCCCCATTTCCACATCGGCAACAATTTTCGTAGGTGGCATGGTGCGCTGGTTGGTTGAGCGTAAAGGTTCGACGGCGGGACCGGAGAACTCCCAAGGTGATTCCGGACCCGGTGTTTTGTTCTCGTCCGGCTTAATCGCCGGCGGCGCCATTCTCGGCGTCGGTGTCGCTGCACTGCAAGCGCTGCGCTGGGATGACAAGATCGCTGTCGGACATTGGGCAGGTCCCGGCGTGACGGCAATCACCGAGAATCCCATGGTCGCCGTGGCACTCTATGTGTTGTTGCTCGCCGTTCCGCTCTACCGCGTTGCCAGGCGCCCGCAATGACCTCCCCTCAGATCACCGCACGACTTCGGTCTGCGCAACCGCGCCGGCTGCATCTCGTAATGCGCGACGGCACCATGATTGAAGGTCAGATCCAGATCGGTGAGGAACAGACGCTGGTGAGCTACCTCAACAGTCGTCGCGGCGGGTGGATGAACCTGACGCGAGCGCGACGCCCGAAACTCGACGAGGCCCCGGGATATATGATCGTGCAGTCGGACCATGTGATTCTGGCATCGGCACCGGATGGTAACGTGCAGATTGCCGGTGGGGCGACGGCGACGATCGAAGAGCGTCAGGTCGAGGTTGTGTTGGTGGGCGGCAAGACGCTTCGGGGGTCGGTGTCTGCGGCCACGCAGCAACGTATGAGCGATTTCGTTTCTGCCTCCGGCCGCTTTTTGGGACTGGCCCACGCGATTCTATTACCCGACGAGCGCGCACTCGGTGATATCGCGTTGCACGGTGGCTCCATCGAGATCTTCCGCGATCTTGGCGGCACGGTTCCGCTCGAAGAAGGTGGCTCGGCGCCCGAGCCTGCCTGACGAACAGCATTCCACTACTCATTTCCTAAAACTCAGCCTATGCGTATGCGCCTTCTAGTTTCCGCCCTCGTCGTCGCCGCGCCGGTATTCGCACAGCAAACGCCGGCCGATCTTATTGTCACGAACGCGCGTATCTACACGGTAGACGACGCGCATCCGTTAGCTCAGGCGATGGCCGTGCGGGGCGGCCGCATCGTGTTCGTCGGGGATGCGCGCGGCGCGCTCACGTTGAAGGGCGGACAAACGCGCGTCGTCGATGTCGGAGGCCGGACCGTCATTCCCGGAATGGTTGACGCCCATGGCCATGTCGCGAGTCTCGGGAATACGCTCGCCGTCGTCGACCTGACCGGCGCCGCCAGTTACGATGAAATCATTGCGCGCATCGCCGCCAAAGCGAAGACCGTCGCGCCAGGTGAATGGATCACGGGGCACGGCTGGGATCAAAATCGCTGGGCAGACACACGATTCCCCACGCACGATAAACTTTCGGCGGCCATTCCGAATAATCCCGTGGCACTGGGGCGGATTGACGGTCACGCAACGCTGGCGAACAAAAAAGCGATGGACGCGGCCGGGTTGAGCGCGGCAACCAAAGATCCGAGCGGTGGCCATATCGAGCGCGCTGCCGACGGAACGCCGACCGGTGTGTTCGTTGATAACGCACAAGGATTAATCGGCCGGGTCGTTCCTGGCCTGACGCGGGCCGCGCTCAAAGTCCAAGTGCAAGCGGCAATCGCCGAAGCGCAACGGTGGGGGCTCACCGGAGTTCACGATGCCGGTGCGAGTCCGGAAGTGTTGGACATTTATGAAGAGCTGGGCAGAGCGTCGCAACTGAACTTTCGAATGTACGCCATGATCAGTGGCGGCCGCGCGGAGTCAGCCGTGCTTGATCGCTGGTTTCAGCGCGGACCGCAAAGCGGACTTTACGGCGGCACGCTCTGGGTTCGCAGTATCAAGATGTACGCTGACGGCGCGCTCGGCTCGCGCGGGGCGGCGTTGCTCGAACCCTACAGCGACGACCCGAAGAACAGCGGCCTGATCGTCACCGATCCATCGTTCATTCAGGAAATCGCGATTGAGGCGCTGAAAAATGGATTTCAGGTCAACACGCACGCCATCGGCGATCGCGCGAACCGGCTTGTATTGGACGCATACGAAGCTGCGCTCACCGCAGTCCCGACAGCCGATCACCGGTTTCGCATTGAGCATGCGCAGATCCTGCATCACGATGACATTCCGCGCTTCGCCAAACTCGGGGTGATTCCGTCAATGCAGGCGAGCCACCAAACGAGCGACATGTATTGGGCGGGCAACCGGCTGGGCGAGGGACGCCTGTTTGGGGCATACGCGTGGCGTTCTCTGCTCGATGCCGGTGTCGTGATCCCGAACGGCAGCGATTTCCCGGTGGAACAAGTGAATCCGCTGATTTCGTTTCACGCTGCGTTCCTACGGCAGGATGCAGAAAACTGGCCACCCGCCGGCTGGCATCCCGAACAACGCATGACGCGCGATGAAGCGCTTAAATCGATCACGATCTGGCCGGCCTACGCTGGCTTTCAAGAAAAAGAGCTCGGTTCGATTACGCCGGGTAAATACGCGGATTTCGTCGTGCTCGACCAGGACATCATGCGCGTCAGTCCGGAGCAAGTGTTGCGCACACGCGTGGTATCAACCTGGGTGGGAGGCCGTGCCGTTTACGAGGCGAAGTGACGGCACGACATCGCGTCCTGTCGCTACTGCCGTCGGCGACCGAAATCGTCGCCGCCCTTGGCGCCGGTGATCAACTCGTCGGCATCACGCATGAGTGCGACTATCCTGCCGTCGTCCGATCATGCGAGCGCGTGACCGAATGCGCGATTGATTCTTTGGCCGCGCCGGTCGCGATCGACGCACAAGTCCGTGAAATCACCGGACACGGACTGCCACTATATACCCTTCGCGAGACGGCCATCGCCGCACTCCGCCCCGATCTCATTATTACTCAAGCCCTGTGTGAAGTCTGCGCAGTGATGGAAACCGACGTTCGCGCTCTTGCAGCGCGTCTCACGCCGGAGCCTCGCGTGCTCGCGCTGTCGGCAACGTCACTTGACGCGGTATTCGCTGACATCGCTTTAGTCGGAGCCGCTCTGCAACTCGGCACTAACGCCGAAGAATTAATCGCCAGTTTTCGCGGCCGGCTGCACGCCGTTCACGCCACGCTGAACGAAGCGCGCGCACTGCGTCCCCGGGTGGCCGTCATCGAATGGAGCGACCCCATCTTTGCCGGCGGCCATTGGGTGCCGGAAATGGTCCATCGCGCCGGCGGAATCGATGTGCTGGCAAAGGCCGGCGAACATTCGCAAGTCGTGACGCTCGATTCGGTCATCGCCGCCGATCCGGATGTCGTGCTGATCGCGCCATGCGGCTTTGGGCTCGATCGCGCCGTGGCAGAGGCACAGCGACTTTTCGCCCTGCCGGCATGGAGTTTCCTGCGCACGCGTGATGTATGGGCCCTCGACGCGAATGCACTGACCAGTCGTCCCGGACCGCGACTGGTCGACGGCATCGAGGTGATGGCCCGCATCTTCAATCCCTCTCTCTTTGCGCCAATCAACTCATCACTCGCCCGTGCAGTACGCTGCCCACCGCCCGCCCCGTAGGCCTAGCGAATGCGTACCCAGCAACCCATCCGTCCAAAGTGCCGTTATGAGGTGACCCACATCCGCGTAGCCACAATCACCAGCAATACCGCAAACCCTTTCTTCAGCGCGCCCTCAGAGACAGAACGGGCGAACGCCGCGCCACCATACGCGCCAACGAAGATGCCAGCCGAGATCAACAGCGCGCCCTTGATGTCCACGTGACCGTCGCGCCAGTACGCCCACACACCAAGTGCGCCAACTGGCAACAGCATCGCGCCGAGCGAGGTGCCCACAGCGCTTTTCTGGGACATCTTCGCAAAAAATACAAGGGAAGGCACGATGACAATACCGCCGCCGATGCCAAGAACGCCTGACAGCAATCCGGCCAGCAGTCCGATGGCGATGAACACGAGCATCAGTGTAACTCCGTGGAGAATGTGTGGTGACGGCCGCGATCGAATTTACGCGGCGCTGGAACGGGAGGACTGAAGGGCGCGCGTGACGGCGTCGCGCACCTCGCGCTCTTTATCCCCGGCCAACGCTTGCAACGCTTGCAACGCCGCCGGTGTGCGCGCGTCGGCAAGCGCCTGAACTGCAGCAGCGCGGAGCCCGGTGTTTTTCTTTGACTTGAACAGTCCACTCGCGGCTTCGGCGGCTTTGACGAGTTTCTGCACCGCATCCGGCGATCCGACGCGTCCAAGTCCGCCAAGAATGGCGTACTGCACTTCCTGATCATTCTCATCATCGATCGCCTGCGAAAGCAGTGTCGCAGCGCGAACACCCTTGCGTGCTGCGAGTGCCGCCACGGCCTCGAGACGAACGGCTGCCGCCTCGTCGACAATCGCGCGAGACAGCGCATCCAGAGAAAATGCCGAGTCGCTGCGCGCTAGCGCCCGCGTCACGGCGCGACGCACCCGAACGTCTTGATGACGTAGCTGATCGGCGAGCGCGAACTCGGCATCCTGCGCCCGGAGATCGCCGAGAAACTCCGCCGCCTGACGCACGACATGCCAGCGCGGATCATTGAGCATCTGGACGAGCGCATCCACGGCGGCCGTCATCCGGAAGAGTACCTCGCGAAATAGTCGCCGCACCGACAACGCCGACGCGCCGATGTATTGGTCGACCACGGCGTCGACGCCATCCTGACCACAGCGCTGCAGCACGCGTTCGATTTGCTTGGCGCGCTCCGGAGATGATCCCAGGAGTGCGGCAATCGGACGCAGGTAGACCGACTTGGTGAAGCGGCGGACCATCACGAGATACACGCGGCGCAGCTCGGGGTCACTGATGCGTGATTCGCGATCGAGCAACTCCGTAAAAATATCGGCACTGTCGGAAATTCGTCCTTCGCGCGTGGACTGTTCCATGACAAATCCGATCTCTTCGAGTACCGCGTTCGTGCCGATGGAGTCCGTTGCCGCAGACAGTTTTGCGAACAGCTGGGTGAGGCGATTTTCATCCGGGGCGGGAACCGCGTCGGCGGCGGCCACGCCGTCACTGGTGCGCACCGGCGCCGGGACGCTGACTTCCGCCAGCCGCACATGGACAGTGACTCCCTCCAACTGTGAAAGCTTCTGCGCGAAATCGGCCGCGTCGCTAGTGCTTGCCGCGCCGATCGAAAGCAGACGGGCGAGGGCCAGCAATTCGGCCGGCTTGGCCTGCTCGTCGATTTCGATTTCGCTGATCGTGTGCACCACCATTCGCTCGGCAAGCTCTTGTACACCGGTGAGCGCCTGCGGCATGACCAGCATGTTCACCGCCAGACGCCCTTCCTTCAATCCGAGGCGAACCGACATTTCCCGCGACACAAAGGCAACGGCACGCAACGCGACCTTCTGCTCGTTGACCGACTGGCTCTCGTGAATCAGGAGCCAGACGAGGCGGGCAAAGTGGCGGGCGAGGGTGAGTGAGTTGTCCATGGCGGTGCGGGCGTTTTCACTGCGGCTGGTGCGGCGCAGAACGTGGCCGTAACATACGCGCAGATCTTCCCTTTCACTATCCACACCGATTCCCGATCCACGCGAAAGCGGGCTGACCCGCTCCACTGACATACCACTCTACTGGTGCCGCTACGGCCAAGTAGGTGGTCCGCGGTTGCTCGTGCTTCATGGTGGTCC
>JANYKA010000265.1 GCA_025358315.1 Gemmatimonadota bacterium | reverse complement strand
GCACGGGGCTACGTACGCTCAAGGGTTCGGCATTGCGAGGCCCGGCGTGCCAACACTGAACGGACGCACGCCGCGTGGGGTCGAGCTGCTAACTCAGTAGGCTCGCTCGCTTCGCGTTCCGGTCAGATGCGGGTGTTCCGTCCCTGCCAATAGGGCTCCCGCATTACGCGTTTGAGCGTTTTACCCGCCGGGCTACGCGGGAAGTCATCGAGGAGCAGCACTTCGACGAGTTGCTGATACCGTGCCGCTACCCGGGCATTCGTCCAAATACGTAACTCGTTGCCGGAAACCGTCGCGCCGGCGCGCAATATGACCGCACCAACCGGCGCCTCTCCCCACTTGTCGTGAGGGATGCCAAACACTGCCGCCTCACGTACGGCGGGATGTGTCGCCAATACCTCCTCGATGTCCTTCGGGTAAACGTTCACGCCACCTGAGATGATGAGGTCTTTCTTCCGGTCGACGAGAAAGAGAAAACCATCCTCGTCAACGTATCCGAGGTCGCCCGAATACAACCAGCCATTCACGATCGCTTGCGAGGTGAGGTCGGGCCGGCCGTGATATCTCGGCATCAGTAACGGCCCGCGGCCGACGATTTCTCCCACCTCGCCCGTCGCGAGATCGCGTCCGTCATCGGCGACGATCCGCATTTCATTACCGTAGGTCGGTGTGCCTACCGAGCCCATCTTTCGGTCGTAATCCGTGCGGTCGAGGATCGTAACGAACCCCTCGGTAAGTCCGTACAATTCGTACAAGGCGCCAGGGGCCACTTGGCGCAACCGCGCCTTGTGTTCTACCGGCAACGGCGCACCGACCGAACAGAGCGTCTCGATAGACGCGAGTGTTTCGCGCGTGCAACCAGGAGCGTCAAGAAGCGCGGCGATCTGCGAGGGGACCATCATCACGTGAGTCACTTGTTCCGCGCGAATCGTTGCGAGAAACCCTTCGGGGTCGAATTTCCGCTGCAGGATATAGGTGGCGCCCAGTAAGAATGCAGGGAAGAAGAGCGTGAGGGCCCCATTGAAAATCAGTGAGCCGGCGTGCATCACAATGCTCTCCGGATGCATGCGAAACGCGGCGGCAAATGTTGCCGCATACGACGCCCGGATTGCATGCGAATGCACAATCCCTTTCGGATGCCCCGTTGTGCCGCTGCTGTAAATGATATTGAACGGATCGTCGCGGTCGAGTCCGCGCGCGGGCGGCGCGCGGTCGGGTGCTGCCGCACAGAGCGCAGCGTAATCGGCGTACCCGGGAACGTCCGCACCCTCGGTGAGAATCCAGCGATGCTCCGGCACTTGCGGAAGCTCCGCGCGCACGTCGTCGAGCAGCGGTTTCAATTCAAACGTTGCGACGATCGCGGACGCACCGGAGTCTCGAACGAGGGTCAGCAACCCCACGCCTCGCAACAGCGGTGAGAGGGGCACCACGACGATTCCCGTCTTCGCGGCCACCCAATACAGCTCCATCAACTCCACACAATTGGGCAGCAAGAGCGCGACGGCGTCGCCCTTCACAAGCCCGAGGCCAAGCAAGGCATTTGCGATTCGGTTTACCCGGCTGTCAAAGGCGCGCCATGTTAAGCGCTCGTGTTCGAAAACGACGCCGATGTGGTCAGGTCGATAGCGCCCGTTGCGGGGGAGCAGAGCCGCGAGTTCCGACATATCAGTCTCCGGCGGGTGTGCGATGCTTCGCAAGAAATGCGGCGAGTGTCGCGTGGAATACACCGGGCGCTTCCAGCGGCAATGCGTGGTGTGTATCGGGGATCTCGACGTACTCAGCATCCTTCATTTCACGTGCCCAGGCCTGTTTGTTGGCAAGGAACGGATAGTCGTGTTCGGCGGAGATCACGAGAGTTGGTGCGTCGATCTCGCCCACGCGATGGCGTACGGACCAACTGATTGCGGCAATCTGACTGGCGGCATACGGGCCGCGACGGTTGCGGGCCATCCGCTCAATGAATGTGCCTCGCAGCGATTCGTGCTCAGGCCTCGGGAAAAGTTTCGGCGCGAGTAGCTTCGCCATTCCGCGCGGCCCGAATATCCAAGCGACCACGCGCCGGAGCAGGATGATTGACCGTGCGGCGCCACCGGACACGATCATGCCGGGAGCGCTATTCACGATGGTGAGTGTCCGGACGAACTGCGGTGCCTCAACGGCGAGATTGAACGCGACTACGCCACCGAGCGACAGCCCAACAATATGTGCAGGCACCGCGCCGAGGTGCTCGAGAACGGCCCTCGCGTCTTCGGTAAACTGACCAACGGTGAACGGCCCATTGGGCCGCCGCAGGTCGCGCGAGAGGCCGCTCCCCCGAAAGTCGATGGCAATCACTTTGTGGGTCCGGGCGAAATGGTCCATCGCCAATTGCCAGTCGATGGTGCTCGAACCAAGGCCATGTAGCAGGAGAATCGGCTCGCCCGTGCCGGCAACCTCGTAGTGCAATTCGGTGGATGATGTCCGAAGCAGTGGCATTGATGGATCCCGGGAAAAAGAACGATTTTAGGCCAAATCTTTGGTTGGAGCTGTAGTGAAGCCTTGACACAGAAGCAGCGCCAATGCCTATTATCACACCGATTATGCGTATTAGCAAACACCGAATCACGGCTACCGAGGTCGCGAGGCTGGCGGGGGTGTCACAACCCACCGTCTCGCTTATCCTGTCGCGCAATCCGAAAGCTCGGATTGCGCCAGAGACGCGACAGCGCGTTTTGCGGATTGCCGAGGAGATCGGGTATCGCCCAAACCGCCTCGCTCAAGGGTTGGCAAACCGCCGATCTTTTGCCATTGGGGTCATCGTTCCGGGCTTCGACAACCCCTTCTATGTAAGTGTCTTGTCCGGTGCCGAACGCGTCGCTTCGGAAGCCGGCTATGCAGTGCTCATCAGTGAATCCCGACAAGTGGATGTTGTCCAGCACCTCGAAGCGCTGCGCGACCGCCAGATCGATGGCGTCATCCTGGCGGGGATTGCAGCAAGCACACTGCCGCCACGTGCGCTCGATGACCTCAATGTCGTGTTGATCAACCAGCCTTCCGATCGCTACTCGACCGTTGCCGGCGATTCGCTGATGGCTGGTCAGATCGCGGCGGAACACCTCCTCTCGCTCGGCCATAAGCGCATCGCATTCATTGGTCCGGCGAATGCGATTCCCGCGTACCGCTTTCGCGAACGCGGATTCGTCCAAACGCTTCGCGCCGCCGGAGTCGGAATGCCGTCGGAACTGTTGCGACGCGCCAATGCAACGATCGCAGATGGATTTTCTGCTATGCGGACACTGCTCAGGATGCCCGAGCCTCCGACGGCACTGTTCTGCGCAAACGACTTAATCGCTCTGGGCGCGCACAAAGCCTGCGGTGCCGCCGGTGCGCAGTTGCCGCGTGACATCTCGTTGCTCGGTTGCGACGACATCGAAATCGGAACGCTCGTCGCCCCGGAGCTGTCGACTATCGCAGTGCCTCAAAGCGAACTCGGCGCGCGCGCGGTGCGACTGCTCCTGCGGCAGCTCGAGCAGGAAGATCCGATGCCACCGGTAACCCAGCTCTTGCCCGTACGATTGGTGGTTCGCGGCACGACCGGTCCAGCGATTAATCCCGCTGGCGGTGAGCGATGAGCACGGCGCATCACGCCATCATTGCCGGGACCGGCTCAGCAGTTCCCGAGCGCATTGTTTCCAACACAGAGCTGTCGGCAATGCTCGGCGAAGATATCGACCCGTTTGTGCGCGGAACACTCGGGATTATGGAGCGTCATATTTGCGGGCCAAATGAGAGCACCGCCGGCCTCGCGGTTGCCGCCGCGCTGCGGGCGCTCGAAGCTGCAGGACGGAATCCGCACGATGTAGACCTGTTGATCATTGCGACCGATACTCCAGAATATGTGTCGCCACCAACGGCGAGTGTGGTGCACGGGCGGCTCGGGCTCCGAACATCATGCGGTACGTTCGATCTCAATGCCGGATGCGCCGGTTTCGTGACGGCGCTCGATACGGCGTGGAAGTTCATCCGCGCGGACGAACGCTACCGCTGTGTGCTGGTGGTGGGTGCGTACGCGATGTCGAAGTTTCTCGATTGGAACGATAAAAAAACTTGCACGATTTTTGCTGACGGTGCTGGCGCCGCCGTGGTGGAACTGTCGGCGGAACCAGGGATCTTGGCGAGCGAACTTTACGCCGACGGCACGCTGTGCGAAGGCATGGGAGTGTTTGCCGGCGGCACACGCGAGCCAATCACCACCGATGTGCTCGCCAACGGATACCGCAATCACCTGCGATTCGTGCACAAGTATCCCGCAGCAGTCAACGAAGAGGGATGGCCGCGGATTGTGCGCGGCGTCCTCGACCGCGTGGGTCGATCGACCGCCGACGTTGACCATTGGCTGTGGACCCAAGTGAATCTCTCGACCATCAAAGTCGTGATGGAACGTTTGGGAGAGCCTATGGGGAAGGCCCACACGGTGATGCACAAATGGGGCTACACCGGTTCGGCTTGCCTGCCGATGGCGCTCGACGATGCGGTGCGATCGGGAAAGGTGCGCGACGGGCAACTGATTGTTTTCACGGGTTCCGGTGCCGGGCTGGCGATGGGATCTGTCGCGATGACGTGGCGGGCGGGCGCGTGACGGCGACTCCGATTCCGGTGACGCCCCGCGTGCTCGACCGCTTTCGCGCGCTCGCCACGACGCACGGTGACACGATGGCGATGTGCACCTTGCACGGAGAGCAATACACGTGGCGGGAATGGCACGATGCATCTCGGCAATTCGCCGCCGCTCTCATTGCCGGTGGTGTAACGCGCGGTGAGCGCGTCGCGGTGCTCGCGTCAAACCGGCCGCTCTGGCCGATTGCCGATGTCGGTGCGTTGCTCGCCGGTGTGATCAGCGTTGGTGTCTACCCAACGAGCGCGCCGAGTCAGGTAATCGAAATGCTGGCCGACTGCGAGGCGCGCCTGATCGTCGTTGACACACGCGAGCAATTGGCGAAAGTACTCGCATCGCGCAATCAGTTGCCGCGGCTCACGCATATCGTCGCGCTGGAAGGTGAGGCGCCGGGCGTTGTATCGTGGAACGACTGGCTCGCTTCTGGCGCGCAGGCACTTGCCAACGATGAGGTGGCGGGTGCCCTCGAGACTGCAGCGCGGCAATCGCGGGACGACGACATCGCAGTGATGATCTACACCTCTGGCTCTACTGGCCGCCCGAAAGGCGCGTGCATTTCACTCGAATGTTTGCGCGCGTCAGCGGCGTCCACGCAGGCGACGCTCGGCCTCACGGTCGCCGACACTAGCTTGTCGTTCCTGCCATTCTCGCATGCTGGCGAACGGATGTTCGGGCTGTACACACGGATCATCGTCGGGATGTCGGCGATGGTCGTGACCGATATCGCCGAGCTATGGGATGCTGCGCGCACGTTCGAGCCCACGCTGTTTGGCGGTTTGCCGCGGTTCTACGAGAAAGTGTCTGAGGCGCTGCGGATCGCGGAATCGGATCAGGTGAATGACGCCGATCGCCGCGCCATCGTGCGCCGACACTTCGGCGGCAAGCTTCGCATCGCGACTTCCGGTGGGGCGGCGTTGCCGAGCGTGGTCGCTCAACATTTGGAGGCGAACGGAATCGTGGTGCTGGGGGCGTACGGCCAGACCGAGCATCTGTGCGTCGCATTTCACCGGCCTGAGCGTTACGGATTCGACTCTGTAGGCTGGCCGATGCCGGGGACG
>JANYKA010000081.1 GCA_025358315.1 Gemmatimonadota bacterium | reverse complement strand
CGCCGCGTTGCGATCGGTTGTTTCATGACGTGGATCGGTTTCCTGAGTTTCGGGATGGTGGGCGCGTTGACGTCGCGGTTCATGACATTTGTCACGCGTGCGCAGAGCTGCCCGGATGTGCCCGCCTGCAACTGGCATGTGTATGTCGGAGTTGGCGGACTGATTGGTGCAATTACGCTGCCATGGCTCGTGGTTCGAGCCATGAGCAGGCCGAAGAAGACGCCCTAGACCTGGACGAGGAAGGCACCATGGCTCGTATTGATGTGTTGATGCCGCAGATGGGCGAATCGATCGCCGAAGGCACGGTCTCGCGCTGGCTGAAGAAGGTCGGCGACGAGGTCAAGCGCGACGAACCGCTTTTCGAGATCTCGACCGACAAAGTCGACGCCGAGATTCCGTCACCAAGTGCCGGAGTGTTGGCGGAAATTCTCGTCGCCGAAGGGAAGACCGTTGCCGTGCAGACCGTCGTGGCGCGGCTGGAAACCGAAAAAGGTGCGGCGATTGCTGTTGCCGCATCTGCTCCGGCACCTGCCGCCGCTCCGGCTACCCACACGCCGGCCGGTTCCGCATCGAACGCCGCGCCCACGGCTCAGCCTTTTCCCGTTGCCGCCGCCGTTGCGCCGCGTCCGGAATCCCGGGCCGCTAACGGACTCGAAGAACGCCTCAGAACAAAAAGCTCCCCGCTCGTTCGCCGGATGGCCGCGGACCACAATATCGATTTCTCCAATCTTCAGGGCAGCGGCATTGCGGGACGTGTGACGAAACGTGACTTAGTGGCCCATATCGAAAGCGGCGCTGCCGCGCCACGTGCGATGCCAGCCGGCCTGCCGGGTGCGGTTGCAGTTTCCGCCGAGCACAATTCTGACCGCGTGGCCACCGCGTGGCCGGGTGATGTCGTCGAGCCGATGTCCAAGCTCCGCCGGTTGACCTCGGATCACATGGCGCAAGCCGTTCGCGTTGCCGCGCACGTGACCAGCTTTTTTGAAATCGATCTGACCCGCGTAGCCCGGGTGCGCGCCAAGCTGCGGGGCGAATTCGAGGCACAGAATGGGCAGAAGCTGACCTCGTTGCCGTTCATCATTCAGGCCGTGGTTCAAACGCTCAAGCGGCACGCCACGCTGAACGCTGCGGTGAATGGCACCGACGTCATTCATCGCAAGCGCTACAACATTGGTATTGCTGTTGCGCTGGAACCGACCGGACTGATCGTTCCGGTAATCAAGCATGCTGAAGATCTGTCGCTTTCCGGAATCGCCAAGGCGGTGAATGACCTTGCCAGCCGCGCGCGCTCCAAAAAGCTCGGGCCGGCAGATGCGTCCGATGCCACGTTCACCATTACCAACCCGGGCGTCTTTGGTTCGTTGATGGGCACGCCGATCATTCCCGTCGGCACTACTGCCATCCTCGGACTCGGTGCAATCGAAAAGCGGCCGAAGGTCATCACCGGCCCCGATGGCGAAGACACCATTGCCATTCGCACGTGCGCGTATTTCTCGCTGTCGTTCGACCACCGCATCGTTGATGGTGCCGATGCCGATCGTTTCATGGCGGATCTCAAGAAGACGCTTGAGAATATTCCGGAATCGGGGTTTTAACTCTCAACCCGTGATCAATGCCACGCGCACTTAGCATGCAACGGTCCATTGTTCCAGCAGGTGAACGAGCAAAGTATTTCGAACGGCTGAAAGCGCGCCAAGGGTATTATGCGAGCGCCGGCTGCAAGTTCTGGGTGTTCGAAGAAGCGGCCCTGTCCGGCGCATTCATTGAGTTTACCGAATCGGGTGAGCCGGCCACGCTGGCCGCTGCCCATGCCGCGTCGCCGGGGCTCGTGCTCGATCCGGCGCGCATTTACATCGAAGTGGAGTTGAGCTGACATGCCCGTGCGTTCGATCGATATTCGCGGTGAGCGTTGGAGCGTCTTTCCGTCCGGCTACATCACGCAGTACGATGCCGACGAATTCGGTGTGTTCTTTGTCCGCGGTACCGGCGACACCCGTGAGGTGCGCACGACCAGATATTCGCCGCAGGGGATCCGCTCGCGCGAAACATCCCTGGCCGAATTGACCGAAGCGCAACTGCACGAACTCTTTGCGATGTCGCAGCGAAGCGCCACGTCACCCGAGGCGGGTTACGCGACGTGACCTCCATACCCGCGGCAAGCGAAGCACCGAAGTCGCACGCTACGCCAGCCGTCGACAAAACCGATTTTGTTGACCTGCACTCGCATTCTACCGCGTCCGACGGTGCCGTCGCCCCGGCTCAGGTAGTCGAGACGGCGCATAAAGCCGGCCTCGCGGCGCTTGCCCTGACCGATCACGATACGCTAGGCGGTATTCCCGAAGCGCGCGCCACCGGCGACCGCCTCGGCGTGCGTATCATCGCCGGTGTGGAGTTGAGCGTGATGGAAGGGGCGCGCGAGTGGCACTTGCTCGGATTGCATATCGCCCAGCCCGAAAAAATTGAGTCGGCGCTTGAAGGGTTTCGTGAGGGGCGTCGCACGCGTGCCACAACTATCGTTGCCAAGCTGAACGAACTGGGCATGCCGGTTACCATCGAAGCTGTGTTCGCCGAAGCCGGCGGCGGCGCCGTGGGGCGACCACACATCGCGCGCGCCCTCATTGCCGGTGGCTGGGCGAAAGATCAGTGGGAAGCGTTTGACAAATATCTCGGAACAGGCAAGCCGGCGAATGTCGAGAAAATGCATCTCTCCATTGCCGATGGAATTCGCCTCGTGCACGACGCCGGCGGGCTTGCCATAGTCGCTCATCCGGGGAAAGATGGCCGCCGTGAACGCTTGGAGCCGTTGGTTGCACTCGGGCTCGATGGCATCGAAGTGCGTCACCCCGGTCACTCGGCAGAAGACACCAAACGCCTTGCGGCACTGACGGAGTTTTTCGACGTGGTGCCGAGCGGCGGATCCGATTGGCATGGGGCGGCGAGCGGAGCGCGGGTGCTCGGCGCGATGCATGTGCCGGGCGAATGGCTGGCCCAGCAGGACGCGAGACTTGCGGCGCGAAAGCAGCCGGGCGTGAAGACCGCGGTATGAGTACGGCCACACCGCTCGCTGGGAAAAACGCTCTCGTGACGGGCGCCGGTCATCGGGTGGGCCGGGCGATCGCGCTGGCGGTCGCCGATCAGGGCGCGAAGGTCGCTGTGCATTATCACGGATCTGCCGATGGTGCGCGGGACACCGTCGCAATGATCGAGCGTGCGGGTGGCGCGGCGGCCCTCTTTCAGGCGGATCTCACCGAGCCGGAGGCGCCTCAGCGTCTCGCCGACGCTGTGACGGGTGCGTTCGGCAGGATCGATCTGCTCGTGAACTCCGCTGCTGGCATGCAACGCACACCGCTCGATACGGTGACGCCGGCGGAATGGGACGCCATCTTCGTGCTGAATCTGCGAGCCCCATTTTTTCTGTCGCTCGCTGTGGCGAAATCGATGGGCGATGCCGGTGGCGTGATCGTGAACATCTCCGATCATATGGGTTTTGAGTCGTGGCCCGGCTTTGTGCCGCACGGGGTGAGCAAGGCGGCAATTGCTTCGATGACGCATCATCTTGCCGCGGCGTTCGCTCCACGCGTGCGGGTGAATGCCGTCGCGCCCGGCGCGGTGCTGGCACCCGCCGGCTGGGCCGACGGTGAGCGGCGTCGTTTTGAAGCTGAGACACCGTTGCATCGCGTTGGCACGCCCGAGGACGTTGCGGCCGCAGTGTGTTATTTCGCGACTGCGAACTATGTGACGGGCGAGACACTGTTCGTCGACGGCGGACGGCGGAGTGCCCGCTAACACAGCGGCACCGGACAGCTACGGCACGATCGTGATTGTCGGCGGCGGGTGTTACGGCGGATACTACCTGCGTCAGTTGCGGCGTGCGGCCGCCCACGGCGCCCTGTCGTACGAGCGGATTATCATCGCCGATCGGGACGCAAATTGCGCGGTCGCCAATGCGCTCGGCGCCGATGCCGGGATCGCGGTTGAAGAATGGAGCGCATTTTTCGCGCGGTACCTCGCTGAAAGTCATGATGCCCGCGACGCGATCGTCCCCTCGCCATTGATGCCCCACCTGCTAGCTCATTGGATTGAGTCACGGGCGCGGGCGCGATGGCCGGACCGCCAAATCAGTACGCGCATGCCATCTGCGCTCAGCGGTGTGCCGTGGCAGCGCGAGGGGGAGGGGAACGCCCGATACGTGAGTTTCGCCGAGTGGATGTGTCCGGTAAACTGCATTGAGCCGCACATCTGTCCACACACGCGGAGCGAGCGGACGTGGAGTATGCCTGTGGCGATTGCGGCGCAGTCACACGCTGCCGCACCGCCACTGAGCGCTGTGTTTCACTGCACACACCGTGCATTCGGAGTGGGAATGATCGATGTTGCGGATGTGTTGGCTGCTGATCGGGCGCTCGCGACGGCGGGGGCAACGGGGCCGACGAAATGCCTGATTGGCACGGTGTCGCATTGTCATGGGGCGTTAGGCGAATTAGTCATCGCTTAGGGGAAGTTCGTGGTTGATCCACTGGGTTTATGTGTGCTCACCGAGCGGACGCCGGGCAGCGTGCTTAAACCGCTGCCCGCCATCCGCCTGGTAGGTACAAAAAGTTTTTCCTCCGCTCCCCATTCCCCCAGTATCATTTCCCCCTCGATTTGACGAAATTGAGGTAACAAATCGAGAGGAAAAAGCGACGTGCCAACGTTTGACTACGAAGTGGTGATTATCGGGGCTGGCCCCGCTGGAATGTGTGCCGGAATGTATGCCGGGCGGTCTATGCTGAAATCAGTTGTGCTGGAGCGCGGACTCCCTGGTGGGGAATTGCTCAACACCGAAGTCATCGAAGACTATATCGGCTTCGAGCATATCCTCGGCTGGGAGCTGGCCGAGAAGTTCAATAACCACGCCGTGAAATTCGGCGCCGAGATTCGCACCTCGGTGGCCGTGCACAAAGTGAAAAAGATCGCCGACGGAACGTTCGAAACGACGACCGAGAACGGCGATATCTTCCGCTCGGCTGCGGTGATCATCACGGCGGGCGGTACGCCGGTAAAACTCGAAGTGCCCGGCGAGATTCAGTACGCCGGCAAAGGCGTGTCGTACTGTGCCATCTGCGACGGTGCGTTCTTCAAGGGCCATACGATTGTCGTCGTTGGCGGCGGCGACGCCGCGTGCGAAGAGGCCGATTTTCTCACCCGGTACGCCGCGAAGGTGTATCTCGTACACCGGCGCGACAGCTTCCGCGCCTCGAAAATTGTCCAACAGCGGCTGTTCGCCAATCCCAAGATCGAAGTGATTTGGGATACCGTTGTTGACGAAATCGCCGGTCAGGACACGCTGATGACCCACGTAAAACTCCGCAATCTCATCACCGGCGATTCGCGGGATCTCGCGGCCACGGGCATTTTTATTTTTGTCGGGTTCACGCCGAACACCGGCGTGATTGACGGGCACGTCGAGCACGATGCCGCCGGTTACCTGCTGACCGATACCAACATGCAGACGTCGATTCCCGGATTGTTTGCGGCCGGCGACGTGCGAGTTCAGCTCACGCGCCAAGTCACGACCGCCGTCGGCGATGCCACGACGGCGGCGATCGCGGTCGAGAAATTCCTGACGGCGCGCAAGAATGGACACCCCGCGCCACCGCCGCTGCCAATGCTGCAACCGGCGCCGAAATGAAAATCACTTCGCTGACGGTGGGTCCATTTCAGGAGAACAGCTATCTGGTGATGGATGAAGCGTCACGCGATGCAGTGCTCATTGATCCCGGCGACGAACCAGACCGAATTCTCGCGGAAGTGGAGCGCGCTGGCGCGACGGTGCGGGCCATTTGGCTCACGCACGCTCACCTCGATCACATCGGTGCCATTGCCGGCGTGCGCCGAAAATGGGACGTGCCCATCCTGTTGCACCCGCTGGACGATCCGCTGTACTCAGCAGGCGCCCAGCACGCCGCGTTTTATGGACTGACATTCGACGTGCCGCCACCGTTCGATCATCCGCTTGCCGACGGTGATGCGCTTGAAGTCGGCGCCCTCCGTTTTGATGTATGGCACGTGCCCGGGCACGCCCCGGGGCACGTCGCGTTCGTCGGGCACGGCGTGGTTTTCAGCGGCGATTGTCTCTTTGCCGGGTCCGTCGGGCGAACCGATCTTCCGCTGTCAAACCCGGCGGATCTGCAACGTTCGCTCGAGCGGCTCTGCACTCTTGATGCGAGGACCGTCGTGTACTCGGGCCACGGTCCGACGACGACCATCACCGCCGAGGTCGCTGCCAATCCATTTCTGAACGGCGCCGCGCGCATCGTCCGGCGATGAGCCGCGACGCGCGCCTTCTGACATCGGCGTTGCTCGTATCCGCGTGGGGCGGGGCGGCGCTGCTCACGGTGGCCGTGGTGACGCCGGGTGCCTTTGCCGTGCTGCCAACCCGTACGATGGCCGGTACGATGGTGGGGTCGGTGTTGCCCGCACTCTTCCTTTCCGGCATCGTCGTGGCCGCTATCGTGGTTGGGTTGTCGGGGCGAGTAGCGGAGTCCCGCCCAGCCGCTCTTAGCGCCGCGTTGGCTGGTGGCGCTTGCGCGGTGTCTCAATTCGGGATCAATCCGCGAATCGCCCGGCTGCGCGTCGAAATCGGCGGTCCGGTGGACGCCTTGCCGGCCGATGACGCCCGTCGTGTGGCCTTTGGCCTCCTTCATGGGTATAGCATTGGAGGGCTGGCTGTCGCTATGCTTGCCCTCGCCATCTCGCTGGGATTTCTCGTTGTCGCGCTGCGCCGTCGCAGCCACGCATCGGCGTCCATTCCGCTGACCTGACCAATGACCACGCGATTCCTAGTGCTTGCCACCACCGTGTTCCTGAGTGCCGGACTTACGGCGTGTAATCCTGCGACCGGTCCCGACGCCGGCCTGACGGCGATTGGGGTGATCGTACTTGGTGCCACATCCACGCCGCGCGGCTACATCACGACGCCATTGGCCAACTTTTATAAGGTGACGGGCGCGACCTTTCTGAATGCCCGGAATCGTCCGGACAATTGCGGATTCTCGGCGTTCGATCCCACGTTCACAACGTCGTTCTCGACCGCCGGCGCTCCGGCGCTCGCCGGCGGTGGAATTGCCACGACCGTGTCTGGCCATACGGACTCACTGAAGGTCACCTCTTTAAGGAACTTTACGTACCGACTGCTCACCGCGACCGGCATTGCTTTTACCCCCGGCGATTCTGTGAAATTTGTCATTCAGGGAAACGCCAATGGGTATCCGGCATACACGGTCACCGGCCGCACGGCCGAAGCCTTTACGCTTGGGCCGATCGATTTGACGAAGGCCTCAACCGGAATCCCGATTACCTGGTCGTTGCCGGCGGACACGAATTCGGCGATGCTGATTTCCCTGCGGTATGCGCCAAGCGGTAGCGCGACGATCACCCAGCAGATTTCCTGCGTCGTGCGCGATGATGGGTTCTTCTTGCTCCCGATCAATATCTCGAACGTCTATGCGAACGCGACGCAGCAGACGTTTTCGGTACAACGCCTGCGCACGGTGGTGTCATCGCCGTCGGGAAATAATTTTATCAATATTGTGTCGACATTCACCGTGCCAACTCCCACCGCGCCATGACGCGGCCGGAGCGTGACCCGCTCGGGGTGCTCGAGGTGCCGTCGGAGGCGCTCTATGGCGTCCAGACGCTGCGGGCGGTCAACAATTTTCCGATCAGTGGATTGCGGCCGCTGGCGTCATTTGTTGACGCCGTTGTGCGCATAAAACGTGCAGCCGCTCTGACGCACCGCGACACCGGGCGCCTTGATGCGCGACTCGCCGATGCGATTGTGAAAGCGGCGGACGAAGTACTCGCCGGCCAACACCGAGACCAATTCGTCGTCGATGTATATCAGGCCGGTGCCGGCACATCGCACAACATGAACGTCAACGAAGTGCTCGCGAATCGCGCAAACGAACTGTTGGGCGCACCGCGCGGTGCGTATGCGCCGGTGCATCCGAATGATCACGTCAATATGGCGCAGTCCACCAATGATGTGATTCCGACCGCGATCCGCCTCGCCGCGCTTGCCGAACTCGCGCCATTTGCCGCTGCCGTGCACGCCCTCAGCGGAACGCTCGCCAAGAAAGGGGAAGCGTTCGATCACATCGTGAAGGCCGGCCGTACGCACCTGCAGGACGCCATGCCGATCCGCCTCGGGCAGGAATTTCGGGCATGGTCGGGGACGCTGGAGCGCGCGCTGCGCCGCGTCCTGGAGTCGTCCGATTATCTGCGCGATCTTGGTATCGGCGGAACGGCGGTCGGTACCGGTGTGAACGCCGAAGCGGCTTATCCGGCGCGCATCGTCGGACATTTGCGCGCCGACACGGGGCTGCCGCTGCGCGTCGGCAATGACCGCGTGCAACTGATGCAGTCGATGGGCGACGTCGCCGCATTCAGTGCCTCCCTGCGCACGCTGGCGCTCGACCTGTCCAAGATCGCCAGCGATTTACGGCTGATGGCCAGCGGCCCGCGGACGGGGCTCGACGAGATCATCCTGCCGGCTGTACAGCCCGGCTCGTCGATCATGCCGGGCAAGGTGAATCCGTCCGTGCCCGAGATGGTGAACCAGGTCTGCTTTCAAGTGATCGGCAATGATACAACGGTGGCGATTGCGTGCGAGCACGGACAGCTCGAGTTGAACGTGATGATGCCGGTGATTGCGCACAATGTGCTGTTCTCGATGCGGATTCTTGCCAACGCCATTATTGCGCTCGACGAACGTTGCGCCCGCGGCATCGAAGCGAACGAGGCCCAATGTGCCTACTGGGTGGAGCGATCAGCGGCGCTGGCGACGGCGCTCGCGCCGCGCATCGGCTATGCGAAAGCCGCCGAGCTGGCCAAGGAGTCGGTGAAGAGTGGGGAGCTGATCCGCCATCTCGCGGAACGCGAGAAAATTCTTCCACAGGCCGAACTGGATGAGGTGCTGGATCTCAGGAGAATGACCGACATCGGCGTGCCGGGGACTGATAAGGCCTAAGCGTCCAAAGCCCTTCCACGGGGCTGCCGTTCCCCATAGACTCCTAGCATGCGGATAACCACGTGGGCTGAATATGGCGTCATCTGTGCGTTGCATCTTGCCCGCCGGGCCGACGAAGGTCCGGTCACCGGTCGTGACATTGCGGCGCGCGAGAAACTGCCGGCAGACTATGTCGAGCAGATCCTGTTGCGCATGCGCCGTGCGGACATTGTGGTCAGCACGCGCGGGGCCAAGGGTGGGTACGCGTTGGCCCGTCCGTCGAGCGAGATCACCGTTCGGGAAATTATTTCGGCGGCCGAGCTGGTGACATTCGACCTGCATTGTGAGAGCCATCCGGTGGATGAAGTGCGCTGTTCCACCGCACACGAATGCAGCGTGCGGCCAGTGTGGATGATGTTGCAGCGCCGGATCGATGAAGTCCTCGACAGCGTGCACCTCTCCGACTTGCTGGAATCGGAGGCGCAGGTGCGTCAACGCGTCGGGTTGCCTGTGCTGATACACGGCTAGGCCGATTCATCCCGATGTTGATTCCGCTGACCCCGCCGTGGCACGCCCAGCGCGAACGCGTGCGCAAGGCCAACGCGTATTTGGTCGCGGTGCGCGTCGAACCGGCTGAGTCCGATGTTACGTGGCTGGCCCAGGCCGCCGCCGAAGGCGATGCCGATCATGCGCGATGGGAGCTGCGATATGCGCGAACGGCGCTCGCTGTGCTCGCCGCCGAACGCGATGCCCTGGACGATCAAACGGGCTCTGACGTCGTGGCCGCGCTCGGCGTTGTGCTTGCCGCCGACACGCGCATCGAAACCGGTATGCAAGCGCTGGCCGAACGTCAGTTCAACGATCGGCTGTCGGCTTACCGCGAAGCGTTCGCCACCCGCGGTGGTCTGGTGGGCAGCGGGGAACGGCTCGGTCGGGTGTTACTGGCCTTCGCTTCAGATGGCGCCCGCAGTGCCGGCGCGCCACTGCCGCGTGCCGTCGAGCTGGTGGCGACGTACGCCGCTGAAGCAAACAACGCGCTGCGCCAAGTCTATGGAGCGGCGAACCTGCCAGAGCACATTCCGCCCTCGGAAGCCAACGCACGCTAAATTGCGCTGTTGGACAGAATGCGGACCAATTTGGAAGAAAATGGAAAGAAGAGAGGCCGGGACATTGTCCCGGCCTCTCTTCTTGCAGTGCCGAAGGGGGGACTCGAACCCCCACGGGCTTGCGCCCACTGGCTCCTGAAGCCAGCGCGTCTACCAGTTTCACCACTCCGGCGTACCGTTGCACGGGGAAACTAACCCCCCGGCCGCCGATACCCAAGGCCGTCCGAGTCGTCTGTTGTCGAGGGGTAACGCAGTCTCTTATGTTGCGCTTCGCCCCCTCCGAGCGCCGCCGTCCCGCATCAACGTTGCGATACCACGAAATGCCAAAAGCCGCTGACACAACTCCAGTCCCCGATGCGATCGAGCCGGTCGCGCGCAATCGTCGCGCGCGATTCGACTATGAGATCATCGACAGTTGGGAGACCGGTATTGTGCTCACGGGCACCGAAGTGAAATCGTTGCGCAACGGCAAGGCGACAATCGGCGACGCGTACGGCATTATCAAAGACGGCGAAGTCTGGCTGCTGAATCTGCACATCGCGCCGTATGAGCAGGGGAACCGGTTCAATCACGAAGCGACGCGCACTCGCAAACTGTTGATGCATGGCCGGGAGATTCGTCGGTTGATTGGCGCCGTCGAACGGCAAGGACTGACGCTGGTGGCGACGGAGATCTATTTCAAGAACGGACGCGCCAAAGTGCGGCTCGCGCTCGGGCGCGGCAAAAAGAGCCACGATAAGCGGGCCGCGATGCGCGAAGCCGACGACAAGCGCGAGATGGCCCGCGCCGTGAAGGTGCACCGATGACCGCCGCAGTCTTGATGGTCGTGGCCGCGCTGAGTGCATTTGCCCCCGAGTCCGCCACGGTGCGACCCCGGCCGGCGCGCCGTACCATCGTCGTCGACGCTGGACACGGTGGCCGCGACAACGGCATGCACGGCCCGATTGGCGGTGGTCCGCCTATTTACGAAAAAAACATTACTCTGGCTGTGGCAAAGAAACTTGCCGCCGATCTTGAGTCGCGGGGCATGACGGTGGTGATGACGCGAAAAACCGACACGCTCGTCACCCTCGGCGATCAAGGCAAAATCGCCAATGAGGCCCGGGGTGACCTGTTTATTTCGGTGCATGTGAATGCTGCCAATACCGGATGGAAAGACCCCGGTGGCGCCCGCGGATACGAAACCTATTTTCTGGCGGAAGCGAAAACCGAAGACGAACGCCGCGTCGCCAGAATGGAAAACGCCTCGGCGCGATTTGACACGCGCAGCAGCGGCGACCGCGACAACCCGTTGACCTTCCTGCTGAATGACATGATGCAGAATGAGCATCTCCGCGAGTCCAGCGATCTCGCGCAGACGATTCAGGGGCAGTTGAGAAAAATTCATCCCGGCCCAAGCCGCGGCGTCAAGCAGGCGGGATTCATCGTACTGGTGACGGCATTCATGCCGTCGGTGCTCGTGGAAATCGGGTTTGGCACCAACCCGGCCGAGGCCGCGTGGATTTCGAGCGCCGACGGCCAGTTTCAGATCGCGAATGCGATTGCCGACGGGGCGATGGAATATCTTGCTCACTTCGATCGGCGGTCGTCCGCGTCTTCATCCGCCAATGTCGCGGCCGGTCGGTCCGGCCCGGGCGCTCCCCGATGAGCGCTGGGCGCCCATTGGAGATCGACGTCGCTGGTCTGCGTTTTCAAAATCCGATTCTCCTCGCGGCAGGGACGGCCGCCTATGGTCGCGAGCTGGATGATGTGATGGCGCTCGACGCACTCGGCGGCGTCGTGACAAAGGCCGTGAGTCTTGAGCCCCGCAGTGGAGCGCCGTCTCCACGGGTCGCCGATTTCGATGGTGGAATGATCAACGCCGTTGGGCTCGCGAATCCCGGCGTGGACGAAGTCAAACGCGATCACCTTCCGTGGCTGGAGCACCAACTGCACGCCGCCCGCGTCCTCGTGAATGTCATCGGACGCGTGCCCGAGGATTTCGGTGAAGTGGTCGCGGCGCTCGATGCGTCTGCAGGGATTTCCGCATACGAACTCAATGTGAGTTGCCCAAACACGCGGGCCGGCGGCCTCGAGTTCGGCGCCGATCCGGTGGCACTTGCCACGGTCGTGAGTCGGGCCCGTGCGGCGACCAAACGGCCGCTGTTCGTGAAGTTGTCGCCAACGCTTGCGGATGTCGGCGAGACGGCGCGTCGCGCCGTTGACGCGGGTGCTGATGGCATCACCGTCATCAATACAATACCCGGACTGGTGATTGATACGGAGCATCGCCGCCCCGCACTCGGCTTCGGAACGGGTGGAGTGAGTGGGGCCGGGCTTCGTCCGGTTGGCGTGCTCGCGACCTGGAAAGTGCGCAACGCGGTGCGTGTGCCGATCATCGGCGTGGGTGGCGTGGCGACGGCCGAGGATGCGCTCCAATACATCCTGGCGGGCGCGTCGCTTGTCGCAGTCGGCACGGCGGCACTGGCCAATCCGCGCACGCCGGAGCGCATTGTGCGAGCACTGGCCCGCTGGTGCGAGGGGCATGAAGTATCGAGACTCTCGGAGTTGGTTGGCGCGCTAAATTGGCCAACATGAATAAAGTGGTCACACCGTCGTCCCCGATCGCCATTGTCGCCCTTGATGTCGCTTCGCTGCCAGAAGCGCAGGCGATGGTGACGCGCGTCGGACCACAGGCGGAGTTTTTCAAAGTCGGGTTGCAGTTGTTTACGGCAGCAGGCCCGCGTGTGGTGGAGTGGTTACACGCGCAGGGGAAGCGGGTGTTTTTGGATTTGAAACTTCATGATATTCCGAACACCGTTCTTCGCGCTGCGGAAAGCGCGCGGCGCATGAACGTTCAACTGTTGACGGTGCACGGATTGGGCGGCGCTGCGATGGTGCGTGCGGCAGTCGAAGGAGCCGGCGACGCGACGGGCGTGTTGGTGGTTACTGTATTGACGTCAATGGATTCGACCGAATACGGCGCGGCCCTAGGTCGCCCGCAGGTGACGGTGGAAGCCGAAGTGCTGCGGCTATCTGCGATCGCGGCCGAGGCCGGGGCGCACGGAGTCGTAACCTCCGGCGGAGAGGTGGCGGCTGTCCGTCGCACGTTTGGTGATCGGCTCAGTCCGCTCGTGCCGGGGATCAGAATGACCGGTGATGCCGCGAATGATCAGTTGCGCATTGTCACCCCCGCCGCAGCCGCAGCCAATGGAGCAGCGTATATCATTGTGGGCCGGGCCGTTACCTCCGCCCGCGACCCCGCCGCAGCGCTGCAAAGGGTCTTGGCAGAGCTCAGTTAAAACGCCGCCCGCTCTGTAGGCGGCTTACGCTGCCCGCCGCCCGCTCTGTAGGCGCCTTGTACGTTGAACGTTGCCCCCTGCACGTCCTTTTGAGGCAGTGTGTACACGTCAGTACCGGCACTTGTGTCAAGGGGTCCCCCCGACTATTCTTACAGACTGTCCCCAAAATGGGGCTAGGCAATGATTTCCGTTCTTTACTGCCCTTGTGGAGTCCTCGTGAAAGTACGCAGCAGCGTGAAGCCAATCTGTGAACACTGCAAGGTGGTCAGCCGCCGTGGAGTGATTCGCATTATGTGCAAGCGCAATCCAAAGCATAAGCAGCGGCAGGGCTAATCCATGGCACGTATCTCAGGCGTCGATCTCCCGCGCGAAAAAAAGGTCGAGATCGGACTTACCTACATCTTTGGCATTGGCCGTGCGACGGCGCGTCGTCTCATCGAGGCCGCCGGCATCAATCCGGAACAGCGCATCAAGGACCTGACTGACGCCGACGTCAACAAGCTCCGTCAGGAAATCGAAAAGAGCGTCCGCGTCGAAGGTGCCCTGCGCACCGAAGTCGCGATGAACATC
>JANYKA010000072.1 GCA_025358315.1 Gemmatimonadota bacterium | reverse complement strand
CCGCAGTCCATCACCTCGCCTCAGGTGAGTGTCCCCGGAATGCTCTCGGCGGAATGCGTTACCAGTGCGAACGGGTCGTTTCTAGCGATCACCGTGCATCCCGTTTCGACAGGCCCGCGCACCAACACATTGACCGGCGATGTGATCATTGGCGGCCAGGTTCAGGCCGATTGGGGGTTGCATCTCATCGACGTGAACGCGGCGATCGGGAACTTGGTGGAGATCGTCGGTCAGCAGGCGAAGGCATTCGTGGCGTCGCGCCGAAAGTAAATCATCGGCGCCTGCGCGCGCGGCTGGTGCAGTTCCCCCAAGTTTGATCCGTGTTGATCCGCTCTAGATCCGTGTAATCCGTGGCAAAGCAGTTTTTTTTCCTATGCTTGGGCACAACTGGAAAGGAAAAACGGCTTAATCACGGATTTACACAGATCAACAGCGGATTTACACGGAGAACTTCTGGGGGAACGACAACGACGCGCGTCACGCGGGGGTCGAGTGCGCTGCTGTTGCAGTTCCCCCAAGTTTGATCCGTGTTGATCCGCTTCAAAATCCGCGTAATCCGTGGCAAAGCAGTTTTTTTTCCTATGCTTGGGCACCACAGGAAAGGAAAAACGGCTTAATCACGGATTTACACGGATGAACACGGATTTACACGGGTAACGCTTAGGGTAACAACACCGACGCGCGTCACGCGGAGCTCGATCGCGCTGTTGCAGTTCCCCCAAGTTTGATCCGTGTTGATCCGCTCAAAATCCGCGTAATCCGTGGCAAAGCAGTTTTTTCTCAACGTGGTACCGTGGCAAGGCAGTTTTTCTCAACGTGGTACCGTGGCAGAGCAGTTTTTCTCAACGTGGTACCGTGGCAGAGCAGTTTTTTCTCAACGTTGGTGCCTTAGAACATCGTATTGGAATTCGCCGATGATTCCGGCACTTTCTGCAGCACATCCCAATGTTCGACGACTTTTCCGTGTTCATCGAACCGGAAAATATCGATACCGGCCCACGGCGCGTCACCGGGCCATTCCTGATAGCAGTGCAATACCACGTAGTTGCCCTCGGCAATTGCCCGCCGGAAGTGCACGCGCTTTCCTGGATACTCGCGTGCCATCCGCTCGAAATAATCGATGAACGGTTGCTTGCCGTCGGCAACCATCGGGTTGTGCTGCGTATAGCTGTTGCCGACATACAGGGCGACCGCTTGGGCCGGCTGGCACTGATTGAACATCAGATCGTAGAAGTCTTTCGCGGTCTGCTTGTTCTTCTCGGGTTGGTCACTCATCGGATGGATAGAATTGGTGGTTCCTGCACCGGGATCGCAGTGAGCAACGTCCTACGATCCAATGGTAAACGGCGTGCTGACGCTGACCGTGCCCCACTCAATTCTTAATGTCGCGCCATTGGCAGACTTGTCTATTGAATACGTCACCTGCTCGACTAATGCCGTCCGCCCGAGTGACATCGGTACACGACCAAGTTCGAGAACGGGAACGTACGGCACGCCCCATTGGCCGGCGCTCTTGAGAGTGCCAAGGAGGAGCATCCATTCCCTGTCGCCCGGCTGTGTGTTGATCGTGTAGCTCCCCGCTGGCAACGTGACTGTCCCAAACGTCAGCGATTTGTCGGAAGTTATCACGGTCGCTTCATCGGCCCCGGTTCGCCATGGCAGGCCGGCCGGCATCATGGTCGACTCGGCACGGCCCTTCAGATACGGGCGACCGTAAGTGATCGCGATATGCGCGCCACCGACCATCCACTCGGTCTTCACGTGCGGGCTCCCACCCTCACCCATCCCGATCTGCGCCATTTTCTGCGCCTGCGCGCCAACGGCCAGAGCCGCAATCGCAATTCCGCTCGCCAGTAGTGATGTCATATTCCGCACGTTATCTCCTCAGGAATGTGAAAATGCCGCCATCAGCGGTTTCCAATAATACGTGCGCCAACCATTGCGAATGGACTTCACATTCGCATCGGGCACACCGAATTGTGTGAATGTAAGCTTCGTCTTCCCTCCCGCCAGCGCCGAGAACTCGAACGTCGCGATCGAATATGCGCCAGCTGGCCAGTCGGCGCCGCGCCAAGCCTGCACGAGCCGCTTTGCCGGCACTGCTTCGATCGTTCGCCCGACAAGATGCCCGCCATATGCACTGAACAGGGCCCCTTCGGCACGGCCGATCCGCGCCGGTGCGCCGGTGAAACGCGCGTGCTTCTTGGAGTCCATCAGCATCTCATACACGTCCTTCGGCGCGCCGTTAATCACCGCCGACTGATAAATGTTCTTCGCCATCTTTGCCTCCTGAGTGTTGCGAACTGACCTGACGGGCGCGGACATCACCAGCTCTACGGCTTTAATTGCTTTTCGTGAGCCGCACGGAATTCATTACCCACACTCCACTCCGGGAACCGCACCGTATTCGCCACGCGGTAGCCCATGGTGAGAAATAATTTTAAGTCGAGCACTGCACCGGTGAGATCCCACCACGCGAAAATCTCATCCTGTGGGGTGTGGTAATGTTTCGTGTCGTACTCCTGACGCTTCTCCATCCCGAAAGCGGCTGGCTTTCCGATGAATTCAATCCCGCTCTCAGCATAAAATGCCGGGACGCCGAGTTTGGCAAAATTGAAATGGTCCGAACGATAGTAGAATCCCTTTTCCGGTTCCGCGTCGGGTCGCAGCGTGCGCCCCTGTTCTGCCGCGGCCACTTTCGCGTAATCATCGAGGTCCGATGCGCCGAGTCCAATCACGGTCAGATCCGTGCTCGACCCCCACACGTTGAGCTCGTCCATATTGATATTCGCCAGCGTTTTCGACAGTGGATAGATCGGTGTCGTCGCATAGTACTGCGAACCGAGCAGCCCCTGCTCCTCTGACGTGACGGAAAGAAAGAGAATCGACCGTTTGGGAGGAGTCTTCATCGCCACGAACGCCTTGGCGATATCGAGCAGACCGGCCACTCCGCTCGCATTGTCCCGTGCGCCATTGTAGATCGAATCGCCATTCACTTTCTCGCCAACACCGAAGTGATCCCAGTGAGCAGTGTAGATCACATATTCATTTTTCAGCTTGGGATCACTGCCGTCCAATCGTGCAATGACATTGCGTGAGTCAATCGTATGCAGCGCATTGTCGAGCGTGAGGCTTGCCGTAACGCCGAGCGGCACCGGCGCAAATTGCCGGGTTGCTGCGTGGGCGTTGAGCGAATCAAAATTTTGACCGGCCATCGCAAATAGCGATTTCGCTTGATCTAGGGCAATCCAACCTTCGACAGCGCTCCGGCCCATGTTTTGGTCTGGCGTCACTAGGTCGAATTGCTCACTGGCCTTTCCTTGAACGATAGCGAACGGATATCCGGCGCGATCCGTCTCGTGGACAAGCAGTACCGCCGCCGCGTGGTGACGCATGCCCTGCTCATACTTGTAGGTCCAGCGGCCGTAGTAGGTCATTCGCTTACCGCCGAACTGCGTGGTATCAGCGAGTGGCGGATCGTTCACCAGCATCACCAGTGTCTTGCCAGTGACGTCCACGCCTTTGAAGTCATCCCACTTGTACTCAGGGGCTTCGATGCCATACCCAACGAACACCATATCGGATTTGTCGAGGCTCGCCGACGGTGCAACATGCTTGGTCCACGCGACGTAGTCCTCACGCCACTTGAGCGTCTGCTTTATGCTGCCCTTGGCAAAGGTGAGAGTCGGCGTGCCCTTTACGGTAATACCAACGAGTGGGACCTTCTGGATATAGGTGCCGTCGGTATTGCCGGCTTTGAGCCCCAGCGCCTTAAACTGGCCCTCGAGATACGCCACGGTCTTCTCCTCGCCAGCGGAACCGGGGAGGCGGCCCATCAACGAGTCGGCGGCAAGCACGCGTATATGGTTCATCAGGGTAGCGGTATCAATTGCCGCGAGGGCTTCGGACGGCACCGGTTCGTTTTCCATTGTGCCCCGCGATCGGCACCCGGGGGCGGAGACAGCGACAGCTAGAAGTCCGCAGAACAGCATTCCACGATTCGATCGCAACATTGTAGGGTCCGCATGAGAGAAGAGACGCCGCAAGACAGAAATAATATGCAGCTAGGTGCCCGAGTTGGCTCGCACTACGCTCTGCCAGTAGCGAGAGCTCATTTTGCCAGGAGTTAAAACGTGCCGCGCATCACCACTGTCCTCGTTTGCTTCCTTGGCGTCGCGTCGATTGGCGTCGCTCAGACCAGTCCCACAACCACGGCCAAAAAGCCGGCCGCGACACGAACCGTTTGGCCCGATGAAGGTCCCCGCACGTGGGCGCCGCGGCCGACCCGTCCGGCCATCACGGCGAACGACCTTCGCACGAGGCTTTACCAGATCGCCGACGACTCGATGATGGGCCGCCGGGTTGGTGAGATCGGCAACTACAAGGCGACTGAATATGTCGCCCGAGAGTTCAGGCGGCTCGGCCTCAAGCCGGCAGGCGAAAACGGCACCTACTTTCAGGAACTTGCCTTCGGCCCCATCGGTTTCGATAGCGCGACATCTCGTTTCGCTACTGCTGGAATGCCTCTGGTAGCCAAACGCGACTGGATTCCGGTGGTGCCTGCCGCGGCAAACGGGCTTGGTGCCAAGGCCGATTTAAACAACGTGCCGACGGTCTTTGCGGGACGCTGGGGCGATTCCACCGTCGCGTTGGACCCTGCACTCTTCAATGGAAAGGTAGCGGTATTCATTGGTGCACCGGCACCGCCGGCAGTGCGTGGCGGTGGCGCCGAGCTGCGCTGTGACTCGGTGCCCGACACGTTTGGTGCGGCGGCCGCGGCTGCAGTCGAGGCCGCGATTCGAGCAGACAGTATCGCCGGCCGCGGTGGCCGTGGTGGCGCCCGTGGCGGCGCGGCCGTGCGCGACAGACGCCCACTGGCTGCCGGCGCCGTGGCCATCTTGTTTGTGGCGCTTGATGGCACTTCGTTGAACACCATCAACACGGCATTCACTGGGCGCAGCGCCATGCAACCTGCCGCGTCGGCGGCACCAAGCGGCGCAATAATTTCGACAGCCGTCGCCGAAAACTTATTTGGCAAGTCTACGGACCAACTCACCGTCGGCCAGGCCGGCCAGCCCGTAACGGCGCAATGGAACTACGCATGGCGAATGTCGAATACCGCGGCGCGAAATGTCATCGCCGTCTTGCCAGGCACTGATCCAACTCGCGCCGCCGAATATGTGCTCGTGAGCGCCCACAACGATCACAACGGAGTGAATCCGGTCGCCGTCGATCACGACTCGCTTCGCGCCGTGAACATGGTCACGCGGCGACAGGGTGCCAACGATCCCGTGTGCCGCCCGACCGCCGTGCAACAGCATGCGATTGATTCCTTGATTGCCCGTGCACGAACTATCCGTCCACCGCGCCGTGACTCGATCATGAATGGTGCGGATGACGACGGCTCCGGCACGGCGGTGCTGCTGGAGATCGCCGAGCGATTTGCCACCGAGAAACCGGCGCGGTCGATCATTTTTGTGTCACACACCGGGGAGGAGTCCGGACTGCTGGGCTCCAAGTGGTTCACCGATCACCCGACGGTTCCACTCGCGTCGATCGTCGCTGCTCACAACATGGACATGGTGGGAAAAGGTAAAGTGAGCGACGTGAAGTTTGGCGGCCCAACGTCCGTGCAGACGCTCGGTGCCCGACGCTACTCACGGGAGTTCGGCGATATCATCGATTCGGTCAACGCCACCCGCGCCGAAACTATGGCGATTGACAAAACGTGGGATGTGCTCGCTAATCCGATGAACCGCTTTTGTCGCAGCGACCAGGTGAATTACGTCCACCACAACATTCCGGTGACGTACTTCTCACTCGGCTACGCGCAGGATTATCACCAAGTGACAGACGAAGCCGAGTACATCGACTATGACCACGCCGCCCGCCTGGGGCGATTCGTGCATGATGTCATGCTGGCGATCGCGAATCGAAAATCGCGCCCGGCGATTTCCGGCGCCGATCCAGCGTATCCGGTGTGCCGATAGGATCAGCCGCTAGCGCGATTGATGTCGTCACTTTCCAGAATTCTTTTCGGATATCCGGTATCCGACACATTGATCAGCGCCCGTCCAACATTCTCGCTCGTGGTGACGAACCGCGGAAAGAGCGTTCGGATGAGTGAAAAAAACGGTGATGTCACGACATACGCCGCTCGGTACAATCGAAAACTCGACTGGACGCCCTTCATTGGCTGAATGAATCCGGGACGAAACATAAACGCGGCACGGAAGGGGAGAGCCAATAGCGCGTTTTCCGTCTTGCCTTTCACCCGCGCCCACATCACCCGTCCATGTTCGGTGCTGTCGGTGCCAGTCCCCGACACATAACTGAATGTTGCCTGTGGGCATTCGGAAACGATGGCCGTCGCCGCCGCCATTGTCAGATCAAACGTCAAATGGGAATAGTCTGCCTCACTCTTGCCCACCGCTGACACGCCGAGCGCAAAGAAACACGCGTCGGCCGCGGCGAACTCGGATTGGATTGCCGAGTAGTTGAAAAAATCACTATGTAACACTTCGCGCAGCTTCGGGTGCGTGAGGCTCGTTGGCCGGCGCGATACGGAGACGATCGCGGTCACCCGGTTGTCGGCAAGGCACTCGATCAGTGCCCCGGCTCCCACCATTCCAGTCGCACCGAATAGAATCACCCGCATCGGTTACTTCAGCTACTGAGGCGGCAGCGGTTTGCCAATGCGCTGTAGTATTTGCTGGAGCTGCGGATTGTTGGGTTGCAGCGCGATGGCTTTCTTTAGCGCGT
Source organism: Gemmatimonadota bacterium (assembly GCA_025358315.1). Lineage (GTDB taxonomy): Bacteria > Gemmatimonadota > Gemmatimonadetes > Gemmatimonadales > Gemmatimonadaceae > Fen-1231. Next base: position 1,747 of record JANYKA010000072.1, on the reverse strand, counting down.
CAAGCGCACCCGTGGTATCACCGCTCTGCAGTGAGAGCTGGGCGATGGATTGATATGTCACGGCCGACTGGGAGTAGAATTCCAAATTGAGTTTGAGCATGGAGAGCGCGGCCGGCCGCTGATTCGCTCGAGCGAGTTCGTCGGCCGCTATCGGAAGTGCACGCTCACTGAAGTCGTACGCCGCCGATCCGTAGTAGCGGGTGCGCAGGTCACGATACAGCGCTGTGGCCGAATCGGCACCCTGGGCTTCGACTGCGCCGGCGAGTGCGGCGCGGAGGGTCTGCGGTTTGGAGAGTCCGTGATGGCAGGTCTCGCACCAAACGCGATTCCGGTCGCCGATCGTGCGCCCCATCCCCGGCAGATATCGGCCGTTGATGTCGTTCACCATTTTCAGCATTTCGCGCGCCGTCTTCTTTTGATCTTTCGTGTCGAGCGAAAAATCGAGCGGCGGCCCGCCACGTCCGCCACCGCCGGTTGCGGCCCCCGGCGCCTCGGCGTGACAGTATTCACAGGCCACACCGAGTCCGGCCGTGAATGTGCGCATCACGTTGAGCACATCTTGGCGCGACGATTCTTTGGGCAGAACCTGGAGATTCTTTGGTGGCTCGCCTGCTCCGCGCCCACCCTGGGCGGCAAGACACACGGGGAAAATGACGGCGGTCAGAACAGCGAATGAAAGTCGGCGCATAAGCAACATCGGTGATCAGTCCTCACGATTTGGGCGGATGGTACACTACGCGAGGGAGTGCAATACAGTTGAAGGGCCCTGCCCTAGATTTTTCGGCTGTCGTACGCCCAATGCAACAACGCCTGACGCTGACGGGGCCGGCACTCGAGATCGCCGGGCGTGCACCCCTGTTTGACCTGCGCCACGTGTCGCGTCATCTGACGCCAACGCCGGATCTGCCGATCGTCGTCCTCACAACGACGTCCCATATAGTAGCGGCAATACCATTGAAACCAACCACGCGGATCTCCGCGATAGATCCATCCTTTCTTGCGCCATTCGGCGAGGGATTGGGAGGCATCCACACCGAAGAAGTTGAGTGTTGGGTTGCGCCGTTCCGGGGAGAGCTTGGCGCGGCGGAACCACGTCGCCGGAAATTCGGCGCGGCAGTCCGTCATGTACTTGCCGCCGAAGACGCCCAGCGCAAGCAACTCGGACGGCGAGAGGTCGGGGTGGAAACCCGGATCGAAACTGCGACCGACCGGCTCAGTGAGCTGGTAGCTGTAGCTATGCTGCATGAGGTCGTTGACGACGATCGTCCGGATCTTCATTGCAGTCACCGTACGATCACCGGAATTCGAAACACGATCTTCCTTGCCGGAAGGAGTGCAATTTCCAGCGTCAATGTTTCGGCATGCATCAGGCGCACTTCCACGTCCTGTGTCTCACCGGCCCCGAAGATGCTGATCGCCGGACGCTCCACGGCTTGAGCCGCCAGCAAGTCCGCTCCATCCTTCGCTATTGGCCGCCAACGCAGTGTCGTCGTATCGCGCAACAAACGCACCTGCATCGGCGACACGGCCGGGATACTGACGATTCGCAGGCGATGTGTGACACCAACGTCAAGCGTGACACCCTGTTGAATACCTTGGGCATTACGAGGCAAATCCGGCTGCTCGAGGCCTGCCTCCGTGAGAATCCACAAGCGCTCGGAAGCGTCGCGCGTTGCCGCGCCCGCCGGCAAGACAATAAACGCACCGTAGAGTCCAGCCTTGAGCTGGGTTGGCTCGTCGACGTGCG
>JANYKA010000251.1 GCA_025358315.1 Gemmatimonadota bacterium | reverse complement strand
CCGGCCAACCATGTCCCGTACATCCCGGCACCGACGACGTACACCACTGCACTGGGTGTCACGCACGCATACGGCGGCGTCATGGGCATCCTTGGCGCGGCCGGTGTGGTGTTCTTTGCCTATATCGGATTTGACGCCGTCTCTACTGCCGCGCAGGAAGCAAAGAATCCATCGCGCGACATGCCCATTGGCATTCTCGGCTCACTCGTGATTTGCACGATTCTCTATGTGCTCTTTGCTCACGTGCTCAGCGGCGTTGCCACGGTCGAAGATTTCCGCGGCGCTGGTGGCGAAGCCTCTGTTGCCTACGCGATTCAAAAGTACATGATCGGTTACGGCTGGCTTGCCAAGCTCGTCACCGTGGCGATTCTTGCCGGGTTCAGTTCGGTGATCCTCGTGATGCTGCTCGGCCAGTCCCGCGTGTTCTATTCGATGAGCCGCGACGGACTCGTACCGAAAATCTTTTCGGACGTGCATCCGAAGTTCCGCACGCCGTGGAAGTCGAACATGCTGTTCTTCGTTTTCACGTCGTTGTTCGCCGGATTCCTGCCGGACAGCATTGTCGGAGAAATGACGAGCATCGGGACGCTGTTCGCCTTTATTCTCGTGTGTGCCGGCGTTTGGATTCTGCGCCGCCGCCGCCCCGAACTGCACCGTGCGTTCCGGGTACCGGCGGTACCGGTCGTGTGTACACTCGGCATTATCACATGCGGCGCGATGATCTATGGGCTCGGGTGGACCAATTGGGCCCGGCTCGGCGTTTGGTTGGCGATCGGACTCGTCTTGTATTTCGGTTACGGCAAGAGCCACTCCCTGTTAGAAAAGGAAGGCGCGTAACAGCGTCTGGGAATAACGACGAGTATCTTTAGGCGGCGCCCGGACACTGTCCGGGCGCCGCTGTCTTTTCTTCTCTTGCGCGCATGACTCAGAATCTTACGGACGACCCGATTCAAGTACCGGCCGCCAGGCGCGAGGCTATTGAGCATCTCGCCGCCGAGTTGGTGCGAGGGCAACGCGTGGCGCTGTCGACCCATATCAATGCCGACGGTGATGGCTGCGGATCCGAATCCGCGCTTGCGGGGCTACTCGGCCAAATGGGGATCGATGCGCACATCGCGAACCCAACGCCGTGGCCGACGATGTATAACTACCTGCTCGGCGACGGCACCGCCGCGGTGCGCGACCGCACGAGCGAAGGCGCTGGCGCGCTCCAGAGCATTGATCGGTTGATCGTGTTGGATATCAGTGATGTGCGGCGGTTGGGCAACCTCGCCGACGCGGTGCGGGCGCTCAAGGTCCCACCGCTCGTCATCGACCATCATCTCCCGGGTGAAGAGCCGCCGGGCCCGATCATGGTTACTGATGTTACCGCGTGCGCGACCGGCGAACTGATTTACGATTTTGCGGCGACATTGGGTTTGACCATCACGGCCCCGATCGCCACCGCGCTCTATACCGCGATATTGACTGACACCGGCGGATTTCGCTTCAGCAACACGTCGCCGCGCTGCCATGCGATTGCGTCACGGCTCCTGGCGGCGGGGGTTGACCCGGAGGAGATGTACCGGCGTATCTATGCCTCGGTGCCGCGAGGGCGGCTTGGGCTGTTGCGCGACGCGCTGGCATCGCTCGGAGTGGACGACGCCAACGGCATTGCGTGGGTGACGATCGCGGCGGGTGCACTGGAGCTGTATGGCGTCACCAGCGAAGATCTGGACGGGATCGCGGAGTATCCGCGGTCGCTGGCGGGTACGCGACTGGCGCTCCTGTTCCGCGACCTGGGACATGGAAAGGTGAAGATCTCATTTCGCTCCGTGCGCGGAGTTGATGTGAATGCGCTGGCCAAACAATTCGGGGGCGGAGGGCACGCGCGTGCTGCAGGCGCCTTGGTCTCAGGGACCGTTGATGCAGTGCGCGAGCGGGTATTGATCGCGGCGCGGGTTATGATAGCTACAGGGACGCCGTAATCGTTCGTTAGATTCCGTGTATGCCTGAAGCCCTCACTACCAGAATAGATCGCGCCCTCACCGCGGTGAAGAATCCGCGGACCCGCACTAATGTGCTGTCGTCCGGTCAGGTGTGCGACGTCGCGACCACCACTGATGGCAAAGTTCGCCTCACGCTGCTCCTCGCGGCGAACGATGATGCGACGATCGCCCGAAGCGTTCGCCAAGCACTCGAAGCTGTTGACGGTGTGACCGACGTGCGGGTGGACGTGAAAGACGCGAGTCAGGCGAAAGCCGCGCAGTCCGCTGCTCCGCCGCCGAAGCGCGCTGCGCTGCCAATGATGGAACAGCCGGCGGCGGCCCCGCGCGTCGCCGCCCCGACCCCCGTCATCTATCCTCAGCTTGGTAAGGTCATCGCTGTGTCGTCGGGGAAGGGAGGCGTCGGAAAATCTACCGTGACCGTGAACCTCGCTGTCGCGCTCGCAAAAATGGGCAAGCTCATCGGCATCATGGATGCCGATATCTACGGCCCGAATATTCCGCGGATGATGGGCGTGAACGCCCCGCCGCCGGTGGAAGACGAAAAGATCATGCCGCTGGAAGCATACGGCGTGAAACTGATCTCGCTTGGGTTTTTGATCGAGCGCGATCAACCAGCGATTTGGCGCGGACCGATTGTCATGAAAATCATCACGCAATTTTTGCGCGATGTGAATTGGGGGCAACTCGATTATTTGTTCGTGGATATGCCACCGGGTACCGGCGATGCCCAGTTATCGTTGGTGCAGGCCACGCAAGTCAACGGCGCAGTGATCGTGACCACGCCTCAGGACGTGGCGGTCGGCGATGCGCTCCGCGGTGCAAAGATGTTTGAGCGCGTCGGTGTGCCGGTGATGGGCATCGTTGAGAATATGAGTTACTTCGAGAGCCCGGAAACAGGCAAACCGCTGGCGATTTTTGGAACGGGTGGCGGAAAGCGCCTGGCCGATGAGCTCGGTGTGCCATTGCTCGGCGAGATTCCGCTTTATCCGCCGGTGTTGGTGGGCGGTGACAGCGGGACGCCGATTGTTGTTGCCGATCCGACATCGACCGCGGCGAAAAAGCTTACGGAAGTTGCGGCGAAGCTGATCGCATAACTGTCGCGGTCGGGCGTGCGGTCGGGCGTGCGGTCGTTCAGCGAGCAGCGTGCAGCCCGTTTTTTGCGCGGTCGGGCAAGCGCATTCGCTCCTTCGGGCCTGCAAGTGGCATCCGTATGCCATCGGCCAACCGGCCCATGGCACACGGCAGCCACGGGGCCCTGTGGAGCGAATGCGCTCGCCCGACCTGATCTCCCACCTGTGCGTACCGTGAGTCGGTCTGCGAGCGCCGCGAGACCCTCGGGCCC
>JANYKA010000001.1 GCA_025358315.1 Gemmatimonadota bacterium | reverse complement strand
CGAGAGTGAAGTCAACGCGTTTGCGTCGGCGATGATGTTACGGGGAAATGTGATTGCCCGCGGCAACTTTGATTCACTGCCGATTCCCTTTCGCGCCATTGCAACGGACGTTCAAACGCGGAAGGCGGTGGCGCTCTCGAGCGGCGATTTGGCCCTCGCCATTCGGGCGAGTATGTCGATTCCGATTGTGTTCCGGCCCGCGCACATTGGCAAGCGGTGGCTGATGGATGGCGGCATTGCTGATAACGCACCGGTGCGCGACGCGAAAGCGCTTGGTGCCGCGCGTGTGTGGGTGTCGCTACTGCCGTATACCGGACCCTCGCCAGATACGTTCGACAATCCATTTTCCATTACCGCGGCGTTGGTCAACTCGCTGTTCTTGCAGGATTCGATTCGCCCTGGCGATGCTGATGTGATCATTGATAACCCGACGCAGGATTTCGAAAACCTCGACTTCAGTCGAAAGACCACCGACTCGCTCATTGCACTCGGCCGTGCCACGGCGCGGGCCGCGTTTGCCAACGCGCCGTGCCTGCGTCCGATGTCGGAAGTCAAGCACGGCAAGGTTCCGGAGATGCCAAAACGGATCGGGCGGGTGAATTTCTCCGGCGTGAGTGTGCCGGATGGCGATGCCGTGCTCGATGAACTTGGCATTCGCGATGGCGGAGTGTTTGATGCGGACCGCGTGCAGATGGGTGTTTTGCAACTCGGTCACGCCGAACGCTATCGCTCCGTCTGGCTTAATCCGGGCCGGAAGGGCGCTGATGTCACGTTCAGCTTGGTGCCGGAACTTTCCGCACAGCGTGTATATGGCGCCGGTGTCGCTTTTGACCAATTCGAATCCGGACGCCTATGGTTCGGCGGCATTGACCGGACACTGTTTCACGCCGATGCTGAAGGGATTGCCGTTGTCAAACTCGGGCTGCACGAGCAGGACATTGCCATGTTCGTACGACGCCGAGCATTGGTGCGAAAGAGTTACCTCCCGTTTACGGTGGGCGTGCTTCTCGCTCATACCGAAATTCGCCAGTTCAAAGGCGCGGACGAGTTGGCGGCGGCAGATACGAAAGAGGCCACCGGTTTTCTTGGGCTGCACGAAGATCCGATCGCGAACGCATGGCGGCACGACCTCGGCATGATTGTCCAGACGTGGCGTGAACCGAAGCGCGGCACTCGCGGTTCGGCCGGCGTGAGCCTCACTTGGATCCGGGCGCGAAATGAATATGAGATTGGATCGACACTAGAGGTCCTCGCACTGACCGATTACCAGCGACTGAGCGCTGACGTGAGTCACAGCTGGAAATTGTATACGAATGAGCTTCGCATCCGTTTTCGTGCCGGTTGGGGCAATCGTCTGCCGATTCAGCATTCGTTCACACTCGGTGGCGACGCCGACGGGTTTGCCGGATTCCGCCTGGGGGAACTGCGCGGATCTCAAGAGGCGTTTTCCAGCATTATGTATCGCCATCGCATTGGCTCTGGCATGCGCCTGCGTTTTGAGGGAATGGCCGGAAGCATCAGTGATGGATATGGAGTGCTACCGCACATTCCCGAAACGGCGTTCGGCGTCCTGCAGTACGGAGGGCGGGCCGGTTTCGAGTTCGATACGCCAATCGGCCCGATCCGTGCCGAAGAGGGATTCAACAGTCACGGCCAGCGTGCGGCGCTAATTCGCGTGGGGTTCTGGTTTTAGCGGAAATGCATCGCGTCTCGTCCGCATGTTGTATTTTCTGTCTAACGGCTTTCTGGCTCCCTGTCGCCACGATCCGGGCGCAGGAAAATTACGAGATTCAAGTGTATGGCGCGAAGACCGTCGACAAGGGCTTCACGGTTTTCGAATTGCACAGCAACTTCACGGGGAATGGAAGCCGCTCGATTGTGGGTACCGTGCTCCCGAGCAATCGAGCCCTGCACGAAACCGTCGAGATCACGCACGGATTCAGTGACATCTTCGAGGTCGGATTCTACCTGTTCTCCACCGCAAATCCGGCTGGCGGCTGGCAGTTTGTCGGCTCACATAT
>JANYKA010000243.1 GCA_025358315.1 Gemmatimonadota bacterium | reverse complement strand
CCACTCATCTCCCACTACTTTCTCCCACGCCTCTCCCACTGCCGTCTCCCACGAGTCTCGCACTCAGCACTCCTACTCCCACTCAGCACTCGCACTTATCAAACCAATTGCAACCTTCTATATCCCCACCGCGTTCATAGTTAAGCCACTGATTCAGATGATCTCCTCCAATCCCCATCCCATGCACCTATCTCTCCTGTCCCGCGCCACACGACTCGCGTTTGCGATAATCGCCTTGCCCACCATGGCAATGTCTCAGGGCAAAGAACTCCCACTCAAATATTCCGGACCGCCAACCAAGCCCGAGATCAGTGCCGCGGATCTGATGACCCGCCTCTACATCTATGCCGATGACTCTTTGATGGGCCGTCAGTTTGGCTCGGATTACAACAATCGCGCCACCGCATATATCGAAAGAGAAGCGCGGCGTTTTGGCTTGCAGCCCGCGGGCGACAGCGGTGGCTACTTCCAATTCATGCCAGCGGTCAAGCGCGCGCTCGACGCGACGTCAACGATTACCATCGATGGTATCGCCTACAAAGCCGGCGTGGATTTTATTGCGAACTCGAGTGGAAAGCCGCGCCAGTTCAGCAATATGGCGGTCGTGTTTGGCGGGACGGCCGTCGACACGGCAAATGTTATCCCGAACGATCAGTTGCGCGGCAAGTTGGTTCTGATGCGGCCCTTCAATCCGCCACCGGGATTCAATGGCCAACAGTTTACGCAAACGACTGGATTTCGCGCGTATCTGGCATCGGTCGCAGGGGCGATGATCGTGACCATCGCCGGCGACCAGCTCAACCCGATGCAGATCAAGAATGCGCTCACTCCTGTCAACGCGCGTCAGCGAACCGCGACATTCGACAACGATGCCAATATGACGCTGACGGTTACGACGCGTATGGCCGAGGCGATGCTGGGCACGTCACTGGCTACGGCAACGAAGGGAACGGTCGGAAAGACGCTGAACTCGGATGTCCGCTTTCGCGATGCACCAGGCCTCATCCGCAACGTTATCGGAATTGTACCCGGTACCGATCCGAAGTTGAGGGGACAGTACGTCGCGATCGGTGCGCATAACGATCACGTCGGCTTTAACACGCGTCCGGTGGATCACGATTCCGTGAAGGCATTCATGCAGATTGTGCGGCCTCAGGGTGCGGACGATCCAGGCAAGGAAGCCACGGCAGAGCAACTTGCCCAAGTGAAAGCGCTGACGGAGACGCTGCACAAACTGCACGGCGGTGCGCGTCTCGATTCGATTTACAACGGCGCTGATGACGATGGATCGGGCACGGTATCCGTGCTGGAAATCGCCGAGGCGTTTGCGCTTGGCAAGGTCAAGCCGAAGCGTTCGATGCTGTTCGTCTGGCACACTGGCGAAGAAGCCGGCATGCTCGGCTCTGGCTGGTTCACCGACAATCCGACCGTTCCGCGCGATTCCATCGTGGCGCAGATCAACATCGATATGGTCGGCCGTGGTGGCGCTGGCGATGCGACCGGCCTGGCAAAGGACGGCAGTCTGCTCCACGGTGGCGCGGGCTACCTGCAGTTGGTGGGCTCACGCCGTCTCTCCAAAGAGCTTGGCGATTTGGTCGAAACAGTGAATACGGAAGGGAAGTTCGGTTTCAACTTTGATTACAACATCGATGCCGACGGCCATCCGCAGAACATCTATTGCCGCAGCGATCACTGGTCGTACGCGCGGTGGGGAATTCCTGTCGTGTTTATGACCACGGGCGGTCATGCGGACTATCACCAGATCACCGACGAGCCGCAGTACATCGACTATGCGCACATGGCGGAGGTGTCCAAACTGGTGTTTGCCACGGCGCTAAAGATTGGGAATTTGGATCATCGGATTGTCGTCGATCGGGCGAAGCCGGATCCGAAAGGACGATGCGTGCAGTAACTGAGAGTGTTGAGTGGGAGTACGAGAGTTGAGTGCGAGACCAGTGAGAGATAGGAGTGGGAGAGGCGTGGGAGAGGAATAGTGGGAGGCCAGTGGGAGAGAGATTACCGC
>JANYKA010000150.1 GCA_025358315.1 Gemmatimonadota bacterium | reverse complement strand
TCCCGACTCGTCGGCCACGGAGTACGCCCCGTGCGCAACGTCGAACTCGCGGTAGGCCACAGCAACCACGCGGAATCCATCTTCATTCAGATCTGTGACAAGCTCAATGGCATCTTCACGTCGCTCGCCGTCGAACTCCACGACCCGCTCTTCGTCATGAACCCTGGTACACACCGCGAGCACTTCTTCGACGGCGCCTTTGCAGATGAGCTGGTGCGTCAGATGTTCGTGGTCCACGACGACAGACATGCGACGACGCGTGAAATCGAATGGGATTTCATCGATCTTGCCATACGCCTTGTCGATCGCCAGTTCTGCTTTCAACTCGCCGTGCTCCAGCACGGCGATGTCGAGCAAGTTCTTCAGTCCGGTTTGGTAGAAACTGTTCAGATATGCCAGCGCAAGGACCGAGTCGTCCTCCTCGCCAACAACATTGATATGCCGCTCGAGGACAATCCTGTCTTGGGTGAGCGTTCCTGTTTTGTCCGTGCAGAGCACGTCCATCGCGCCAAAGTTCTGAATCGCGTTGAGCCGTTTGACGATCGTCTTGCGCCGTGCCATCGCCACCGCACCCTTGGCGAGGTTGGTGGTGACGATCATCGGCAGCATTTCGGGCGTGAGCCCCACCGCGACGGCGAGGCCGAAGAGAAATGCCTCGATCCAGTTGTGTTTACTGAAACCATTCAGCAGTACCACGATCGGGACCATCACGAGAATGAACCGGATAAACAGCCAGCTCACCTTATTGACCCCGACGTCAAACGCCGTGATGGTGCGCTGGCCGACGAGGTCCTTGGCCATCGCGCCGAAACTCGTCTGGCTGCCGGTCGCCGCAACGACGGCGGTGGCCGTGCCGCTCACGACGCTGGTTCCCATAAAGCAAATCGTCGGCAGTTCTGTCAGCGAGCAGGGCGCGGCCGGTTGAGCCGCGTGCTCCACCTTCTCAACTGGGAGCGCTTCGCCGGTGAGCGCCGACTGACTAATGAAGAGATCTTTCGCCGCGATCACCCGGACATCGGCGGGGACCATGTCTCCGGCCGACAGATAGATGATGTCGCCGGGGACGAGTTGATCCATCGGGATCTCGCGGCGGCGCGCGGCAGGCGTGGTGTCGGCAGGAAACTCGTCGCCGTCGCGCTCCACCGATGTACTGGTCCGTACGAGCGCCCGCAGCGATTCGGCCGATTTACTCGACCGGAACTCCTGGGCAAATCGCAGCACCGTACTGAATACGACCATAACACCGATAACAACAACGGCTTCCTGGTCGCCAGTCAGCCCCGATACGATCGCCAGGATCGTGAGGAGGATATTGAACGGGTTCGCGAATGCGTGGCGCAACTGGATGTACCAGGGGAGCGCTTTCTCGTGGGCGACGTCGTTGCGGCCGTATTTCTCGCGACGACGTTCCACCTCTTCTTCATCGAGACCAATGCGCTGCGTCTCGAGAGTGCTGAGTACGGTGTTGGAATCCAGCCAAGCGATGGCGTAGAGGTCGTTCTGTGGTAAAGCCATTTTGCCTCCCAAAACCAAAGCAGATCGGACGATCCGGCTGGCCGTGAGCATTTGTAATGCGGGAGGCAGGGCCGTCAGATGGCGGCGCGCACTCCCGCGACCGGTCTACTGTCGCTGTCCAAACGGACTCCGAGCTGAATGAATCGGCGGGGCCTGCTGCCGCGCGGGGATGTTAGGAAATACCCCGTCGAATGTCAAGGGTATCACTTGCAAAACATACCTACGGGGGTATGATATAAATACCCTGAACGCGCTGACGCTCTCATGATGAGGAAGTATGGCCCATACCGTACGGGACAAGAAAAAGTTGCTGCGTCGAGTGCAGCGCGTCATCGGCCAGGTGGAGGCGGTCAAACGCAGCCTCGAAAACGAGGATGACTGTGCGGACATCATGCAGGTGATCTCGGCGGCGCACGGAGCGATGGCCAGCCTGATGGCAGAAGTCGTGGAAGGCCACGTCCGCTACCATATGGTAGATCCGGATCGCCGGCCGACATCGGCCGAGGCGCGGGCTGCACAGGAGTTAATCGACGTCGTACGGGCCTATGTGCGATAGCTGCGATAAGCGCTGACCGTTCAACCCGATGTGCGAAATTACTTGAACACGTGCGGCACAAAACGTGATGTGTTGTCGGTGATCCAGCCGTCTGACTCCCGAATGCCCATGCCCCCCGCCTCTTGCCCGATCATCCAACTGCCGATGATCGGCCGGCGACCGTTGAACACCGGCACCGTGGCCAGCTGCTGAAAGACGAATCCCTCGGCGCCATAGCTTCCGTGCCCTTCTATATGATCCTGCATCGTATGGATCGTGATATTTGCACCCTCACGCGAGAGCAACGGTTTGCGCACCCACTCAAATAATCCGGTCGGTTCGTCGAAATAGGCCGGGAGCAGGTACGGACTCTCGGGAAAGAGTTCCCAGAGTACCGGAAGAATTCCTTTGTTAGAAAGGACCATCTTCCACGCCGGTTCAACGAATTGTGTGCCGGCGCCGGCGATGTGCGCGGCAAAGGGTTCGGAGACGAGCCATTCCCACGGATACAGTTTGAATAGCGTCGCGATCCGCTCGTCGTCGATGTCGCGGAACTCGCCAGCTGAACCGTTCCAGCCAACGTCGGCGATCGCGAGCATTTTTACGATCAGACCTGCTTGCGTGGCAGTGTCGGCGAGGTATGCGGCGGTCATCCCATCTTCGATGTCGTCCATCGACGAAAAGTGCACGACGTGTCCACGCGGGCTCGGCGGCGGGAGGAATGGCTGCATCTCGCGCCAGAGCGCGACGAGCCGCTCGTGCAGCGAATTGAATTGATCGGAGCCCGGATGGGCGTCCTGCACCCAGTCCCACTGGATCACTGATGCTTCCAAAAGTGATGTGGGCGTGTCGGCATTGTACTCGAGCATTTTTGGCGGACCATCGCCGTCGTACGCGAGATCGAATCTTCCATAAATAGACGGCGGCTCGGCGTTCCAACTTGCCTCAATGAGCGGAATCGCCAGAGATGGAATTCCGAGCTGCGCGTACCGTTTGTTATCGATGACGCTTTGGACGGCCTGCAGCGAGAGCGAGTGCAACTCGTTGGTCGCACGCTCGATCAGATCGATTTCGTCCGCCGAGAACGAGTAGTAGACGCCTTCGTTCCAGTAGGGTTGGTCGGGCGTGTGCCAAATGAGACCGCGCTCTTCGACCCGCGCTTTCCAGTTTGGGCGCGGCGTTTCTTCGTGGCGTTCCACGCTATTCGCCGGCGCCCGAGGCGCCGGATGC
>JANYKA010000132.1 GCA_025358315.1 Gemmatimonadota bacterium | reverse complement strand
GTGCGGCCACCAGTCGATGCCCGCGACCGTGCCAGCGGCGGACGCGTGGATCGGCACGGACATGAAGCCATCGGCTTCGCCCACCTTGTCGCCGCGCTCCACCCTATCGCCGACTTTCACGCAGAGCTTCGCCGGTTTTCCCGCATGTTGGCGCAACGGAAGTATCAGTTCGTCAGGATAGGGCATCCGCCGGATAGGAAGATGGCTGGTAAGCCCCTTCTCTTCAGGCGGATGAACTCCGTGCCGGAATCCAGTCGCGAAGCTCATAATACGATCAGTTGAACTTCTCGGCGCGTTTTACCCACTTCGCGAGATCCTTTTCTTTTGGGTTAAGCGGCGAACCGGGATGGATTATGGAAACCGGGCATCGCTCGGACGCGATGACCAACTGTTGGAACGAGCCAGCCTTGGCATCCTTCACGTACGCCTGTTTATCGGCGTTGTATGCGAACATTCTGTTGTTGAGATTCGTGCACTCGTTGCAGGTGGTGCAGCGGATGGAATCGATGTACGCTTCGAGGAGGAGCGGCTCGTCGTCGGCAACCACGGCGGCACTGACAGCCGGTGCAATAGCGGACGCGACAGCGGTTGGTGCAACTGCTGCAATCACTGCCATTGGCGCCGGGACTGCTGCGACGGCGGGAGCGAGGCTCGTCACCGTCGTTGGTGCCGAACCATTTCCCGCATCCTTCCCAAGCGATGGTAACGATGCGAGCAACTCGGCCACCGCTGCCGAACTGCCGGCCGTCTTGAGCAGACCCTCTGCCAGCCGCCGCGCGATCTGCGGCGGCAGGCTCGCTTTGAGCTCAGTGATCTTCCGCTCGTAGTCAAGTCGTAGTGCATCGGCGCGCAGCGCAAACTCTGATTCCATCTGCCCTACGACTGTGTCGTGTACCGTCACCGGAATTTCGAGACCGGCAAGCTGACGGAGCTGCGACCAGAACTGTTGCCGCTCTTCGGCAAGCGCGACCATTTCAGGCGCAACCTTCAGGCGGCGGAGCTTTCGGTCCTTGGCCAGCGCCCAGATGAACGGTGTGCGGCCGTCCCGATCAGCGGCGTTCGCCGCGACATACTCGTGAAAGATCATCAACTCATCATCGGTCTCCGATGCAGGCAATTCGGCGAAATGCTGTTTGAATCGCGCCTCAGTTGCCGCCCAGTCGGCGATGGTAACGGGCAACTCCATAGTCTGTTCAGCGCCCGCGTCATCCAGGTATTTCAGGACATACGATGGCCACGGATCGGTTGGTGATGGATTCCCGTCGAGACTCAAGCAATCGGCGAAGCTTGGACCGCCGTCCGGATCGTAGGTGAGGAACGGGAACGCGCGACTCTCGAGCGCGAGCCGCGCGGCGTGCTGCGACCAATCATCCGGGAGCCCATGCTCCACCGGACACGGCGTGTAGACGTTTATCAATACGGGGCGCCGTTTGTGCAGCCCCTTCAATACGCCGGCTATCAGATGCGACGCGGCCGCCTGCGACGTCTGATGCACGAACACGCCGCGATGGGCGATCGCGATCAATGCCAGCTCCTTTCGCACTTCCGTCTTGCCGTGCTGCGCCTTGCCGTAGGCCGACATGTCGGCTACTTGGCCAGTGAATCCTGACGTGCACGCCTGTCCGCCTGTATTCGAATAGACCTGCGTGTCGAGTACTACGACGCGAATCGGTTTTCCGGACGCGAGGAGCCGCGAGAGGTTCTGGAACCCGATATCGAGCATGGCGCCGTCGCCACCCATGGCGAGAATCGGCGGGCAGAGTGCGAATTCTTCGTCGGTGAATTGCTTCCAATCCAAGTCACCAAGTGCGGTTTCGTCCTTCGCGACGCCGTAGTTGCCGGATACGAGCAGCTCGGCGCGGCGCACTGCGACGAAATTGTCCGTCATCTTGCGCATATGGGCTTCGAACAGACCGATAGCGATCGACGGTGAATCCTGGAACAGGTGATTGACCCACGGGAACGGATACGGATTGTACGGATAGGTGCTCGCCCACACCGAGGAACAGCCGGTGCTGTTGGCCATGCCGAGCGATGCCCGGCCGTTGCCGCTTGGTCCTTCGATGTAGCGCCATTTGAGATCGCGCAGATCGTGCAATGTACTGTTGATCGTGCGCAGTTTCTCGCGCGTGGTTGCATTCACCGGTACGTCGACCGACCCGGTTGCGTCGGCTGCTGCGTCGAGGTCTGCACCAGCCGACAGTAGCTCGCGGGCCTGCTGATCGAGCACAGAGATCAGTGCGTCGAGTCGCGCAACGAGCTTTGACACGTGCGGTTGCATCGACGCGTGTATCGCGGAAACGATCAAGTGCACGGCGGTCTTCTCACCGCATCCCATACACGCGCCATCACCGCCGACCATCGAGCGATACGTGTCTTTCTTGAGCAGCAACGACGAGAGCACACCGATCCCTTCGTCCACGTCCGACACGTTGACATACTTGTCGTCGGTGTCGGGCAGTCGCTCCCAGAGGCTCCAGTTTCGGCGCAGTCGCCCAAGACCGGGATCGTCTTGTTTTACGGTCACGAGCGCAGCATCAGGACAGACGGCCACGCAGAGGTTGCACCCTTTGCATGCTTCGGGATTGATGGTGATGGAGAGAAGTCCACCGGTGCCCTTCTGTTTGGCTTCTGCGGCGTCGTAGAATGGCTTGGTTCGGGCGAGCGGGAATTCTACAAGTCGCGTGTTGACCGCTTGAAACTCCGGCTCCGCGGCGGCCTTCCGTTCCGTATCCCATGCAAGCTTGTCGATGACAGTGCGATACGCCTGCGACCACGCATCGGCGATCGATGACGTGGGACTGCTATCAATGAGCTTGCGTGCTTCTCTCGCCCAGAGTTTCGCGATCGGCCGGACGCGTTCCATTCGCAATCCATTCCCCGACGCATCGATCGCGGCGCTCAGTATGTCTTCGATACTATTGACGAGCCCCGGAATAGCAGAGTCGGGGCATTGTGTCCAGCACTGGCCACATCCGGTGCATTTTTCGGCAATGAAGTCCGGCACTTCGAGCCGTACACCACTCATGTCGCGAACTGCGCCTGTGGCGGCGGGAACCATGCTGATCGCAGCGAACGGATCCGCGATACCATCTTGCCCCATTTGGCAGAGCGAGCACACCTGCTCCCAGAAGCGGCCTGGATTGCCGGGGCCCTGTTCGGCATTCGGCGAGTCGAGCAGAATCGGCATGTGCGGCACTTTGCCTGACTCGTCAATGCTTTCGTCTTCGGCCGGTTCTACGACGTGCACTTCGTCGAAGCCGCGACGGATGACTCGTATGTTGTCTTCCACCACCTGCTCACCTTTCGAACCGAACTTCTTGGCGAGCTGCTTACGAATTCCCTCGAAGACGGACTTTTCGGTTGATCCTTCGCGTGCGAGCAACGGCGTCGTGGCAAAGAATGCACCCATAAACGCTGCGCCTTGCATCCGGTATCGCAGCTCGACCTCTGACGCTTCATGCCGCGCAATGGCAAACGCATCGAGCACGTACACGTTGATCTTCCGCTTGCGGATCGTGTGTCGCGCCGCCGCGGGCAACGTCTGCCAGAACGATTCAGGCGAAAGATCGCTCTGGATTACGAACACGCCGCCCGTGGCGAGCCCGTCGAGCGGATCGCTGTGACGAAACACATTCGGGTCTGGCGAGAGCACGACATCGACGTTCCGGAGTTCGCAATTGAGGCGAATCGGCTCGTGGGCAAGCACCGCGTAGAATGTCGTCGGCTGTCCCTTCTTCTCGGAGCCGTACTTCGGATTCGCTTTGATGTGCATGCCGAGCAGTTCAAACGCGGTCATCGCGAGGTTCTTCCCCATCGTGATCGCGCCCCATCCGCCTACCGAATGAATGCGCAGCGCCGTGGATCCTGCCGGTAGGAGGTTCAGGTCGCCCGTTGAGTGGACGGCGAGCTGGGGAAGCCGTGGATAGCTGTCGACCAGCTTCTCCTGCCAGATTTGGAGCTTCGGTACGCGAGTACCCGCGCGTACGAAATCAACGCCGAGGTAAAACTGACGCGTGCGGGCATTGCCCGGCAGCATATTTTCCACGGCGGCGACGATGTCTCCTGGCTGGAGGTCGCGGCTCCCGAGCCCGAAACAGGCACTGAAGAAGTCCGGCACCTGCTCACTGCGCAGGGGGAGTATCCCGGCGTACGGCAACGGCGCACCGGGAGTGACACGTCCGTTTTCCACAGCTTTTGACATCGCCGCGCGAATCTCGCGCAGCATCGGCGGGTCCACGGCGAGCGGCTGATCCGTCCGCTCCATCACCACAACGCCCTTCTTACCGGCGAGCAGCCCGGCGAGCAGGTCCGATGGAAATGGCCGGAACATTGTGAAATTGAGTACGCCAATCTTTAACCCGCGCGTCGCGCGCAAATGGTCGGCAACGGCCTCAGCGTTCGAGACCACAGATCCCTGGCCGACGATTACCCAATCGGCGTCGTTTGTGAGGTATCCCTTCGCCCGAGCATACTGTCGACCTGTTAGAGCGGAGTACTCGTTGAACGCGCGATCGGTAAGGGCGGCGATGTGATCAAAATAGAACGGTCGTTGGGCCGCGACGCCCTGCGCGTAGCTGTCCTGGTTTTGCACGACGCCAAGCATTGCCGGGTAATCAAGATTAAATGCTTCAGGAATGCGACGGCGCTTGTCACCGAACACAAGCCGCTGGGCCGGCGTCGGCGATTCGATCAAATCCGACGGATCGCCGAGGAAAGCTTTGATCAATGCGCGCTCAGGCAGGTACAGCGACTCGATGACGTGACTGGTAAGGAACCCATCCTGAGCGATGATTCCGGGGTTGAGCGAGAGTTCAGCGACGCGATGAGCAATGAGGTTGAGGTCAGCCGACTCCTGCACATCTTTAGCGAAGAGTTGGAAGAATCCGGTGTCGTCCACCGCGTGATAGTCATCGTGACCAGCGTGAACGTTGAGCGCGTGCTTCGTCATCGCCCGCGCGGCGACGTTGAGCACATAGGTGAGTCGTTTGCCGACTGCGGCATAGAGCGACTCGTGCATGTAGGCGATCCCCTGCCCGCTCGAAAAGTTTGTTGCACGCAACCCGGCCATCGACATGCCGGCAGTCACGGCGGCGGCGGCGTGCTCTCCCTCCGGTTCGAAAAAAAGGAGACGGCGGCCATTCACGTTGCGCTTGCCCTCAGCCACCGCCACGGCCCATCCTTCGCCCATCTGTGTCGACGGCGTTATTGGATAAGCACCGGCGGCTTCGCTCGCCGCTGTTTCCATCGCGACTACGGCGCTGCTCCCATCGAGCGCCTGCAATACACCTGGGAACGCAGGGGCGGCCGGAGCGGCGCCTTTTTGTTTCGAGGTAGTCCACAACTTCATAGCGAATCACTCCCGGTAACCGCCAACACGCGACCGAACTGCGCACCGGTGAGCCACACGATCGCCCCGGTCGGGCACCGCTCAACTGCACGCGGATCGGCCAGCGCGATATTGTAGTAGTTCACCACGGCAACTCCACTGGCAACACTGATTAATCCATCGGCGGCGTCCTGCACGCACTTGCCGCACGCCGTGCACGCCACCTTGCACTGCTCGAGCACGTCGTCGCCGCCAATCAGATTTCTACACTGCACGAGCAGCCCGGCGTTCACCGGGCGTAATTCGAACAACGATTTTGGGCATGCTTCGACACAGTCGCCACACGCGGTGCACTTCTCGATATCCACAACCGGAAGCCCCGTCTCACTCATGTGAATCGCATCGAAGTCACATACGCGCTCGCAGTCGGCGAGGCCAAGGCATCCCCACGCACACCCCTTACCTCCGCCAGCGACGGCTGCCGCCGCCTCGCACGTCGGGAGGCCGCGGTACTCCGCCTGATAGCCAGCGACATCGCTGCCCCCAGCGCAGAGTAGCCGCGCGACATTCTTTATTGCTTCGCCAGCATCGACCCCGAGGAAATCAGCGATCTGTCCACGCGCCACGTCGCCCGACACCGTGCACTGCGCCGGCGTCACGTTTCCTTCGACGGCCTGCTCGGCGAACGCGCGGCAACCCGGAAGTCCGCAGGCTCCGCAGTTGGCGTTCGGCAACATTTGTACGACGATGTCGATGCGTGGATCTTCCCACACCCAGAGGCGCTTATTGGCGATGGCGATGAACACGCCGAACACCAGTCCGACGCCGCCAAGGATGAGGACCGCATTGAGAATCACGCGGCGCCGTCCTGCAATCCGGCCTGCCCGACCAGCCAGGCCGCGATCTTCTCGGCCGCATCTGCGGCGCCGAGGGCTGGCGCAGCTGCGCCGTTGCCGACTGCCGGCACGCGAAAGGGCGTGGCGGCGAGATCCGCGATGACTTGCAAGTCCTCTGACATCTGCCAGCTGCTCTGGCCACCGATTGATTTTTTCGGTGCCGCAGGGGTGAAGGTTACGGTCATCCGCTGCCAGGGATCGTTCCCGCCATTCGGATCGTGCATAAACAGAGCGGTTCCTTCTGGCACGATCGCCGCGACGGCGGGTCCGTTGAATGCCGCCAAGCGATCGAGGCCACTGCCATCCACTGTCTGCAAGACGAACGTTCCCGGAGTAATACAGCGGGCCAGCGGCGCGGGCGGCGACACCCCGCACACCACTAGCACGATTTTCTCGCGTCCATCCACGAAATCCATGATCGCGCCAGACTGTACGTCGGCACCGTTCACAAGCACCACTAGTGGAGGCGCAAACCGGCGTTCGGTTTTATTCCATGAGCGGAACTCACGCGACTGAAGTAATCGCGCGTGCTCGGGTGTGTAGCGTCCGCCGCGCACCACCTCAGCGAGCACGACCGCGCCGAATGCGCTGCCGGCTTCCGCAAGCGCGTGGTCCAACTCGGTGCCGAGCCGCCTTCCTGGCGGCACGTCGACCACGAATAAGTCGTCGCCGCGCTTGCGCACGTCACGTAACATGGTGAGCGCCTGTTTGAGCGCTGCAAGCGCCAGCGGTGATGCCGTGACAGTCGGTGGAAAAAACGTCGCAAATCCGGCGGCATTGATACGACCGTCAGCGAAATGGCCGAGTGAAATGGCGGCTCGCTCGGCACGTTGCGGCGCGCTCGCGCGCTGAGCGGCGATAAAGGCATCGGCCTGCGAGATGGCATCGTCGATGATCGCGCGAAACTCCGCGATCGGCTGTGCCAGTGCTACGAGGGCCTGCTGGAGTCGGGGATCAGACAGCATAACGGTCGAGCTCCGCGTCGATCAGTGCCAGGCGCTCGTTCGCGGTGCGCGGCTGGACGCGGCGCGTGTCCTCGTAACAGGGCCGTGACGGATCGAGAAAGAAGACGCCCAGGTTGGTATGGTCGGCATCGTCGGCAAGGCGGCGGGCCGCGTCGATGTCGTGCGGATCGTGCAAGAGTTGCGTAGTGTAGATTTTGTTCAGATCAGGCACGACAACACCGTCATCGTGAACCAGCAATGCAATTCGGGCCGGGTCCGAAACCGCCATCTGGTAAACGGCGCTCGCATAGATCGGGCAGCGCTGCAGGATGCGCACAAAGCTCAGCCCGCGATGCCGATATGCGGCGCGTAGCGTGGCATACAGATGCGCCGGGGCCCACTCCGCCGTCTGCGCGACGAATGAGGCGTTGGTGACCCCAAGCGCGACTTGGATCGGATTGAGTGGCGGGAGCAGACTTCCGTGCGGTTGGGTGTTGGTCGGAAATCCCTGCGGCGTGGTCGGCGAGGTTTGGTTCTTCGTCAGGCCATAGATGCCGTTGTCGAGCAGCATCACAACGATGTCGAGGTTGTACCGCAGGGCATGCATCCAATGGCCGGCGCCGATCGACGTGCAATCGCCGTCGCCCATGACGACGAACACAGTAAGGTCGGGGCGATGCAACCGGATCCCTGTGGCGACCGGCAGCGCCCGACCGTGAATGCCATGAAATCCGTAGGTCTTCAAATAATGAGGGAACCGGCTGGAACAGCCGATGCCTGACACAAACACTGTCTGCTCAGGGACGAGCTGCTCATTCGTCAGAAGTTTCTGCACGGCGGCGAGGATCGAGTGATCGCCGCACCCCGGGCACCAGCGGGCACGGGCGCCCTCATAGTCGCTGATTTCGTATTCGTGCTCCTCGTGATCCTGATTAAGGACGGGGAGTCCGCAGGCCATTGTCACTGGGCACCTCCACGCGGCATGCGACCGCGGATCGCTCCGAGAATCGCGCCGGGGCGGAGCGGCTCGCCCGGCACGCGCGTCCAACAATCCACATCCACAAGCGTGGCAGCGCGCAGCAACATCGCGAGTTGGCCGCGGCGACGGTTTTCCTCGGTAATGTGCGGATCGCCGATCTCGTCGCTGTAGTTGATCTCAACGGTGATCACCTTCTTGAACCGCTTAAAGATTTTCTTGAGTCCCGGTTCGAGCGGCGACAAAAATCGCATATGGAGCGCTGAGACTTTCATACCGTCAGCGCGGGCGCGATCCACGGCCTCTTCGATGGCCCCCTTGGTGCTTCCCCATCCCACGACCAGCAGATCGCCCTTCTCGGCACCGTATGGCGTCGGCGGCTCAAGCAGAGTTGAAAGCACGGCCAGTTTGCGGCTCCGCATCGCTGATGATTTCTGGTGGATGCCGGAGCTATAGGCAACCTTGCTCCCTTCGTCGTGCGAGAGCCCGGTGAGAGTGAACATTCCGCCGGGCTGTCCGGGAATCACTCGACGGGATAGGCCGGTCTCCGGGTTCCACGCGTACGGCTTCTGACCCTCGGGAACTGGTGAAAGGTCGAGCGGCTCAGCCTGCCAGTGGGCGTCGGGCTTCGGACGCGGGAACGGCGTCACGCCGGTTGCGAGATTCGTGTCGGAGAGCACCATCACCACCGTGCGGAATGCCTCGGCGATACGGCGAGCCGTAATCATGACGTGGAAGCACTCCTCGATCGTCGCCGGAGCCATTACCACATGAGGCGCATCTCCCGGGGAGGCGAAGATGGCAGCGAGTAAGTCGGACTGTTCCACCTTGGTCGGAAGCCCGGTGCTTGGTCCGCCGCGTTGCACATTGACCAGTACAAGCGGAGTCTCAGTCATCACAGCGAGACCAAGGAATTCTGTTTTGAGTGCGAGCCCAGGGCCGGACGTGATGGTAAAGGCGACCTTGCCGGCGTATGAGGCGCCAATAGCCACACCAACGGCAGCGATCTCATCTTCCGCTTGATGCACAATGCCACCGAATTTTTCGAACACTTCGCTGAGGTAGTGCGATACCGAAGTCGCCGGCGTGATCGGATACATCGCGCACAGCTCCATCCCCGATGCGATCGCACCGAGCCCGAGCGCTTCATTCCCGTTCATGACAACTAGCTCCTGATCAATCACTTGCACCGGAACGTCAATTCGAAAATCCACGTGTTCGTCGGCCCAGTCCCAACCAAGTTGCATCAGGGCCACGTTTCGTTCGTACACCTCAGTGCTTTTTTTCCGAAACGTTTGGGCGATTTGCTCTTTGATGCGGCCGACATCGCGCGCATAGATGCAGGCGAGCATCCCCAGCACGAACATGTTCTTTCCTTTTTTCGGATCGTCGACGAGCGTCAGGCATAGCTCTTCCATCGGCACCGGAATGATCCGGTAGTCCTTGCCGGACAGCTCATCCATCCCCTGCTCCCACGCTGTGCGGATGTCGGGATCGTCGTGCGTCGCCCATCTGTCCTCAACGAACAGAACCGCGTCGTTTGCGAGGGCTTCGACGCGGTGGCGGGCGAGAAGCACCTGCTCGTTAAACGCGACGACGAGATTGGTCGCGTCGCCCCAGTTGGTGATCGGGCCGTCACCGATGCGAATTCGGAAGCCGCTCGCGCCCTCTGGTACACGGGCCGGTGGCTGAATTTCAGCAGGGATGATTTCGACTGTCCAGACACCGTTCCCCATCTTGGCCGAGACGGCACCGAATACCTGACCGCACTTCTGGGCCCCTTCTCCGGCATCAGAGACGATTTCTAAGGTGTGTTCGTGAAGGCGATTTTCCTTCGGCGGTGCGGGCGCGACCGTTCCGACGGACGTTGCAGATGTCATCGTGGGCATGAGCAGGCACACCTCGATTGCTTCGCGAAGGCGCGGCGGATTGGTCCCGGAGAGTGGGGAGTAACGTCCGCGCCGACAGTGATGACGAGCATCGTCGCTGGGCGCATGGCGTAAAAGTCGGTACGGCAACCTCCGCTCGATTTCACGGAGTACGTCGTCACACGACCCAACCTCGACCACTGAAAAATGGGAGGTAGAGCACATCGCGTCTGTCAGGGGCAGTCACTACATCCGCAGGGGTTTCCCTGACAACTTCATCACCATCGACCTCGTCAGGGGCGCACTACTTCTATATGATGATCCGCCCGTAACACTACTTGCCCAGCCACCTCCACTTCCAACTCCACGACGTACGACCCTTTGGAGAGCGTCCCGATATTGAGCTCTAGGGCCCGTGGTGTTCTGTTACTGCCCCGCGCCGACAAATCCTGAACCGAGACACTCACCGGCGTGGACGATCGGCCCAGTCCGATAGACTTCGTCATCCGCCGCAAAAACCCGTCGTCGCCAAGTTCCCGGACAACCGTAAGCGTGATGCTCATCTTCTCGCCGATCGGATCGGTTCCGTAGGCCTCCCAATACACCCCGAGCTTTTCGTCGGCGCGCACACGGTCACTGGTGAGCGAGTGAGGCGCCGCTTCTTCGGCCGACTCAGGGGCAGAACCGTACGGCTTAAACATCAACAGATCCGAGAGCGTGACACGCGCATCCGGCATCACGAAGTGCGAGAGTCCGTAGCGGGAGCGGGCGACGATGTGTTTCTCGGGAGCGGCAGCTTCGACACTCATTAACAGCGGCCCCCACGGGGCCTTTACCGTGAGCGCGCCGATACTCGCCGATCCGTTCGCCCGCGCTACGAACTCGTGGGGCTCAGCATCAACCGACATCACAACGAGCGCCGCGTTCACCGGAGTATTATTGAACTCCCTGATGGGTCGTGCATCGTAGGCCATCACCACGAGTGCACTGTCGCCACGACGAAACGTCGCTTCCTGATGCTCGATCGATTTGAACGTGCGCGCGTACACCGGCGCATAGCGCGCCCGAACGGGGGGGTATTGTATTCCCCAACTGGTCGTATCGGACATTGCCGGATTATCAAAGACCGAAGCCGACGGCATGATCCGATACGCGGGCATTGGCTCTATTCCGCCGGCATTACCTCTCCCTCCGCCGCCGCCATTCGCTGCCGAAGCGCCACTCACATTAGCACTGAACGTGAACCCGGCGACCGGACGCGCAGCGCCTGCAGCCCATGCACGCGACCAACCATAACGCAACAGGATCTCTTGCTCGTCGCCGTCAAATCCAAACTGATAGAGATTCTCGGTGCCTTCGACCATCTGGACCATGGTTTCACGCGAGTAGTACTCTGTGCGCGAATCATTGCCGGCACGAGAGTAGAGCGTGCGCGACAGAAACCATAGGCGATCTTCAAACACAACGCGCCTAGGATCGCCACAGCGAAACACACGATATTCCTTGCGTGTGTCAGCGTCGATCAACAAGGAAATATCACGAAACTGGCAGCCACTGGCCTGATCCATCTTGTCAATCGCAACGGCGAAGGCGCTGTCGGCACTCGCGAATCGGCCCAGCATATGGAATGCGAATCCTACAAGCTGATCGCAGTATGGGCCATGCTCTGAACAGCCACGCGCTGCGCGGAGCGCATCGTCGTAGCGCTCGATCTCGGAGTAATAGCGTACCCGCTGCGACGCTAACCACGCGTCCTCGGGATCGATCTTGCCGAGCGAGTCGAACAGGGACAACATCCGCAAGCGCTGGCGGCCAATGACGGGGGGCTCTCTCGGATACGGGGGCGTCAACTCGTCATACCAGTAGCAGAGGCGCCCAATCTCCTCTTTGCACCCATGGAACAAGCCCGGCGGAAGCACCGGAAGACGTGTCCGGCGGAAGTCCTCAAAAAACTTCTGCTCGGCGCGCGCGATCTCGATGACGCTGACCGGCGACGCCAGCCGACGGGTGCGCGCACTGTCGCGCATGATTTGGGCGCTGAGTGGCGTCAGCGCCCAAATCATTGGCAGCAAAAGACCGGCAATCCTGCGCATCGATATCAATACACCGTTTTCCGGAATCTGGACGATGTTCGGCCCGCTGCTCAACAGCGCGGCGGCGCCACCATCTGCGTTGGCGCCGGAATTAGGGGAGATCCATGCGCTGCCAATGCCGCGTTGAGCGCTCCCATTTTCTTAGATGCGAGTTCGTTCCAACGGATGACGGCAGTCTGCAAATCCGTGCATTTGCTCGCATATGCGGCGAGCGCCCCGGCTCCTGGTGCCATGTCACCGCCGGCCTGTGTATTGATCTGGCCGGCGAACGCATTGTTCAAGCCGACGAAGCTTGGTGGAGGCGTTGCACCACCTCGAGGACCGCCTCGAACGGCGCCCGCCAGTATATCAAGTTCCGCATTCACGGCGGCGGCCGCCGCGGTGACGTCAGCCGGCGCGGTCGGACTGGCCGCTTTTAGCACGGCCGCCCGCAATGCCGTCGCCCGCTCATTGTCGTCCCAAGTCGCTCGCATTCCGTCATCGAGTTTCAACAGGAGTGCATGCTGGGCGGCGATGTCGGTTGACGTCGCCGGCGACGAGGGATCATGGATCACGGACGCCCGCGTAGAATAGCTCTGCCCATTCACCGTCAGGCGGAAAGTATAGACGCCGGGCGGGGCTAACACGCCTTCCGGAGACGCCGGTGTTAAGCCCGGATTCCCGTTGATCTCGTAGCTGTGCGTTAATGCCGGTGGTGCGTCGTAGCGCAGATCCCAATACGCACGATTCATCCCGACGGTCTTCGTCAGCGGTGTCGGCGTCTCGACCCAGAAGTTCGGATGCGGCGGCCGCGCGGCCTCACTCACTGGCACAATCGTCGCACTCGAAAGGTGGCGTACCAGCTTGCCAGCTACATCCAGCACGTCGAGGGAAATGTCCCCATTCGGCGGTGATGCCAATGCATACGAGAGTGCCACTCCGTCCCGCGGATTGAGTGCGTGTGGCACTTCGGGAGGGAATGGTGTGTTCCAGCCGACATTGCGCCGAGTGCGAAGCGCGTCGCCCGGCGTGAACAGGTGCACTGGCTCAGCGGCAACGGCCGGTGTCAACTGCCGCAATACCGAGAAGTCATCCAGAATAAAAATGCCGCGTCCGTAGGTCGCGACCAGCAGATCGTTACCCTTAATCACAATGTCTTGATACGAGGTGTTCGGCAGATTGAACATCATTGACTGCCAGTGGTCCCCGTCGTCAAACGAGACATACATCGCGCTCGCCGTGCCGGCGAACAGCAACCCCGATTTCTTCGGGTCCGCACGAATCACATGTGCGAAGCTTCCGCTGGCCTGATTGGTTGGCATGCCGTCAACAATTTTTGTCCAGGTCTTACCGTAATCACGAGTGCGATAAAAATACGGCGTGTAGTCGCCGGTCGCGTATAGGTTTACCGCCGCGTACGCTGTGCCAGCGTCGTGATGTGAGGCATCGATGGCGATGAGCGCGCGCAACGGATTCGGCAGTCCCGGGATCGACACGTTGTTCCACGACTTGCCGTGATCTTTCGTCATTTCAATCGTACCGTTGTTGGTACTGGTCCAAATGATACCTACCGCCACAGTAGACGCGGAAATCGACTCGATTGCGCCTCGCGTGCCGGGGATTTTCGCCAATGTGTCAACGCCAGGAGGCACGCTAAAATCCGGACTGATTTTCGTCCAATGCGCACCGCCGTCGGTCGTCGTCATGACATACTGAAAGCCGGTGATCAATTCGCGCGAGTCCCACGGCGCCCATGCCAGCGGCTGCGATGACGACGTCCGCAACTTGAGCGCGGGATCCTGTTCCGGACTCACGTTTACGGATTGCTCACTTGGGTAGCTGATCTTCATGATCCCATTCCCGCTCGCGTACACGATGTTTGGATTCCGTGGATCCGCCAGAACAGTTCCCCATTCCCACCCCGGCACCGGACTCCAATCCAGTGGCGTTACGGCTCCCAGATTCCCACGCCCGCGCGTCCGAATAGCGCCAGCGTCTTGCTGCGTCGCATAGATCCAGTACGGCGACGAATTGTCGACAGATAAGTGGTAGATCTGTTCGGTGGACTGGTTGTACCACGAGCTCCATGTGGCACCACCGTCCATCGTGATTGTGGCTCCCTGATCCACACCCATCAGCATCCGCTGGCCGTTGGTGGGATCTATCCACAGCTGTTGCGGGTCGTCGCCACCTGGCGCGCCTTTGAATCCGGTGAACGAATTCCCGCCGTCCGTGGATTTATAACTCGACGTGCTGAGCACGTACACCATGTCAGGATTCTTTGGATCGACGTACACTCCGCAGTTGTAGCCGCCCTGACCATTGCGGATGCGGTCGTCGGCCGCGTCCATTTGACGCCAGGTCGTGCCGCCATCGTCTGACCGGTAGAGTCCTGAATTCGAGACCAGAAAAACACGTTGTGCGTTGGTCGTCATTGCCACAGCGACCGACGTACGACCGTTAAGACGTGGGAGCCCGCCGCCGGAGATCTCGCTCCACGTGACGCCCGCGTCGGTTGACTTGTAGAGCCGGGTACTCGGATGCGCCGTGTCTGGCAGTACCGGCGTTGGCGGCGGCCCGGCGGAAGGCGGCGCGACATAGTGCCGAATCGTCGTAGCGAAAATGACGTTCGGTACGTCGTTCGCGCGGGCGAGTTTTTGAATACCGGTTTTCCCATCCACGTAGAGCGTCTTTGACCACGACGTTCCGCCGTCGGTGCTGCGATACACGCCTCGCGAGTCGATGTCCTGATGGATGTCACCCTGAGCGGCGACGAGGACGACATTCGGATCGTTCGGATCGACGAGAATCGATGGAATCTGTTTGGTGGCGTCGAGGCCGACATGACGCCAGGTCGCCCCGGCATCTACGGACTTGTAGACGCCATTGCCTTCATTGATTACGCCACCGGTGATTAGGTCGCCGGTGCCAACATAGATCACATTGCCATTGGACGGCGCGACTTCGACTGCGCCGATTGAGGAAACGTCCTTTATCGAGTCAAAAATCGGGTACCAGGTCTCACCGGCGCTGGTAGTCTTCCACACACCGGCGGCGGGGAATCCGGCATAGAAAACGCCAGGCTGACCGATTACACCCGTCACTGCAGCGACGCGCCCTCCGCGGAATGGGCCGACGTTCCGCCATTCCAGGCCGGCGAGGAGCCGTGGTTCGATACGGCGGTGAATCGCCGGGACGAGCAGGAACACACCGGCGAGCGCGAAGCTTGCGGTGGAGGGCAGTCGAAGAGATGGCAAGCGCATCATGTACCGTGATCCTCAGGGCGAGAAACGTCAGGGAGAACCCACAGTATGGCGCAACGAGACGTCCAACGGCAAGACGGGTCGAATCGATGCAATCACGCGGCGCAAGCGTTCCTGCGCTGTTAGGTGGGCGTGGTCGGCACGGCGTCGTCCATCCTTTTCGCAATAACGAGGACGGCATCAAAAAAGGAGAGCCGACTACAAGCGGGTCGCCACCCAGCGCGGACCCTTTGCAGCCAATTCGTAGTCGTGCCCGACCAAGTACGGCACTGCCACGACAACCACATTCGGCTTAAAAAGAAACGCGGTCCGGATATATAGCGCCGTCTTGTTGTGCAGCAAGTGCTCCCACCAATGGCGCGGGACCACTTCGGGCGTCACAACGGTGACCAACTCACCGGGCGACTGGCGCTGAATCTCCGCCACGTACTCTACCAACGGGCGAACGATCGACCGGTACGGCGATACGAGAATCTCCAATTCAAAGCCGATGTCCCACCGATCCCAGTCATCCATAAGGTTTGGAGTATTCAGTGGCTCGATTTCGACGTGAATGGCCCGCACATTGCGCGAGATTGCTGTCGCGTACACTAATGCACCCGATGTCGCCTTATTGATGGCACTGATTGGTACTACGACGGTATGCGAATGTGGGAGAATCGGACTGCGGCCGCGGAATGCAACGTCAATCTTGAAACGACGATAGTGATTGTTGATCGACTGCAACATCATGATCAGCAGCGGAATGAGCAGGACGATAATCCACGCACCTTCGAGAAACTTCGTCGCAACCTGAATCACCGACACGACACCGGTAGCAATCGCTCCGACGCCATTCAGAGCGGCACGCCACCGCCAACCTGGCCCCTTCGTCTTGAACCAATGCACCACCATGCCGGCCTGCGAGAGCGTAAAGCAGACGAATACGCCAACCGCATAGAGCGGCACTAGCGAGTTGGTATCGCCTTTGAACAACCAGACCAGCAACGCGGCAACTAGTGCGAGCCCGATAATCCCATTTGAGAATGCCAGTCGGTCGCCGCGAGCGGCGAGTTGACTCGGCATGTACTTGTCTTTCGCGAGGATTCCCACGAGTCGTGGAAAATCCGCGAACGCCGTATTGGCGGCGAGCACCAAGATCGCGAAGGTGGAGTATTGCAATGCGAAGTACAGCCCTCCATTCCCCAGCACTTTATGACCGAGCTGACTTAATACCGTTTCGGCCGTCGTCGGCATCACGCCAAGATGTTGTGCGAGGAAACTCACGCCAAGGAAAAAGACGGCGAGAATCGAGACCATCCACGCGAGCGTCCTTGCCGCATTTTTTTGAGCTGGCGCCTTGAATGCCATAATGCCGTTCGAGATGGCCTCAGTGCCCGTCATCGCCGAACAGCCCTCGGCGAATCCACGCAGAAGCAGGAACATTAAGGCGAAGCCGGCCGGGTTCATGCCGTGACGGGCCGTGGCCGGATCGACATCCAATGGCGCCGTGGCAGGAACAAACACCACGCCGTTGTACACTTTCCAAAGCCCCAAACCCAACAGCAACAGCATCATCGCAATGAACGCGTAGGTCGGCAAACTGAACACAATACCTGACTCGCGAACCCCACGGAGATTCACCACAGTCAACAATAGAATCGCTGCGACGCCAATCGCCACGGCGTGGGGGACCAACGACGGATACGCCGACGTAATTGCCGCAACACCGCTGGACACGCTAACAGCGACCGTAAGGATGTAGTCCGTGAGCAACGCGGCGGCCGCAACAAGGCCCGGCCGGTCACCAAGATTTTCCTTGGCGACGGTATAGGACCCGCCACCACCCGGGTACGCGTGGATGGTCTGCTGGTAGCTCAGCCCGACCAGCACCAATAGTCCGACGATTACAGCTGAAATCGGAAAGACATAGGTGAGCGCCGAAAGCCCCATTGCGCCGCCGACGACAAACAAAATCTGGTCAGTGGCATAGGCAACGGAGGATATCGCGTCCGACGAGAGAACCGCGAGCGCGGTTTTCTTGTTCAGGCGTTCATGATCTAGCTGCTCGCTAGTGAGCGGGCGACCGATGAGAAGACGTTTAAAGCCAAGCAACTTCGCAGTCCGGGTACTTGAGGAAGATCGGAAGTTGGGGGGTGCAACGGCCAATTGGCGAGGAGAAAGCGTTAAGAATTCGCAAAGATCATCGGCGGTTAGTAGGGCGAGGGACTAAAGCTTGATCAATAAGGCGACGGTAAGACGCGTTTCGTTTTTGCGCAGATCCGGTGTAAAGCCAGTGACCGTCGATCCCGGAACACCGCTATTCCCGCCGTCCGGGGTGACACCACCCGGCCCGGCGAAGTATGGCACACTCGCCGCCCGGTAGTTGTACTCGAACCGAAACGTAGTCCATTGATCCGGCATCAGGTCGAGCGTCGCCGACAGGTCCCAGGCATTGTACGGGTCACTAGGGTTGGCCGTGAAGTACGGTGTGCCCATTGCTGCGGTGGCACCGTTGATGGGCGGCACCAGCACAAGGTAGCGACCAGGGTTGGTAATTGAACCGCCGCCGAGCGTCACGCCGATCTTATCGTGATGAAACCAAAGCCGGTTATAGACCATCCAGCCGAGAAAATACTGAGCCGGAGCGCCAGCCTTATTGCCAAAGCAACTCACGCCGCCGCCACTCTCGCACCCAGCGTCGGCGGTAATAGAAATTGCCGCTTTGCTGAGGGCGCGAGTAGAATCGTCGTAATACTTTAGCTGCAAGCTGTTATCCGTATGAACACGGGCTCTTGCCGCGTTATTTGGCGTGTCATGCCCATAGTAGTTGTTCGAAAGTACGGAGAGTGCGCCGGTTGGGCGATACAGCACCTGCATCCCAATTCCTGGTACGTCGTTGATCATGGCATATGACTGCCAGCCGTTCACGAGCCAATATTCCAACTTGAGCTTGTCCGAAAGAAATGTCTGAAGGCGCAAGCCGGTAAAGAACCAGGGGGTGTTCGACGAGACATACGACGGCTGATAGGCCCAGTTGTCGAAGTTGTAATAGCTGAAGAGACCGACATAAGACATAAAAATGCCGGCGTCGAGATTGACCCCGCTCCATTTGTCCCAATGGTAGCCGCCATAGGCCTCGGAGACATAGCGATACGAGTTGTCGATATTCCACTGTCCGCGCGAAGGACTGGGATCGTTGCGCGGCGTCATCGTTGAATACAGTCCGATTTGGGTCATCAGGCGGCCGCGGACGTGCTCAAAATGAAAATCGCCGCCCACACCGAGTTGCTGCACAACCAGTTCGTTGGCACGGCCAATCTCTGACGACCCGACAATCGTGTGATCTTTCGGGTGATTGAAGTCAAAAACGTAGTTGGCGTCGAGGCGGAATTCGCCGGTAAAATATTTTGTGTCGAGCACTGAGTTGTTCTGGCGCGTGTTACCGTTGAGCCAAGTAAAGTCAGCGAAGGCAAACGGGACGGCCTTCGGAGGTGTCGAATCTGCGGAGGCGGATGCCGCTGCGGCCGCAACGGCGGGTGCCGCTTGCTGGGCGCCAGCGGCCCCCGCAACGGCAGAGACCATGGCAGCGATCAGGCAATGAATTGAGGTTTTCATGTAACATGAGGATGCTACGCGCGGCATTGCATCCGCACAACGACGAGCGTCCACGGCGTTAACGATTCGCAAACATTGCCGCGTCGGCGAGTGCTTCATCGAGATCGGCCGCCGGAAGCTGAAGGGTGAAGACGCTGCCGCCACCCTCCCGTGCCGCGTAGGACAGTGCCCCGCCCTGCGCGTCGGCGAGACGGCGGGCAATGCTCAGGCCGAGTCCGGCGCTGCCAGCATCCGAAGGCGCATCGGGTGTACGATAGAACGGCGTGAACACTCGTTCTGTTTCGCTGGCGGCAACGCCGGGGCCGCGATCGGCCACGGCAATCAGCAGCCTGGGTCCATCGCGCCGCGCCCGCACGGTCACGACACTTTCCGACGGTGAATACTTTTCGGCGTTCTCAATCAGATTCACCAGGACGCGAATCGCATACGTAAGATCGAATCGTCCGACGAGTAGCGTGCCATCCTCTGGAAGCTCCACCGCAATCCGCCGCGCCGCCGGAGTGCCCTCAACGGCCTGCAGCGCTCCGTCAATCAATTCATCGACGGCATTGAGTTCGATCTGGAGCGGTAGCGCGCCGGCCGACAAGCGCGACAGGTCGAGCAAATCGCGAACGAACCGGTTCAGGCGGTCCGCTTCGACTTCGATCATCTGTGCCCGTTCGTCGCCGAGCGCGCTCAGATCGTGCGCCAGTGCTTTGATCGTCGTGAGTGGCGTGCGCAGGTCGTGCGAGACCGAGGCAATCAATGCGTCCTTCAGTTTGTCGGCTTCGTGCAGACGCGCCCGCTCCGTTTGCTCCTGTGCGCGCACGAGCAGTTGCGCCGCCACCACGCTCGTCACAAGAAATGCCACCAGCACGAGCCAGTCGAGCGGATTGGCGACGACGAGTGTGCCGTACGGCGCAAGGAATAGCAGGTCGAACAGGATAAAGGACGTCGCGGCGATTATCAGACCGAGCGCCCTCCCGCCCGCCGCGCTGGCGCCGAGCACGACGAGCAGGAGCACGAGGGCCACGTGCGCCTTGTCGAGATCCACGCGGGCGAAATACAGTGCCACGGTGGTCGCCGCCAACACACTTCCCCAAATGAGCGCGGCGCGAACACGATTCATCGCTTTCCACCACATCGGCGCGTCATTCGCCGAACCGATACCCAACAGCCGGTTCGGTGAGAATGTACTGGGGGCGCACTGGATCGCGTTCGATCTTCCGGCGCAATCGGGCGACGTGCACCCGAAGGTATTGTTGCGCGTCGCCATGCTCCCGGCCACGCCACACTTCGCGAAACAGCTGCTGATGCGTCATCACCCGGCCCGGATGCGTCGCCAGCGCCTTCAGCAGTTCCCATTCGATCGGTGTGAGATGCACCAGTGTACCGCCGAGTTTAACGGCACGCCTCACAAAATCAATCTCCAGTTCTCCGCGATGAATGGTCGAACCGGTATCGACATCCGCCGCCCGGGCGCGCCTGAGGAGCGCCCGCACACGGGCGAGCAACTCGGCAGGGCTGAATGGTTTCGTGACGTAATCGTCGGCGCCCGCATCAAGGAGCGAAACCTTCTCCGCATCTGAATGCCGCGCCGACAGCACGAGAATCGGCGTGGCCGTCCACGCGCGCAGGTCCCGACACACCTCTTCGCCGGATGCGTCAGGAAGCCCGAGGTCGAGCACAATGATGTCAGGCCGTCCAGCGGCGGCGACGTCGAGTGCATCGCGGGCCGACGCCGCCTCGAGGACTCGCATACCCGCGGCCGCAAACGCGCGACCGAGGACGCGGCGAATCGGCGCCTCGTCATCAACCACGAGGATGGTGCTACTGGCTTCTGGCATTTGCGAAAGCTACGGTCGGCCAGGGCGACGGGTTACCCCGCCCCCTTCTCACTCTTTTCTTCTTTCGCCGTAGCGGTGGCCAGCAGAAAAT
The DNA here is from genome assembly GCA_025358315.1 of Gemmatimonadota bacterium. Classification (GTDB taxonomy): domain Bacteria; phylum Gemmatimonadota; class Gemmatimonadetes; order Gemmatimonadales; family Gemmatimonadaceae; genus Fen-1231. Next base: position 1,963 of record JANYKA010000132.1, on the reverse strand, counting down.
CCCGATTGAGGTGCATCATCGAGTCAATCGAGATGCCTTTGGGGCACGCTTCCTGACATTCCCCAAAGAGCGTGCAGCTGCCAAAGTTCTCCAGATCCATCCGGTCGACCATTTGCAGTGCGCGTCGATTCCGCTCTGGCTGCCCCTGCGGCAACAGACCGAGGTGGGTGACCTTGGCCGCCGTAAAGAGCGAGGCTGATGCGTTCGGACACGCCGCGACACAAGCGCCACATCCGATACAGGCGGCGGCGTCCATCGCTTCGTCGGCCGCCACTTTTGATATTGGGATGGCGTTGCCGTCTTGTGCTGCACCGGTACGCGCCGAAACAAATCCACCGGCCTGAATGATCCGATCAAACGCGCTCCGATCCACAACAAGATCTTTTACCACTGGAAACGCTGCAGCACGCCACGGCTCAATGAAGATGTCATCGCCGTCTTTGAAACTCCGCATATGCAACTGACAGGCAGTGGTGAGTTTCATGGGTCCGTGCGCAGCGCCATTGATCATCATTCCGCAACTGCCGCAGATCCCTTCCCGACAATCGTGATCAAAGGCGATCGGATCGTCGCCAGCGGTGATCAACCCTTCGTTAACGACGTCGAGCAATTCCAGAAACGACATATCGGGACTGATATCCTTGGCCTGATACACGACCATCTTCCCGGCCGCCGCGGCATTCGGCTGGCGCCAAACATGCAGGGTGAGGCGCAGATCACCTTTCGGAGTCGCGGTCATTTGTAGCTCCGCGTCGAGAGATGAACATTCTCGAACTCCAGCGGCTCCTTGTGAAGAATGGGCGCCTTGCCCGGGCCGGCGTATTCCCACGCCGAGACAAAGGCGAACTTTTCGTCATTGCGCAGCGCCTCGCCCGCGTCCTGATACTCTTCACGAAAATGGCCGCCGCAACTTTCTTCGCGCGTGAGCGCGTCGAGGCAAATCAGCTCTGAAAACTCCAGAAAATCAGCGACTCGTCCGGCCTTCTCCAGCGACTGGTTTAACTCCGCACCGGTTCCCGGCACCGTTACATTCTGCCAGAATTCCTCACGAAGCATCGGGATTTCTTTCAATGCTTCTTTCAATCCGGTTGCGTTTCGGGCCATGCCACATTTTTCCCACATCAAATGGCCGAGCTGACGGTGGAACGAACTCACCGTGCGCTTGCCCTTGATCCCGAGTAACCTGGTCTGTCGCGCGAGCACGGCATCCATGGAACGCCTGACTTCGGCGTGGTCGGCGGTAATGGGTCCCAACTGCGACGAGGCCAAGTAATCACCGATCGTGTAAGGAATCACGAAGTACCCGTCGGCAAGTCCTTGCATGAGGGCTGACGCCCCCAGGCGATTCGCACCATGGTCGGAAAAGTTTGCTTCGCCAATCACGTGCAGTCCGGGTATGGTGCTCATCAGGTTGTAGTCCACCCAGAGCCCGCCCATCGTGTAATGCACGGCCGGATAAATGCGCATCGGTCGCTCGTACGGATTCTCATCCGTTATGCGCTTGTACATCTCAAAAAGATTGCCGTATCGTTCAGTGATCGTGTGCACGCCAAGCCGTCCAATGGCGTCAGCGAAATCGAGATACACGCCCCGGCCGCCCGGCCCCACTCCGCGCCCCTCGTCGCACACTTCTTTGGCGGCGCGAGACGCAATGTCGCGCGGCGACAGATTTCCAAAACTCGGATACTTTCGTTCGAGATAGTAATCCCTGTTCTGTTCCGGGATCTCCGACGGCGGCAGATTGCAATCGGCTTGCGCCTTCGGCACCCACACCCGCCCGTCGTTTCGCAACGATTCTGACATCAGGGTGAGCTTGGCCTGATGGTCACCACTTTGCGGAATGCAAGTTGGGTGAATCTGGGTAAAGCACGGATTGGCGAATGCCGCCCCTCTCTGGTAGGCACGGTACGTCGCCGTGACATTACACCCTTTCGCGTTGGTCGAAAGAAAATAGGCGTTTCCG
>JANYKA010000125.1 GCA_025358315.1 Gemmatimonadota bacterium | reverse complement strand
GACGGAAATCGGCCTGCTCCTCCTTGTCGTCCTGCTCCTCTTCGGTGCGAAACGCATTCCGGAGATCGCCGGATCGTTCGGAAAGGGCATCAAGGAGTTCAAGAAGAGTATGAGCGACGTGCAAAATGAGATTCAGGCGCCCCCGCGCACGGATTCGGCGTTGCCGCCGGCCCAGGCGGTGCGGGAAGAGTCGACGCCGGCTGCCGAGCCGAAGCGGCTGATTTAGCTCCGCGCGGTAGAACAAAGGGGCCCCGCTGATTCTTCGGCGGGACCCCTTTTTATTTTGAGTTGTGGGCGTGCGGGCGAACCCCCCGGACCCGCCCTCCAGGCATTTCTGGCAAAAAAGTGATCGCCGAGGGGTGGCGCGATTTGGTCTATCGCGCGGGCTTCGGTTGGGCTATTCGATAGGCATGAAGCGGGTTCAACCAGCGGGACTGTGGCGAGGCGCCATCGGGGGGATATCCGTGGTGGTGGCCCATGACGCAATCCGTCATTTTTTTCAGTTGCAATCTCAGCGCGCCATTGCCTTGTCCATATTCATGGTGGCGTTGGGCGTCTTTGGCCTCTATTACTCAGGGGGACTAATCAACCGTCCATTGCGAACACTCTCGATTCTTGTTGGGGCAGCACTGATCGGAGCCGCGATGGGTTATGCCTGGTGACAACGTGGAGAACGCGCGGTTGCCTGAGGATCCGGAATTGACCGTTGACCTTGTCCTCCTGGAATCGCAGATGGTCAGCGAACGAGCGATCTCACATACCCGTCCGCAACGCTTCGCAATTCAATTCGTTTTCATGCTGGTCATGCTTTTTTTCATTCCGACCTTGGTGCAAGGGCGTCTCCCGTTCGCGAGCGAACTCGTCGGGCGGAAGGCGTTCATTCGATTAATTATTGCCTTCGCTGCCGCGGCTGCCGCGACTGGATTCTCGTACTATACGTGGCACCGCGCTATGACCGAAAACCTCCAAGCTCGCGCTGCCCGCATCGCATCAGATTGGCGAAAGCTCACGGGGTCGCGGCGCTGGATTGAAACGCTAAAAACGGGATTCACCATTACCGCGATGGTCGGAGTTCCGATTGGACTGCTGATGGCATTCCTGTTGCCCGCGACTGACCTGCCATCCGGCGGGCGGGCAATCGTCCTACCGTTGTTCGTAGCGCTCACCGCGGCGTGGGCAGTTCCGGTTGCCTTTGTTATCCGGTGGATCACCGTGCGCTTGATGCGGCGGTTCATGCGGCTTCCGTCAGTCGCAATGTTATTTGTAGCAGCGCTGACACTCGGCTGCTCGGCACCGCGCGACGCCGCACAAGCCACGGCAACGAAGTCGCCGGCGACGGATGCGGAATTCATCGCGATCGCGATGCCCAACGGCCCACCGAATAGTGGGACAAATGGCACGGTGTGCCCCAACGCGCTGCGGGAAGCACACGGAACCCGCGACTATACCCTTGCTCACGCAGAAGTGCGTCGCTCGCCAATTCAACCCAACGACTCCGGTCACATAACATTCGCCGAAGCCGACTATGTTCGTGCGCCCGCGACGCCGGCCGACCCGCGGACCGCAGACACCCTACGGATTAACTGCCTGACGCTGCGGCACATCAGCGCGCCGTAAGCACGGTCGCCGCTCGTTTTTCATTTGCTCGTGGAGTGAAGGGAGGGGGAGCGAATACGCTCACCCGACCGGGCGCGCACAATAGCAAAAAGCAAAATGCGCGACGACCGGAAACCCGGTCGTCGCGCATTTGTCACAATTGCTTAAGACGTGGTTCTTCGCTGCGCCGACTGGATCGACTTCCGCTTATCCTCGATCTTCGCCGCCTTCTTCAGATTATCCAAAAACACCCGGATCTTCTGCTCACGCAACCCACGCGTCACCTGCTCCCGCTGGGTCGTCTTCTGCTTCGCCCATGCGGCCTCATCGGCAACCACGCGCTTGTCGGCGCGGATGACGAATACTGCATTATCAGTCTTCACCGGCATGCCAACCTTGCCGACCGCTCCACTAAATGAGGCACCGGTCGCTTCGCTCAGCAGACCCAGGCTCGCCACCTGGGTCGATCGCGTGAACGGACCCTCGGTGGCTACCGTCAGGCCTTTGTCCTTGGCTGCCGCTTCCAGCGACGTCGCCGCTGCAGCCTTCGCGAACGCATTCGCCGGCGCCATCAGATCATCAATCGACTTTTTCTTTGCCACGAGCCCGCGAATCTCGTCCTTCACCGCGCTTTCGGCCTGAACACCGCCGACCGTCAACGAATCGAGACGCACGAGGTAGTAACCTTGCTCGTCATCGAACAAGTCGCTGGTCTCGCCGACCTTCGCGCCGCCAAATGCCCACGCGCTGGCACTCGGCACAGTGCGCTCCAAATAGATCGCGACCTGTCCTTCCTGCACATCAATCCGCGACATCAGCAGACCCAATGCTTTCGCCGTGCTGTCAAACTTCGCGGCAATGTCCTGACTTCCCGCACCCTTCGACAGCTGGTCGGCACGACGGTCGACGATCGTGGCTTCTGAATCGTTCTGCTTGACCGATTTCAGAATGTGGCGCATCGTCAGCGTGTCGCCCTTTTTATCTTCGAGCTTGATGATGTGATAGCCGAACGGCGTCAACACTGGCTGTGAAATCTCGCCCTTGTTGAGCTTGTATGCCGCGTCTTCGAACGGCTTCACGAAACGGTTCCTGCCGCCTTTCGGCAGCATCCCGCCGTCTTTAGCCGACACCGAATCTTCCGACTCGCGCTTCGCCACATCTTCGAACTTCGCGCCCTTCACAATCTCGGCGCGGATCGCCTGCATTTTCCGGAGCAGGTCCGCCGTGTCGGCAGCGCTCGCACGGCGCGACAGCGATACCACAGAAAGCGTCGCGTGGCCCGGACGGTCAAAGTCGTTCTTGTGCGCTTCGAAATACGCATGCACCTCGGCGTCGGTCACGGCCGCTTTCGCTTCCTTGGTGACCGTCGGCGTGAACTTCACATATGAAATCGTGACCGAGTCGCGCGTATCGATCCAGATCTGCCAGAGGCGGGCGTCGGAAAGATAGACATCGCTGACCAACTGGGCATACAGTTTTTGCTTCGGGATTTCCGTCCGGTAATAGCCCTCGAGCTGCGCCAGCAATCCCTGCTGACGGGCCCCCGGGCTCGCCAGAAAGCGCTGGTATTTGGCCGGATCGAACTGCCCGTCAGTCTGCAGCTCAGGCGCCTGCTGGAACTGTGGCGGCGGGTTGAACTTCGCCTGATCCACAATCTCGGCGTCCGTCACCCGGATCCCGCGCTTTTCGAATTCCTGCCGGAGCAGGACGTCGGCGATCAGCTGGTTGTAAGCCTGCTCGTCCACTTGGCGGCGCTCGTCGAGCGTGAGACCGTGACCCGACTGCTGCTCCTGCTGAGTGGCCAGTTGCTGGGCAGTGTTGGAGTACGTGAGGTAGGGAATCTCTTGCCCATTTACCTTGGCCACATAGGTCGAGGTAGTGACAGGGCCACGGCCCAGCAGACCCGACGACTGGGCCAGCAGGAACCCGCCGACAAATGCGGCGAATATGAGAATCCAGATATACGCGGCAAAGCTCCGCATCTGTTGCAAC
>JANYKA010000008.1 GCA_025358315.1 Gemmatimonadota bacterium | reverse complement strand
CTCCCAAAAGTCGACCATCACTTCGTTGAGCTGTCGCTCGCTGATCACGGCGCGTGCGACGCGACTCGTGGCGATCTCTCCTAAAAACGCAAAGGATTGACGGCCTTGCTCGCGCAATTTCATCGAGTCGGCTGGCGCAATCATGCCGCCATTTTGCCGCGCCATCTGCGCGAGCTGCACACCTGGCGGCGGATACTGCGCCATTAACTCTTCGCCACCCTTGGACAGCGACGCGAACTGTCCGAGAAAGCCAGTCAATTTGCTGTCGTCAATGCGCTCGGGTTCGAGCTGGCGCGCGATCCACGCATCGACGCCGATCGCTCGAACCATGGCTGCATCACCGGGACGCGGACCGAAGGCAAGTCGGTTCAGCACATGCTGCACTTGCTGGTCAGCGGTCTGCTCACGCGCGGCGATCTCTGACGCCGACGGCATGCGGACAGCACTTCGGGACGATCCTGAATGCGACGGCGCGCAGGCGCTCATCATAACGCCAGCGAGCGCGGTCATCAGCGCCATCGGTCTCGTCGTCGTGCTGCGCGATTGAGTGATCGGAAAACGGTGCATAAAAGCTCGGCTGGGGACCGGGAAGGACGACACGTCAGCAGGTTGGACGAGCTAGAGCACGCACCGTTAACCGATACACTCGACTTATCGTCAACGATCACTCGCAAAGCCCTTGAGCGTGAGAGGCGCACTTGGTTGCTTTCTCCGATGACGGAAAATGGTACCTCCGCACGTGACGAATCGCGCGCTTTGGACGCGACACGATCGCTGGTCGACGATGCGCTCACTGCAGGGTCCCTGACCACGATTGCCACGGGCGGCGCGCTCGTGGGACTCGGACGCCGAGCCGGTGAGACAAGCTGGGTATTCCGATTGGCCGGCCGTGGCCTACTGGAGCAGTTCGGGGTATCAGCGACAGCGGCGCCACTCACGTCCGTTGGCGTCGGGTATCTGCATCACATCATCATCGCATCAGCGTGGGGCTTTGTGTTGGCGCTCCTCATTTTGCCACAACGCGGCATCGGACGCGTGCTCTTCACACTCGTGGCCGCGCTGCTCTACGTACTACTCTCCGCGCGCTTTGTACCGGCCGCGTTACGAATTGGTTATTCGGTGACCGGGAACACCGCCAGTGCGGTTGCCATTGGAGTATCACTAGGCGTGGCGCTCCTTGGCGCCATCTGGCTTTCCTCGACTGTACCTGAGGGGGAAGCGGTCGTCTCCTCGTAGCAACGGAGGGCCCTGATGAACGGTTCGTTGCTGGTTGATGGGGTCGCACGTCCTTTCCGTGAACGGCGCACGGAAGACGGACTTCTCCCTTCGTGCATTCCCTTTTTCCGGAGGTACCCAATGGACGTCCTCGTACGGCTTGAGGCTCGTCCGAACGATTCGCCGGTGCTCGCGCACGTCAATTCGATTCCTGTCCTTCCCTTCGGTACGCGCTCGCGGCGTGAAGTGGTCACGCTGTATGGTGTTGCCGATGCGCTCTCCTTGGCTTTGGCACTCGCTGCCACAGTCGAAAGCGAACGGTTGGAAGCGGCACAATCGGGTGTCGTGCGACATCTCGGCGTGTGGCCAGGCCGCGGTGCGGTTGGCGATTCCGCGTGGAGAGATTCCACAACGGGTCGGTTGGTGACACGTGATCTCGATATTCCGCAATTGACGCTGGAAGCACGCGCGACCGAATTACTCGGCGAGTGTGGCTCTACGCTGCGTCGAGTGGCTGCCGGGCTTGGAATGCCCGATTGGCCAGAAGGCGCGGACCGCGCTCTCAGTTTCTCGCTGACCGATGCTACCGAATTCGGTGGCGGGGCCGGAGAGTCGCTTGGAGATGAACTCGGGGTGGAGAACTGGTTGGATTCGCTTCGCGAAGCCGATGCATTCACATTTGACACGGAGAGCGAGTAACGACCGCTGCTTTGTCTGAAAGAAGTCCACGGGCCGCGATCATGACGATCGCGGCCCGTGTGTTTTTTCGGCGAGAAACCGGGGCGGCGATGTTGCGGATCACGTGTCCGCGACGGATCGTACCATCTCCCGTCCACCTCCCCCGCAGCCCTCTCGCCGCATGTCGCTCGACGCCAAGTCGTGGCTCCTGGTCGCCCTCGGGTGCATCTCGCTCTTTCACCTGTTCACCCTAGGCACCGCCATCGCGCAGAAGCGCCGAGACGCGGCCGCTGCAAAATCGAGCGAAGCCATAGCGCCGACACCGGTTGGCGTTGCGATCGGATTTGTCACCAATTTTTTTGACACGCTGGGCATCGGCTCGTTCGCGCCAACGACGTCGCTCTTTCGGTTTTTTAAGAGCGTCCCGGACGAGAACATTCCGGGCACGCTGAACGTCGGTCACACGATCCCCACGCTGATCGAAGCCTACATCTTCATTCAGGCGGTACAGGTCGATCCGAAGACACTGATCACCATGATTGCGGCGGCGACGCTCGGTGCCTGGCTTGGCGCCGGCGTGGTGTCCGGCTTGTCGAGGACCGCCGTGCAGCGAGGCATGGGCGTCTGTCTCTTCGTCGCGGCGCTCCTCTTGGCGGCGAAAGCCGCTGGGATCGGACCGGCGCAAGGCGTAGCTGAAGGTGTTGAAGGCACAAAGCTGGTGATCGCGCTCGTCGGAAATTTCATCCTCGGGGCTCTGATGACGCTCGGAATCGGTCTGTACGGCCCGTGCCTGATTCTCGTCTCCATGCTTGGCATGAACCCCACAGCGGCATTCCCGATCATGATGGGTTCTTGCGCCTTCTTGATGCCGGTCGCCAGCGCGCGCTTTACCAAAACGCGCCGCTTCGACCTGAAGGCCTCACTGGGGTTGATCATCGGCGGAGCGCCAGCGGTGCTCATCGCCGCGCTGATCGTGAAATCGCTCCCACTCCAATACGTCATGTGGTTGGTGGTGGTCGTGGTGCTCTACACGTCGGTGACGATGCTTCGCTCCGCAATGCAGTCGTCACAAGCGACGGCGCCCAGCGCA
>JANYKA010000247.1 GCA_025358315.1 Gemmatimonadota bacterium | reverse complement strand
CCCAACGCGTAGCGCGAGACTCGCCTTTAGGGCGAGGCTCGATGCGTGTAAGCGTCAGGCCCGCCGAAGCGAGGCCCCTGGACCCGCCTGCGCACACAGAAGCGAAACCCGTGCACCCGCCTGCGCACACAGAAGCGAAATCCTCGTGCGTGACCGTCCGCACAATTCATCAATTCAAGGAGTTTGCGCGCGCCAGAGCCAACGGCCTACCTTTCGGTCGGTCACGAACCCGTCACGCACTCAAAAGAGGCCACTCCGCTGTGCGGCTCATACCAAAAGACGAAGGATTCTTCGAACTGTTCGACCGGCTGGCGGCGCTGATCGTCAAGGCTGCGGAACTGCTCGATTCGCTATTCAATGATCCAGGTCAGCTCGACCGATTTGCCGGCCAGATCAAAGAAGTAGAGCACCAGGCCGACGAAATCACGCACGAGATCATGAACCGGCTCGACCGCAGCTTTGTGACACCGCTCGATCGCGAAGACATCCACGAACTGGCGACCACGCTCGACAACGTGGTTGACCTCATCGACGGCACGGCGCGCCGGACACAAATGTTCCACGTCACCGACCGACGCGAACAGGCGGAGCTTCTCGCGGCGATTCTCCGCCGCTGCGCGGTGTTAATCGCCGCCGGGGTGAAGCAACTCAAAGATCCGGCAGAGATCGCGCGCATTGGCCGCGAGGTAAAGTTGCTCGAAGAAGAGGGCGATGCGATGTACTCGCAAGCCATCACCGCGCTGTTTGAAGGCACTCCCAATGCGCTCGACGTCATCAAGTGGAAAGATATTTACGACAATATCGAGCACGCGATCGACGAGTGCGAAGATGTGCTGAATGTTTTGGAGAGCGTTTCCCTGAAGAACGGCTGATCCCGTGATCGGTTATGTCCTGGTGATCGTCGTGATTGCGTTCGGGTTCGATTTCATCAACGGTTTTCACGACTCGGCGAATTCGATTGCCACAATTGTTGGCACGCGGGTGCTGAGCCCGACCGCCGCAGTGCTGTGGGCGGCGATCTTCAATTTTTCCGCCGTGTTTTTTCTCGGCACCGCTGTGGCCAAGGCGGTCAGCGGCGGCTTCGTTGATCAGCACATCGTCACACCGAATGTCATTCTGGCGGCACTCATCGGCGCGATTTGCTGGAATCTGATCACCTGGTATTTCGGCATTCCTTCGAGCTCGTCGCACGCCTTGATCGGCGGATACGCCGGCGCGGCCGTAGCGAAGGCCGGCTTCGGCGCGCTGCTCTGGGGCCGAAAGTGGATTGAAACGCTCTCGGCGATCGTTGTGTCGCCGCTAATGGGCATGACGATCGGTTTCATCCTGATGGTGCTGATGTACAATCTGTTCCAGAAGGCCACCCCGCGCCGCGTAGACAAGTTGTTCCGGCCGGGACAGCTACTCAGTTCGGCACTGTTGTCGCTGGCCCATGGCTCCAACGACGCACAGAAGACGATGGGAATCATTGTCGGGCTTCTTGTCGCGTCCAAGACCTACTTCGCCAGCCAAACCGGGGCGCTCCATTTCTTTTATGTCGAAGACCTGTCGACGATTCCGCGTTGGGTGGAACTCACGGCGTATACATGCATTTCGCTAGGCACGCTGTTTGGCGGCTGGCGAATCGTGCACACGATGGGCTCCCGTATTACCCGGTTGCGACCGGTGGGCGGGTTCTGCGCGGAGACCGGCGGGGCGATTGTAATTTTGAGTGCATCGCGGTTCGGCATTCCGGTTAGCACGACTCACACGATTACCGGCTCGATTGTCGGAGTCGGGGCCGTGAATGGACTGAGTGGCGTCCGTTGGGGGCTCGCCGGCCGCATCATTTGGGCGTGGATCCTGACCATCCCGGCAGCGGCAATGATGGCGGCGATCGCGTACGGGTTACTCTCGATATCCGGGACGTCCTGAGCCGCGACGATCGCAAGTTGAGTGTTCTGGAGTACACCGCAGACACCCGCCGTTACGTGCTCGTGACGCCAAAGGCGCCGTGCCGTGACACAGGTTCGTGACCTTTCACGCTCCACTCATTCTCCTTGGAGCGTTACCCATGAGCTTTTCTCTCGTGCGTTCTATTCGATCTGCCATTACCATCGCGGTCGCGGTTTCGACTGCGGCGATCGTGGCACCGGCGACAGCGCAGGATCTGACCGGGGCAGGGGCAACTTTCCCCAATCCGATGTACTCGAAGTGGTTCAGCGATTACGCCGCGAAGACCAACGTGAAAATCAATTACCAGTCGATTGGTTCGGGCGGCGGCGTTCGTCAGATTTCCGACCAGACGGTGGATTTCGGAGCCAGCGATGGCCCGATGTCAGATGACGAGCTATCGAAGGCAAAGGGCGGTGCCCTGCTTCACATCCCGACCGTGATGGGCGCTGATGTCGTTGTGTACAACCTGCCAAACTTCAGGGGCATCCTAAAGCTGAGCGGCGACGTGATCGCCGACATCTTCCTCGGCAAAATCACGAAGTGGAGTGACCCGCGCATCGCCGCGCTGAACAAGGGCGCCGCACTGCCGAAACAGGATATTCTCGTCGTGCACCGGTCCGACGGCAGCGGTACGACCTACATCTGGACGGACTACCTCTCCGCCGTAAGCAAGGATTGGGCGGCCGGCCCGGGCAAGGGTAAAGATGTGAAGTGGCCGGTTGGACTCGGCGCCAAAGGCAATGAAGGGGTGGCTGGGCAGGTGAAGCAACTCGCCGGTTCGATCGGCTATGTCGAACTGATTTATGCCCGCCAGAATAAAATCAGCTATGCGTCCGTCAAGAATTCGTCTGGCGCGTTTATTGACGCCACGATCGCGAGCATCACCGAAGCTGCCGCCGGCGTCGCCAAGGGATTGCCGAAGAACACCGACTTCCGCGTGTCAATCGTGAATGCGCCAGGCAAAGGTGCGTACCCGATTTCTTCAATGACTTGGCTGCTGGTTTACAAAAATCAGACGAATGCCGACAAAGGCAAGAAGCTGGTCGACTTTCTGAAGTGGATGCTCGCTGATGGTCAGAAATCGGCTGCAGCACTCGACTTCGCACCACTGCCA
>JANYKA010000218.1 GCA_025358315.1 Gemmatimonadota bacterium | reverse complement strand
CCTAGGGTTATGCGGATCGGCGTACCGGACACTCGCCGGCTACGATCCGATGTACGAAACGGTACAGCGGTTGCGCGCGCCGTCCACGGCTTCGACGCGCAGTCGATCACCGGCGCGCACACGGATGCCGGAGGACAAATCGGAGGGTGTGAGGGTTCCCAGGAGTTGTCGCACCTGGCCATCGAATTCGACGGAAATAAGTCCGCAGCCTTTCGCATCGAATCCACTGACGGCCCGCGCCTCGTCTTCGAGCACACTCTCAATGGCGAGCGCCGGCGTTGACGCGAAGCGAAGCAACAGCTTCCACAGCTGCGAAATGATCAATCGTTCGAATAGGATGGCTCCGGCAACCGCCACGCCAGCCAGGATCACGCCGGAGAGAATGCGATGGAAGAGCAAACCGGTCACGCCAAAGCCAAGCAGTACCGAAAAAAGCAGCATTGGTGATGCGAGTGACCAGAAGGTGTCCGTCAATGATCTGGCATTCGTCGAGACAGCGCCGTGGGTTTGGTGCGCGTGGCCAGCGGTGGCGTGACCGGTTGCCGCAGCGTGACCGGCTGCGTGTCCGGACTGCACGGCAACACCGTGATGCGAACCCGCGCCATGCGAGCCTCCGCCATGTGTTTGGCCCGCATGTCGTCCGAATCCGCCGATGGCCATCACGCCGAGGCCGGCGCCACCGAGGACAAGACTGAAACTATAGATATCCATGACTGCTTTCCGACTCCAGTGAGAGGGGCGCTGGGGAGCGGCGCCCTCGCTCTAAACTACAGGCTACAACGGGTGGATGTTTCTTTACGGCTTAATCTGTATTCGCTTTAACGCTCCACAATGCATTGGTATACAATGTATTGGTTGACTTCACAGCGTAGTTTGGGAGGCGGTAATAGCGGTCACGAAAGTCCGGAGATTTCGCCATCAGCATCAATCGACATGCCTTCCGCAGCTGGTACTTTGGGTAATCCCGGCATCGTCATGATGTCGCCGGCCTTCGCAACCACAAACCCTGCGCCTGCTGACCCGTACACCTCGTTGATCGTGATCCGGAAACCCGTGGGTTTGCACAGACGCGTTGGATCGTCGGTCAGCGAGTACTGGGTCTTAGCGATGCACACGGGCGTGTTTCCGAGTCCAATCGACTCGAGGTAGTCCATCGACCGTTCGGCTGCAGGCGCGTAGTCCACGCCGTCGCCGCCATATACCCGTTTTACGATCGTTTCGATTTTTGTGCGGATCGGCAACTCCGTCGCGTAGAGGGGTGCGTACTTCGCCGTTTTTGATGCGAGCAGTGCGAGCACCTCTTTCGCCAGTTCCTCGCCGCCCGCGCCGCCGCGCGCCCACACCTCTGTCAGCACCACCTTCACGCCAAGTCTCGCAGCGCAATCCATCACAATCTTCAACTCTGCGTCGGTATCGCTGGTGATTCGGTTCAGTGCCACGACAACGGGCAAGCCGAACTGTTGCACGTTCCGTAAGTGATGCTCAAGGTGGGGAAGCCCCTTCTCAAGCGCCGCGGCGTTTTCTTTGGTCAGCTCTTTCTTGTCAGCGCCGCCTTGCATTTTCAATGAACGAATCGTGGCGACGAGCACTGCCGCCTCGGGATTCAATCCGCCAAAGCGGCATTTGATATCAAAGAACTTCTCGGCGCCCAGATCACTGCCGAACCCGGCTTCTGTGATGACCACGTCGCCAAGTGCAAGCGCCGACTTCGTCGCAAGAATGCTGTTGCATCCGTGCGCGATATTTCCAAATGGGCCGGCATGCACCAGCGCCGGGCCGCCCTCGAGTGTCTGCACAAGATTCGGGCGAATCGCATCCTTGAGCAGCATCGCCATCGCCCCGGACGCTTTGAGATCGCGGGCACGCACGGGCTTCTTGTCTTTGCCAGCCGTCGCTCCAACGATAATTCGGCCGAGCCGTTCTTCAAGATCGGCGCGGCTGGTGGCGAGCGAAACAATCGCCATCACTTCGCTGGCCGGAATGATCACCCAATGCTCCTCGCGCACAATGCCATCGCCAACGCCGCCCAGTCCGATCGTCGCATTGCGCAGGGCGCGATCGTTCATGTCGATCGTCCGTGGCCATGTCACGCGCCGCGAGTCGAGGTTCAGCGCGTTGCCCTGCTGTAAATGATTGTCGAGCAGCGCCGACAGCAACGCATGTGCACTTGAGATTGCATGGAAATCTCCGGTGAAGTGGAGATTGATATCCTCCATCGGAATCACTTGTGAATAGCCACCGCCGGCAGCGCCGCCTTTCACACCGAATACCGGCCCGAGACTTGGCTCGCGAATGCAGAGCACGGCGTTCGTGCCAATACGACGCAGGGCCTGGGCGAGTCCTACGCTGACGGTGCTTTTGCCTTCGCCGGCCGGCGTCGGACTGATCGCCGTGACAAGGACAAGTTTTCCCTTAGGCGGGCGCGAGGCCAGCTCAAGTGGCAGCTTCGCCTTGTATTTACCGTAATGGTCGATGTCGTCGGCGCTTAGGCCGAGGTCTGCGGCTACGGCGGTGATATGCCGCGGTTTTGCGCTTTGGGCGATCTCAATGTCCGACGGAACCTTGGGCGACATGGTGCTCGATTTTAAGTGAGAGAAATACGGTTGGCGTGTGTGTAGGTATTGGCGCTCTCGCCGCGCAACAGGCCGACAAGCGTAATCCCCGCGTGTTCCGCCAATCGAATCGCGAGGCCAGTCGGACGGGATACAGCAGCGAGCAAAGGCACACCGGCAACGGCAATTTTTTGAACGAGTTCAAAACTTGCGCGGCTGGTAATGACGATAAAGCCGACCCGTGGGTCGGTGCCCGAGCGCGCGAGTGCACCGAGTACTTTGTCGAGCGCGTTATGGCGGCCAACGTCTTCACGCACGACGCGCAATTCCCCATCAGGTGTCGCCCACGCCGCAGCGTGTACGCTGTGTGTCTCATTATTGTAATGCTGGCGCGCCGCGAGTGCGGTTCCGGCGCTCCAAAGCGCCGTGGCCGGGACAACGAGTTCCGACTGCACGAAATGCGGCGTGCGAACGGCGTCATCAATTGCCTCCACGCCGCACAGGCCGCAACCCGTCCGTCCGGACAGCGCACGGGCGCGCGTGGCAAGCGTCGCTGCGGCGGCTGGCGGAATCTCGACGCTGAGCTCGATGCCGCGGCTATGACGCGTGACACTAATGGTGCCGATATCTTCTCTTGCGCCGACAATCTCTTCCGTCAGCGAAAAGCCTATCGCCAGATCTTCGAGATCGGTCGGCGTGCACATCATCACCGCATGTGGCCGTCCGGAATACACAAATGCGACCGGCACCTCTTCGGCGACTTGCGTGCTCTCGTGTGATGTCTGCGTGCCGGCTATTCTGACGAAGCCGCGCGTGCTGACCGGGGCGCTCTGGCCGAGCCCCGGAGCCGCGCCAAGCGCGGACGATGGGCCGTCAGCCGCGGCCATCGGCTCCAGGGCCGCCGCCCGTGTCGTGATTCTGGACGAACTGCCATCCGAATCGCCCTTTGATGCACAGATTGCCGAGCGTCACTCCATTGTCGATCGGCGATGTCGCGGTCACGATCAGATTGTTCTGCACATGCAACGATAGCGTGCATCCGACGCCGCAGTACGGGCAAATCGTATCGGTGACCGTCTGCTTCGATTCATCCCAACTGCCGTCGCCGCGCATGTCGAATTCGGTTTTTGCCATCAGTGCGCCCGTCGGGCAAACGGCAATGCAGTTGCCGCAATACACGCAGGCGGAGTCGGGGAGCTGTACGGCGAACTCGGTCGAAATCCGCGCGTCAAATCCGCGGCCGGCCACTGCAATAGCGAAAGTGTTCTGGTGATCCGGGCCGCACGCTTCGACGCACTTATAGCACAGTACGCATTTTGCGTAATCGCGAATGTACAAATCGTTGTCGACCTTCACTGGCTGCGCGACGGTTGCCGCATAGCGGACGTCAGGCGCCGCGTGATGACCGGGAATGGCATTGTCGCGCTGGCCGGCGGGCGCCGGTGGTGCAGGGGGCCCGTAACGTTCGGGCTTGCAGTCGTACTCCTCAAGAAGGGCATTCATCCCGGGTGTCGTTGACAGGTCGACGGACGAGGCGAGCAACTCGAGCACCAGTTTACGCGAATGCCGCACCCGGTCCGATGTACTATGCACCACCATCCCCGCCTCAACGGTGCGAGAACACCCGGGCGCTAACACGCGCGCACCTTCGACCTCGACCACGCACAATCGGCAGACATTGACCGGCCGTAACGTCTCGAGATAACAGAGCGTCGGAATCTCGATGCCTAATTTCGCGCATGCACTTAGTATAGTCGTGCCCTCTGGCACGCTTACAAGTTGCTCATCAATGGTCAGTTCGATATTTGCCTTCGGTACCGTCCGCGGGCGGCGGAGTTGCACGAATGGAATGGCAGCGGTTTCTGTCATACTCCGACTCCGGCGCTGTCGTAAAGTCTCAACCGCTTGATAGCTGATTCCACGGCGGCGTACGCCGTCTGACCGAGCCCGCATATCGACGCGTCGCGCATCGCGAGGCCAATTTCATCAAGCAACGCGAGCTCACCGCGCACACCGTCGCGTGTTTGACCGGCGCTGATACGGTGTAACGCTTCTTCTTGCCGCACCGTCCCCACCCGGCACGGAACGCACTGGCCACACGATTCGTCCCTGAAGAACCCGGCGATTCGCATCACGATGTCGCGAAGATCCGCTGTGTCATCAAAGAGCATCACGACACCGGAGCCGAGTGTTGTGCCCGCCGCACGGGCCGCTTCGAGTGACAAAGGAAGATCGATCTCATCCGGACGCAAAAACGTTCCAGCCGCACCGCCGAGCAGAATCGCCGACAGCGTACGGCCAGCAGTCACGCCGCCGGCACGTGTGATCAGCGTCCGCAATGACGTGCCGGAGGAAACTTCATACACACCCGGTCGCTGTACGGCGCCGCTCAGGCAAAAGAGTCGTGTCCCGGTGGATTGCAACGTGCCGGTCGTGGCAAACACGGCGCCGCCGTCAAGAATAATCGGGAGCACATTCGCCAAGGTCTCGACATTGTTCACGACCGTCGGTTTGCCGAACACACCGGCATTCACGGGAAATGGCGGTTTGCTGCGTGGCTCGCCGCGCTTTCCTTCAATCGATTCGAACAATGCGGTTTCTTCGCCGCAGATATAGGCGCCGGCGCCGCGTCGAATCTCGATGTCAAATGTTGCACCACTCGACAAAATGTTTGACCCGAGCAATCCCGCCGCCCGTGCTTCGTTAATCGCGTGAGTCATTCGTATTGTCGCCAGCGGATACTCGGCGCGAATATATAAATAGCCGCGCTCCGAACCTGTCGCGATCCCGGCAATGGTCATCGCCTCGACGATCGCGAACGGATCGCC
Organism: Gemmatimonadota bacterium; assembly: GCA_025358315.1. GTDB lineage: Bacteria > Gemmatimonadota > Gemmatimonadetes > Gemmatimonadales > Gemmatimonadaceae > Fen-1231. Next base: position 31,419 of record JANYKA010000218.1, on the reverse strand, counting down.
GGCCAGCAGCGCGCGGTCTTTGAATGTTCCAGGTTCCGATTCATCGGCGTTGCATACGAGATAATGCGGTGTGACAGCCTGACGTCTTACGGCGTCCCATTTCCGGCCGGTCGGAAACGCAGCGCCACCGCGACCGACGAGTTTTGCATCGGTGACTTCGCGAATCACCGCTTCGGCTCCCATGGCGATAGCGCGCGGCAGCGCTACGTAGCCGCCAGCGCCCCGGTATGCAGTAAGGCTCGTCGGATCCACGGAGCCGACCCGCTTGAGCAGCACCAACGACGCATTACCAGCGTCCGGCACTGTGATCTGCTCCAGCGCATCGGTCGGTAGCGGACCGCCGGCAACAATTGCCCACGCGGTATCGGCTGTCATATGGCCGAGCAGTCGCTCGTCGGGCGCCCTGCCGGCTTCCGTCACCAATGCTGCTGGCGCCTGATCGCACAAGCCGAGACAAGGCGAATGCATCCATGCGGCGCGATCGGAATCGAGCGCGGTATGATTTCCGCTCGGCGCGTGCGCGATCGGTGGACCTGCGCGCTTTTCTAAGTCACTGCAGATCGCCAGAGCACCACGGCCACGGCACGCAATGTCGTCGCACACATGCAATACACGCCGCGGCCGCGGGGATGTGGCCAGCATCGCATAGAATGTCGCGACACCCCACGCGTCGGCTGGCGGAACGCCGAGTCGCGTACAGACATAGCCAATGCCGCCTTCGCTGATCCAGCCGACGCGCGACTGCAGGGCTTGCAACGCCGGCACAAGCAAGTGGCGTTGGTCCCGAACGGACTGGCCGCCGGTCGCTGTATGTGCGTCGCGTTCGCTGCCACGGGGACCACCATCCCACGCGGTGCGCGGCGTGCCAAGGAACGCATCCACCGCCTCACGTTCTGCTGAGGACGCTACCGCATCAGGAAGGCGAATGTCCATCAGCGCGTACCAGCAGTGGCGGGTTCACGTCCGCGGACCCGTTCAATGCGTACGGCACACGCCTTGAACTCTGCCGTGCCGGATTTCGGATCAGACTCGTCGATCGTCAGTAAATTTGTGGCAACGTCGTCGGGAAAATGGAGCGTCATGAACACGAGGTTCGTTCTCAATGCCGGATCGATGTGTGCTGGCGCAATGACACTCCCCCGCCGCGATGACACACGGACAAGATCGCCGTCGCTGATGCCAAGTCGCGTGGCATCGTCCGGTGAAATATCGAGCGACTCGCCGCGATGGAGCGGGGAATCGTAGCCGCCGGTTTGGACGCCGGTGTTGTACGACTCAAGCCGGCGACCTGTGGTCAGTAGAATAGGATATTCGGCGTCGCGTTCTTCGAATGGGGGTACGTTGAGGACGACGCTGAACGGTGCCGCTGGTCCTCCGCGCGGTTCGTCCCACAATCGTGCGTGGAGAAATACGGCCCCCGGATCCGATTCCGTCGCGCACGGCCATTGGATGCCGCTCAGTGATTCGAGGCGTGCATAACTCATTCCACCAGCAAACTCCGGTGCAACCGCGCGGAACTCGTTCCAAGTGGATTCCGCAGTCGGCGCCCCGAAATCATATCCGAGCCGTTTGGCAAGCTCGGCGATGATCCAAAGCTCGTCGCGGGCGCCTGCCGGCGGCTCCTTCGCTTTGCGCACCCGTTGCACCCGACGCTCGCTATTCGTGACCGTGCCTTCACTTTCACACCAGCTTGCCGTTGCCGGAAGCACGACGTGGGCCAGTTGCGCAGTCTTGGTGAGGAAAATCTCCTGCACGACCATATGGTCAAGGGATCGGAGGGCCCGTTCAACTTTCGACCCGTCGGCATCGGACTGTGCGGGGTTCTCGCCAATGACGTACAGTGACGTGATTTCACCGTGCTCCATGGCGTGAAGCATTTCTGTCAGATTGCGACCGTAGGTAGGCTGAATGGTCGTATTCCACAGGTTGCCGATGCGCGTCCGTGCTTCGCTGTCGGTGATGTCCTGAAATCCCGGCAGTTTGTTCGGGATGGCGCCCATGTCACCACCGCCCTGCACATTATTTTGACCGCGCAACGGATTGGCGCCACAGCCCCAACGACCAACGTGTCCGGTTAACAAACACAGATTTATCAGCGCCAGCACGTTATCGACGGCGTTGTGATGCTCCGTAATCCCAAGCGTCCAGCAGACCATCGCGCGGTCGGCCTTCGCAAACGTATGGGCGGCTTCGCGAATGACGTCGGCGGGAATGCCGGTGATCGGCTCCGCCCATTCGAGCGTGCACGACTCGACGGACGCACGGTATGCATCGAACCCTTCCGTGGATCGCGCGATGAAATCGGTGTGGGCAAGGCCGGCGCGAATAATTTCGCGCGCCATGGCATTTGATAGCGCGATGTCGCTCCCGACGCGCAGTCCAAGCCACACATCAGCCCACTGCGCCGACGCGGTGCGACGCGGGTCCATCACGTAGAGCCGCGTACCGTTGCGAATCCCTTTCAGTAAATGATGAAACCAGATCGGATGCGCGTCGCGCGCGTTCGACCCCCAAAGGAAAACGACGTCCGTCTCTTCGACCTCTTTGTAGGAGTTCGTACCGCCTCCCGCTCCGAACACCGTCGCCAGACCGACGACGCTAGGTGCGTGTCACGTTCGATTACAACTGTCGATGTTATTGGTGCCAAAGGCCACGCGACTCAGCTTCTGCGCGAGGAAGTTGACTTCGTTGGTCGACTTCGAGCAGCTGAAGGTGCCGAGGGCGTTCGGACCCCGCGCGTCGATGTTTCGGCGGAACCCGGCTGCCGCGCGGTCGAGCGCTTCATCCCATGTCGCCGGCCGAAGCACGCCGTTTTCACGAACCAGCGGCTCAGTGAGACGCACGTATGACCGCGGAGCGGACGATTGACGCCGAGGGGTGTTCCGCATATAACGCGTCTCCTTTATGTTAAAGCTGGATGTCACGGGACACGAAAAAGTTGGCGTCTGGTGCGCGCGCGAGGCAAGGGCCGTATGATTCCCGCGACCCTTCGTTCACATTGGAGAACCAATGCCCCGATTATCCTACGCGGTACTGGGAATAGCCGTTGCCGTTCGCGTGTTGGCGGCCCAGTCAGGAACAGCCGCCGCCGGAGATGCCTATACGAGGTATGAACTGCTCGCTCCGGGTTCGGCAAAGTTCCGGATTCTCTACGAAGTCACGGCCGTAGCCGCGGGTGCGACGCATTTTTTCAATCCCATTCGATCGGGCAGCATTGCCAGCAATGAGTCCGTTCGCGACCGTGCGACCGGGCAACCGTTGCTGTTCGACATCGTGGGGCAGGATGTTGCATCGGCGATGGGGGTGCGAGGACGTGACTCGTCACAGAAGTACATCCGGGTTACGCTGACGCGACCCGTGCCGGCGAATGGCGGGGAATCGCGATTGTTGATTGACAAGACATACGAAGACGCGAAGAGTTATTACTCCGCCGGCGACACGATCATTTTCAGTCGGACACTGGGCATTCGACGCAACGCCGTGGTGCTGCCGGCCAATTACGAACTGATCTCCTGTAATTATCCGGCGCAGATTCTGCGCGAAGCCGACGGACGCATTGGCGTGGCGTTCTGGAACAACACGTCAGGCGATGCCGCACTCGTGCTCAAGGCCGTTCCGGCTGTTCCGGCCGTCACGGGTAGCGCGCCGCTCGTTCTGCCGCGCGACGTGACGTCGCGGCTCGACGAACGGGCACACCAGAATCGCAAGATCGTGTACTTGCTGCAACAGCCGGAAACGCATGCGTTCGACCTGTATCACGATTACACCGAGTCGCGGGCGGGTACGGGCTCGTATGTGAACATCGTGCGCACCGGAAGTACGGCGTCGAAGCCGTCGGCGCGAAATCTCGATACGGGCGAAGCACTCACGTGGAAGTTGCTCAAGGGCGCTGATATTACTGCGGCCGCCCCCGAAGAACCGGGTGTGACGCCGATGACGGAAGCCGTCGTCTTTCGATTCACCGCCGTTCGGACCGGCCGGTCGGTGCGCCTGAGAATGTCGGAGACCTATACAGACTCTGCACGGTACAGGCTGATCGGGAATGAACTCTTCTGGGATCGAACGTTCGGACGTCCGGCTAATACGGTTGTGCTCCCGGCGGGATGGGTGCTCACGAACAGTTCCATTCCGGCAACGATAAGCGACTTCGGCGACGGGCGCGTGCGACTGGATTTCATCAATCCGCGCACTGACGAAATTGCGGTGCTCATCACGGCCCACCGTCGCTCGAAGTAACGTCCACGGCGGTCTTCCTTCTTTCCCAAGCCCCGGCCAATGACAAACGCGATCCGCACGAAAACCTTTACTGAATCGGTCATCCGCGAGATGACCCGCGTGGCGAACGAACACGGTGCGATCAACCTGGCGCAGGGATTCCCGGATTTCCCGATGCCAGCAGCGATGAAAGAGGCCGCGTGTGCGGCGATTCACGCCGACATTAATCAGTACGCCATCACGTGGGGCTCAAAACCGCTCCGCGATGCGATCGTCGGAAAGTATGAGCGCCGTTACGGTATGCCGGTGGATGCCGAACGCGAGATCACCGTGACCTGTGGCGCCACCGAAGCCGCCGCCGCGGTGTTTCTCGCGCTGTTCAATCCGGGCGACGAAGTCCTGATTTTCGAGCCGTTCTACGAGAACTACGGACCCGACGCCATTCTCTGCGGCGCGACGCCGGTATTCGTGCCGCTCACGCCGCCCGACTGGCAGTTCGACTTGAGCGCACTCGAAGCCGCCATCACGCCGCGAAGCCGGGCACTGGTGCTCAACTCTCCGCATAATCCGACGGGACACGTTTTTCCCCGCTCCGAGCTGGAGGCGATCGCGCGCGTCTGCATTGCCCATGATTTGCTGGTCATCACGGATGATCCATATGAGTACATCGTCTTCCGCGGCGAACATATTCCCATCGCCACGCTGCCGGGCATGCGCGAGCGCACGGTCACGATTTCGAGTCTGTCGAAGACCTTCAGTATTACCGGTTGGCGACTCGGATATGCGATTGCCTCACCGGATAAAACGAGTGCCATTCGCAAAGTGCACGATTTTCTCACTGTGGGCGCCCCGGCGCCGTTGCAACATGCCGCAGCGATTGGCTATGCGTTTGACGATGAGTATTACAAAACGCTCGCCGCTAATTATCTGGCCAGGCGCGAATTTCTTGCCGAACCATTACGCGACGCAGGTTTCCAGTTCGCCGAGCCCGATGGTGCGTACTATTTCTTCGCCGAGTTTGGCGCATTGAGCCGTGACGACGACGTCACGTTTGCCAAATGGATGACGAGGGAAATTGGAATCGCTACCGTTCCCGGGTCGAGTTTCTATCGTCCCAACGCGGCCGAGGGCAAACGCTACGTGCGCTTCGCGTTTTGCAAGAAGCAGTCCACGCTTGAGCAGGCCGTCGAGCGGCTCGCCAAACTTCGCGCCAAGGTATAGCTGGGCAGCGAGTGGCGACACCGCACGGTTATCCGGCCAGCCGGTCGTGGTCGGTGGGCGGCTGAAACACCAGATCCACTGCCAGCCAGGTAGTTCTCGTGAACGGATACGTGATCAGCGGTGCGGCGATGATGGCGACGATCGCCACCCACTGCACCATGTCCCACGGGATGTTCGGCCAGCTGCGCATCATCCAGACGCTAAACCCAATCGCAAACACCATCTCGGCGATAATCAGGTTGATCAGGTATGCGCCGACAAAGAAATCCCGCGCGCCTCGATCGAGCAGTAACCCGCAGTGGGGACACGCCGCCCGCAGACGGAACCACGACAATAAAATGCCGCCCTTCCCGCACTCCGCGCAGCGCAGCGTAAGGCCGCGCACGATGCGAACGACAGGACGGACGGGCAAGGTGATCACGCTTGCAATATACTTCGGGGGCGCCATGCTAAGTGGCTCAGTGTGTGCGGAGCTCGAGGTGGGCTGGCGCGTCGCCAGAAACACTCTCCCACTTCTTTCTCCCACTCCTCTCCCACTTCTTTCTCCCACTAGTCTCGCACTCAGCACTCCTACTCCCACTCATCACTCTCAACTACCGTCATGCCCGGTCGCCATTTTCTCTTCGTTCCCGGTCCCACCAACGTCCCCGATCGCGTTCTCCGCGCCATGCACCGCGCGCAAGAAGACCATCGGTCTTCCGCGTTTCCGGAGCTGCCTCGTGGACTATTCGCAGATTTGAAAAAAATCTACGGCACAGCGAAAGGACAAACATTTATTTTCCCGGCGACCGGCACCGCAATGTGGGAAGCCTCGCTGGTCAACTCGCTTTCGCCAGGTGACCGCGTCCTCGCCTGTCGGTTCGGGCAGTTCAGTCATCTGTTCATTGACTGCGCCGAACGCCTCGGCTTGCGGGTCGATGTGATTGACCTCGAATGGGGCGAAGCCGCGCCGCCAGGCCGCATCGGTCAACTGCTCACTGCCGACACTCAACATGAAATCAAAGCCGTGTTGATTGTGCACAACGAGACGGCCACGGGTGTCACCAGCGATATCGGGGCAATCCGGGCGGCGATGGATGCGGCCAACCATCCGGCGCTGCTGCACGTCGACGGCGTGAGTTCAATCGCCAGTCTCGATTTTCGCTTCGACGAATGGAAGGTCGATTTCGCCATCGCCGGATCGCAAAAGGGATTCATGATGCCGGCCGGGCTCGGATTGCTTTGTGTCAGCGAGAAAGGATCGGCGATGGCCGATTCAGCAAAGTGCCCTCGGGTGTTCTTTGATTTGCGCGATCAGGCGAAACAGAACGCCTTGGGGTCGTTCCCTTACACGCCAGCGCTCGCCCATTTGTTCGGATTAAGAGAAGCGCTCGACATGCTGCTCGAAGAAGGCATGGTCAACGTCATTGCACGCCATCATCGGCTGGCCGAAGGTGTGCGCCGTGCCGTCCGCGCGTGGGGATTAGACATCTGTGCGAACGATCCCAAGACCTACTCGGGCACCGTTACGGCGGTTGTTGTCCCGAGCGGGACGGATGCCGCAAAGGTCATCGATATCGCGTTCCGCCGGTACAACCTCGCGTTGGGCGGTGGGCTCGGCAGGCTGGCTGGCAAAGTGTTCCGCATCGGTCACGTCGGCGATCTCAATGACCTGATGTTGCTTGGTGCGCTTTCCGGAGTGGAAATGGCATTGAACGACGCCGGTATTCCGGTGACACTCGGCAGCGGAGTCGCGGCGGCACAAGCGTGGTATCAGGAAAGTGCGGCAACGCTCGCAACCCGGTGACAGCCAGCGAAGTGCCAACAGCGCGCTCGGTAATCACGGTCACCCGTCGGCTTCCGCCCGCCGTCGAGGCGCGATTGACCGCGATGTTCGACGTGCGATTGAATAGCACGGACGTTCCACTCGACGCTGTCGCGCTATCGCGGGCAATGGCATCATCCGATGCGATGATCACCACGCTCGGCGACCCGCTGCACGCTGCCACCCTGCACGCTGCCACGCTGCCCGGCAGTTCAGCAGTTCGGACGAAGCTCATCGCCCACTTCGGTGTCGGATATGACAACATCGATATTACAGTCGCACGTGAGCTCGGCATCACCGTCACGAATACCCCAGGCGTACTCACGGACGATACCGCAGATCTCGCGATGCTATTGATGCTCGCGACCGCCCGCCGTGCTGGTGAAGCCGAGCGTGAGTTGCGAGCGGGGGACTGGTCCGGTTGGCACCCTACACACCTGCTGGGTACGCGCGTTTCGGGGAAAACGCTCGGCATTGTTGGGTTTGGCCGGATTGGGCGGGCGGTGGCCGCGCGGGCGCGCGATGGGTTCGGCATGCGAGTGCTCGCGTGGAGCCGTTCGCTCACCCAACCACAGGCGAATGACGCCGGAGTGACGCGGTGTGCGACCATCGAGGCATTGTTGGCGTCGAGTGATTTTGTGTCTGTGCACGTGCCATCCACACATCACACGCGACATTTAATCAATGGCGAGCGATTGTCGCGAATGCGTCCGGGAGCTTTCCTGATCAATACTTCCCGAGGCGACGTAGTCGACGAAAGCGCACTGGTGGCCGCACTCCGTGCGGGCGCGATTGCCGGTGCTGGGCTCGACGTTTTTGAAGGGGAGCCGGCGGTGCGACCCGAGCTACTGCAGCTCCCCAACGCGGTGTTGCTGCCACATATCGGCAGCGCAACCCACGAAACCCGAACGGCGATGGGGATGCTCGCGGTGGACAATCTCGAGGCGTTTTTTGCTGGACATGAAGTGCCAAATCGGGTGGCGTGATTCCGTACACTGTACCCGTATCGCACGAACTACGCTATTTTACCTGACTGACTTACATACGAATTAAAAAGGAATTAATACCAGTGACTGCTTATAAACACGCCACCGTTCCCGCCAAGGGCGAACGCATCGAAGCCGCCGGCGGAAAGTTCCAGATTCCCGACCATCCGATCATTCCCTTCATTGAAGGTGACGGCACCGGCCCAGACATTTGGCGCGCTTCCGTACGGGTGTTCGATGCCGCGGTCGAGGCAGCGTATGGCAGCAAACGGAAAATTGAGTGGATGGAGATTCTTGCCGGCGAGAAAGCATTCAACGCGACGGGCGAGTGGATGCCAGCGGAAACGCTTGAGGCCGTTCGCGAGTTTAAGATCGCGATCAAAGGACCGCTGACGACTCCGGTGGGCGGCGGTATTCGTTCATTGAACGTGGCGCTGAGACAGGAGCTCGATCTCTACGCCTGCATTCGTCCGGTACGATACTTTGCGGGCGTAGGTGCGCCGATGAAAGCGCCCGAGAAACTCAACATCGTCATTTTCCGCGAAAACGTCGAAGATGTGTACTCCGGTATCGAGTTCAAGGCCGGTTCGCCCGAGGCGAACGAGTTACGCGATTTTATAAAAATCAGATTCAACAAAAACATTCGCGAAGGCTCGGCGATTGGGATCAAACCCATGTCACCGTTCGGATCGAAGCGTCTGGTAAAGATGGCCCTCGAATACGCAATCAAGCGCGGTAAGAAGACGGTCACGATGATGCATAAGGGCAACATCATGAAGTTCACCGAGGGTGGCTTTCGCGATTGGGGGTATGAAATCGCGCGCGACGAATTCGCTGCGACGGTGGTGTCCGAGGCGGATTTCTACAAAGGCGGAACCGGTGCCCGAGCCGACGCGGTGATTCTCAAGGACCGCATCGCCGACTCGATGTTCCAGCAATTGCTGCTTCGTCCGGAAGACTATGAAGTGATCGCCACGCCAAACTTAAATGGTGATTACGTCTCCGATGCGGCTGCCGCACAAGTCGGCGGGCTTGGCATCGCACCCGGCGCCAATATCGGTGACGCTGCTGCCGTGTTCGAAGCGACGCATGGCACCGCGCCCAAATACGCGGGCCTCGACAAGATCAACCCCGGGAGTGTCATACTTTCCGGCGCAATGATGTTCGAACACATGGGCTGGCAGGAAGTTGCGGACCGCATCGTACGAGGCGTTGAGAAAGCCATTACCGCCAAGACCGTCACGTATGATCTGGCTCGTCAAATGCCTGGGTCCACCGAAGTGTCAACCTCCAAGTTCGGCGATGCGGTCATCGCCGGAGCGAGGAGCTGACCGTGGCGCCACTGTCTCTTGCACTATCGGTTCGCGCTGGCGATCCGTCTCGTTTGAGCTCGCCGTTGCTGGCGATTGCGTTACCGTCGGACAAACCGCTGCCGCGATCGCTCGGCGCACTCGACCGGGTGTTGGGCGGTGCTCTTGCGCGGGCCATTCGTCAGAAAGATTTCAAGGGCGGCCGTGATGAAACGCTATTGATCCTCAATGCGAATCGTGGGCCGCAACGCGTGCTGCTGGTTGGACTCGGCGCCGCACCCGAAATCACCGCGATGACCCGTGCTGCCTCACTCGCCGGTCGCAAAGCGAACGTGATGGGCGTACAGCGCATGGCGTTTTGGGCCGACGCGCTCGACGGTCCCTCTTTGGAGAATGCGGCGATTGGTCTTTCGCTTGGCAGTTGGGAATATCGCGATTTGAAGACAATGCCCCCGGTGCGCGAGCGACCCAAGCCGCTGCTTGAAGCGATCATTTGCGTACCGAGCGCTCGCAGTGCGGCACATGCACTCGCCGCCGGCGTCGCCATTGCTGAGGGGCAGCGCGTTGCCCGTCGCCTGGCCATCATGCCAGGCAATCTTTGCACTCCAGCGCATCTCGCGGCCACGGCGCGTGATATTGCCAAACGGCACAAACTAAAAGTGACCGTCTATGGCCGCAAAGAAATGACTCGGCTCAAAATGGGATCCTTCCTTGCCGTCGCGCAGGGCACTCCGCAGGATCCCAAGTTCATCATTCTCGAGTACCGTGGCGGCGGCCGTGGCGAGGCGCCGATATGTCTTGTCGGCAAGGGACTCTGCTTCGATTCCGGTGGCATCTCCATCAAGCCGGCCGACCGGATGGAGTGGATGAAATTCGATATGAGCGGAGCCGCCGGTGTGCTTGGCGCGATGGAAGCGATTGCCCGCATGAAATTGAAAATCAATGTGATTGGCCTTGTCGGTTCGACTACCAACATGCCGAGCGGCACGGCGATGAATCCGGGCGACGTGGTCCGCGCGATCAACGGGAAGACCATCGAGATTATCAATACCGACGCTGAGGGGCGCATGGTCCTCGCCGACGTTCTCTCCTATGCGGCACGTTTTAAACCGCAGGCCGTTGTTGATGCGGCGACGCTGACGGGTGCCTGTGTTGTCGCACTCGGGAACACGGCGACCGGTGTACTGGGTAATGATCAAGGCACCATCGACGAAGTCCTGGCCGCAGGCAAGCGGGGCGGGGAACCCGGCTGGCAGTTGCCGATGTGGAACGAGTACAAAGAGCAGATCAAGTCCGATGTGGCGGACATTAAAAACATCGGCGGTCGTGGCGCCGGCACGACAACGGCCGCGCTATTTCTCGCCGAGTTTGCCGAGGGATATTCGTGGGTCCATCTGGATATTGCAGGCACGGCGTATACGGAGTCGGACCTCGTGGTGATTCCCCGCGGGCCCACGGGAGTGCCGGTGCGCACATTCGTCGAGTTCGTTCGGGGGAGGGCGCGCTGACGGGAAGGAATTCAGCCTTGCGGGTGTTCGTTGGGTTACTGTTCGCCGCGTTCGCGGCGTTCACCCCGGCGGTTGGCCTTGCGCAGGGCGGTGGATCGCCGCCAGTGCCTAAATCCACCAGCGATTCAATTCGCCGGCCCGTCGCGGATACCGTGCGCAAGCCCGTCGCGGATACCATCACGCGTCCAGCGATTCCCGACTCGGCGTTCGCGCGCCGCGACAGTGTGAACGGTTCCCGAATACCACCGCGCGACACGTTGAAGTCGCCACTCGTGCGCCCGTATGCGCCCGCCTCGACAGAAATTGGCGCGGCGAGCTGGCATTGGGACCGCGATGCGATGTACGCCAGTGGCGCACTCACACTTGGTGATCTGCTCGCCACGGTGCCAGGCGTGAACTTAATGCGCACCGGATTTATCATAGCGCCGCAAGTCGCCGCATGGTACGGCGATCCTGGCCGCGTGCGGGTGTTTCTCGATGGCGTCGAACTCGATGCCATAAATGTGCGCAATGGTGGTGTTACCGATTTCGCCGTCGTGCCGATGTGGTCGCTCGAAGATGTAAATATTGAGCGTTCGGCGGGTGAACTGCGCGTCCATTTGCGCACCGTTCGCACGCGGAGCACCACGGCATCGACGCGAGCCGATATTCTCACCGGCACAGAAAACCTCAACTTGTATCGCGGGTTTTTTGGCAAGCGATTTGATAATGGCGTGATGCTTCAGCTACTCGGCCAGCAGCAGAGCAGCATTTCGCGCACCGGAATGGATGGAGCCTCGTTCGGCGGGATGGCTCGCATCGGATGGGCGCGAGGCAACTGGAGCGTGGACGGCACGCTGCTGCATCAGAGCGTCGATCGCAATTCCGGTGTTCGCAATGTGGTGACGACACCGGAGATCAATGCGCTCCCCGCGTTTCAGGGAAGCGAGAACCTGACATACCTGCGCGCCGCCTGGCGTGATCCGCAAAACGACGGCCCTTGGGCGCAACTCATCGCCGCGTCGATTTCGGCAGGCGAGAGCCGGGCGAAAAGCAGTTTATTGGGGGCTCAACAGCCGTCGGCTGCTCCAACTGACACGGTAGATACGATGCGGGTGAGCACGCAGTACACGCTTGCCGCCGGCATTACGAAATGGGGACTGAAGTTGAGCAGCACGAATCGGTTCCGATCGATGCAGGGCAAATCGACGTTTTCGCCTGGGGCGCGCGTCGAGTACGAATCGAAGCTGCTGACCGTCTCGGCGTTCGGCGAACGCGGTTCGGATTCGACGACACGCTCTGATGTGCAGGCGCGATTTGCTCCGCTCTCCTGGTTCAATGTGTCCGGGTCCGTGAGCCGGTACGCTCCCAATAGCGGGTCTTCGCGATTGATTACCGCGGCGTCACGTGTGGAGGGAGCCCTCAAGTGGCGCGATCGCTGGGTAGGTGGCGGAATTATCACTCGGGGCGCGAGTACCGTTGCTGCCCCGATTGAACTCGACACCGCCCTGCGGGCCGTTAATGTGGCCGCGTCGACCGGCACGATTGTCACGATTCGCGGCCCGCTGCTGCGTGGTTGGTCGCTCGACGTGGATGCGATCAACTGGGCGGCTGCGGATGCCTATCGTCCGCAGACCCAAGCCCGAGCCCGACTCTGGTTCGAATCAAGTTTTCTGGAGAGCTTTCCGCGCGGAAATTTTCATCTTTCCGTGGCCGGCACCTACGAGTATCGGACCGCCGGATATGCTCCGCTTGGCAAGAATTCCATTGGCCAGACGACGGCGGGGGGAAGCGTGATTTCCACGCTCCTGGAAATCCGGATCTCAACTGCGGTAATCTCCTGGCAGTACCGCAATACGACCGGCACGGTCTACGCGACGTACCCGGGGTATGTGATGCCGAGACTGGTGAATACTTATGGGGTCCGATGGGAGTTTTGGAACTGATTAAGCGGTTTTGTCCCCCTCTCCCGGCACCCCGGGTCGCCTTTACAAAGTCGTTGAAAGCCAATAACTTATTAGGCTGACTATGCTCAAAAGTATGACCGGTTTTGGCGCGGCAGACGGCACAGTGGGGTCCACCCGCGTTAGTGTCGAACTGCGCACCGTAAACCATCGCTTTTTTAACCCAAGTCTCAAGCTCCCGTCTGCCCTGACTAAATGGGAAGGCGATGTTCGCGAGGCGCTCCGGAAACGGATCGTCCGCGGGCACGTCACCGTTACGGCGCGAATCGAACGGATCGCCGCAGCCGAGTCGGTGCTTGGGGTCGACGAATTGACGTTCGCCGAAGTGTCGAAGGCGTTGCTCGCGTTGCGCGACCGCCACGGCTTGGGCGGTGAAATCGACGTGCCGACGGTGCTCCGGATGCCGAATGTGATTCGCTCGGCCGGCATTGCCGAGGACGATGTAGAAGGCTCCGTTGAGGAGCTGGTGGCCGTGGTCGAAGCGGCAGCAGCTGAGCTGCTACGGATGCGCGAAGCCGAGGGCGCCCGACTGGCCGACGTGTTGCGCGAACGGATTGACGTGGTTGAACAGGCATTGAAACGCATCGCACTTCGATCGCCGGAACGGGTCGTTGCGCAGCGTGATCGGTTACGGGAAAACGTGAAAGTGCTCGCCGACGGGATCGCCGTGGACGAGCAACGTCTCGCTCAGGAAATCGCCATTCTGGCCGACCGGCTCGACGTTGGAGAAGAACTGGATCGCTTTGCTGCCCACATCGGCGCGTTCTGTGAAGCCCTGACGAATAAGGACGACGAAGCGGTCGGTAAGCGGCTCGGGTTCCTGTTGCAGGAAATGCTCCGCGAGGCCAACACGACCGGCAGCAAGGCGAATGATTCGACGATTCAGCGTGATGTCGTTTTGATAAAAGAAGAGCTGGAACGGATCCGTGAGCAGGTGGAGAATCTCGAGTGACCCACTTTCCTGTGGTGCTCTCGGCGCCTTCGGGCGGCGGCAAGACGACCGTGACGCACCGGCTAATGCAGCGGCGGAATGATCTCGGCTACTCCGTGTCGTGTACGACTCGCGCACCACGGGCCGGCGAAGTGAACGACGTGGATTACCACTTTTTGAGCGATGCCGAGTTCATGGCCCGCCGGGATCGTGGTGAGTTGGCCGAATGGGCGGTGGTGCATGGCAAGATGTACGGGACGCTCAAGTCGGCAATGAAGCAGGTGCTCGACAATGGCAAACATGTCATGATGGACATCGACGTACAGGGTGCAGCGCAGGTCGCAACAGCATATCCGTCGGCGGTATTGGTCTTTCTGTTACCACCGTCAGTGGAGGTGCTGGTTGAGAGGCTGAAAGCGCGCAATACCGAGAATGCGGCGGCACTGCTCGAACGGTTAAAGAGTGCACACGCCGAACTGCAGGAAGTTGATGGTTATCATTATGTCGTGGTGAACGATGATCTGGAACGAACGGTGCACCGCGTGTCGGCGGTGATCGACGCCGAAGAAGTCAAACGCAGTCGGGTGCATTTATTAGATCAGCAACTTTCCGGGCTCGTGGCCCGGTTGGAACGCGAAATTTCCGAACTTTCCGCGCGCGCATAGCACACACAGTTCTTTTTATCTTTTTTCAGGACAGACCCATGCGAGTTTTTACACCGAACGAAGTTACCGTGCATGCCACGAATAAGTACCTCGCGATTTTGGTCGCCGCGAAGTACTCGCGTGTGCTCAATGATTTTCCGCGCGACCGCGCGAAGAGCGGCGAGAAGAAGCTGACGACCCGTTCGCTCGAAGATTTGTCGGGCGGCGACATCGAGTATCGCGTGGTTCCGCGGCGCCGGTCCGCGGAATAAGCGGCACGTAGCAGGCACTGCGGAAGCGCAACGGTGCGCCCATTCCACGGGCGGCGAATTCTCCTCGGCGTGACCGGGGGAATCGCGAGTTATAAGACGGCCTGGCTGGCTCGCCTGCTCTCGCAGGCGGGCGCCGAGGTCGATACGGTGATGACGAAGTCCGCCCGTGAGTTCATTGGCGCGGTGACATTCGAAGCGCTGACCGGGCGACCGGTCCATACTGAGTTGGTCGCCGAGGGTTCGGCGCTCGACCACATTCGTTTGGCACAAGCCGCCGAGCTTGTTGTCGTCGCGCCGGCAACGGCGGACTTCCTCGCCCGTGCTGCCGGTGGCCGCAGCGATGATCTGCTCGCAGCGTGTTTGTTGGCGACCAAGGCGCCAGTGCTCCTCGTGCCCGCCATGAACGATATGATGTGGGCGCATCAACAAACCATCGCGAACGTCGCGCATCTGCGTTCGATCGGATACACCGTACTCGATCCTGACACAGGGCCGCTGGCGTCGCCGCAAGAAGGGGCCGGGGCCGGACGCATGCCCGAACCGGACACGATTTTCGCGCAGGTCGGCCGAATGCTCGAGCCGAAGGGTGCGCTAAACGGCAAGCGCGTCGTCGTCACTGCCGGACCGACGCGTGAATCGCTCGATCCGGTGCGCTTTCTTTCGAATTACAGCAGCGGGAAAATGGGTGTGGCGATCGCCGCCGCGGCTTGGCGACGCGGGGCCGAGGTGACGCTCATTGCCGGCCCTCTATCGATCACGCCACCGCTTGGCATGCGTGCACTCGACGTCGAAAGCACCAGCGATATGGCGAACGCCGTGCGCTCAGAACTCTCCACGGCCGACGTGTTGGTCATGGCCGCCGCTCCCGCCGATTTTAAACCGGCGACGGTCGCGGTTGCAAAAATTAAAAAGACCACCCGACCCGAAGCGTTGGCGATAGAGGAAACACCGGACATCCTGAAAAGTACGCGCGATGCCCGTCGTCCAGGCTCGGTGATTGTCGGCTTTGCGCTTGAGACCGATGATGTGATGGCCCATGCAGCGGAAAAACTTCGCGCAAAGGAATTGGATCTGATTGTGGTGAATGACGCGCGTGAACCCGGCGCCGGTTTCGGCGGTGACACCAATCGAGTGACGATCATGGCGCCCAATGCCGAACCCGTGGCGCTGCCGTTGATGAGTAAAGCCGAGGTCGCCGACGCGATCCTCGACCGCGTCGAGGCGTTGCTCGGTGGACGCTAGGGATCGGCTACGGCAGTATTTCGAACAGCGGCGGGAACTCGGCGAGAGTGAATTCATCCTTGATGGGATGAGCGTCGAGGACGCGCTTCGCGCAATAGGGATGCAGGGAGCGCTACCGGATCCACAGGCTCCTGCGGAACAGGCAGAACGCCCCGCCGGACCCGCCAGCGCTGCCCGAGCTGCTGCAGAGAAAGCCGGTGAGTCTGGGGACTGGCGTGCCGCGCTCCGGTCAGTGGGCGCCGACGCGCCATCGGCGCCAGTCGTCGAAAAAATCGGCCGGTATGAAATGCCGTCGGCCGAATCCACGGGTGAAGCTCAGGCGGCGCACGCGGATGCCAAACCGGGGCTGAGCATCGGTGGCGGTGCGACCAGCGGGCGAGCCGATTTGACCACTATCGAAGCGGTGGCCAAAGCCATCGCCGGATGCAAGGCCTGCTCCCTGTATGAAAGCGCTACCCACCCGGTTCCGGGAGAAGGAAACCCGAACGCGGGATTTGTCATCGTGGGGGAAGCGCCGGGAGAGAAGGAGGATGGGTCGGGGCGCCCCTTCGTGGGTCAGTCCGGTCAACTCCTCGAAAAGATCCTTGGCGCAATCAATTTCAAGCGTGAAGATGTCTTTATTTGTAATGTTTTGAAGCATCGGCCACCCGGGAACCGTAATCCGGCTCCCGACGAGATTAAGGCGTGTAGCCCGTTCCTGCTTCGACAGCTCGAACTGCTCAGGCCGAAGGTGATTCTTGCCCTCGGGACCTTTGCGAGCCAGACTCTCCTGCAGACAACGACGCCGATCGGTAAATTACGCGGACAGGTACACCGGTTCTACGGGGTGCCACTGATCGTCACCTATCACCCCGCAGCGCTTCTCCGCAATCCGTCGTGGAAGCGCCCCACTTGGGAAGATGTCCAGCTTGCCCGTAGAGTATTCGATAGCGCCAGCAGCAACAGCGGCGCGTGATCCGTTTCGTGACCGTCGCCCTCCCTATTCGGAGGACGCGGAGCAAGCCGTGCTCGGAGCAATGCTGCTCGATGGCGACGCTATCGTGCGCGCCGTGGAACTCGTCGACGAGACGATGTTCTATCGCGAAGGCCACCGCAAAATTTTCCGGGCGATGCTTGCCTTGCATCAAGGTGGTGCCGTTGTCGATCCTCTGACTCTTGCCGAAGAACTCGATCGCACGAGTTCGTTGGCCGCGGCAGGCGGCAAAGACTATATCGGCATTCTGCTCTATGTCGTGCCCACGGCGGCAAACGTCGAGTACCATCTAAAAATCGTCAAGGAAAAAGCGCTTCGCCGACGGCTCATTGAAGTTGCGCAGGGTCTGGTGACCGAGGCGCATGAATCGCCGAGCGATGCGGCGGAGCTGATTGATCTCGCCGAACACCGGATTTTTCAGGTCAGTCAGCAGCGCGGATCCGATGGGTTCACGCGTATCAAAGAACTGCTCTGGCCGGCGATGGAGCGCATTGAATCACTGCGCGAAGGCGGGCCCCTTACCGGTATTCCGAGCGGATTCACCGATCTCGACAAAATCACGCTTGGCTTTCAGCCGGCCGATCTCGTCATCATCGCGGCTCGACCGTCGATGGGCAAAACGGCGTTCGTACTGAACATCGCGCAATACGCCGCTGTCGAGAGCAATATTGCGACGGCGATCTTTTCGCTGGAAATGAGTAAAGAGTCTCTTGTGATGCGTATGCTCGCCTCCGAAGGATTCATCGATGCCCAGCGCCTACGCTCGGGCAAACTCACCAGTCAGGATCATTCCAACCTGGCGAAGGCCGCCGCATTGCTTGGACAGGCACCCATCTGGATTGACGATACGCCCGGGCTCACGTTGCTCGAGATTCGCTCGCGGGCGCGTCGGTTGAAGTCGACCGCGGATATCAAAATGGTGATTGTCGATTACCTGCAGCTTATTGCCGGCCCGCCGGGAGTCGAGAACCGCCAGCAGGAAATCTCACAGATTTCGCGCTCGTTGAAGATTCTGGCGAAAGAACTCGGTGTGCCGGTATTGGCCCTGTCGCAGCTCTCGCGAGCGCCCGAACAGCGCACGGGCGACAACAAACGGCCGCAGCTCTCCGACTTGCGTGAGTCGGGGGCGATTGAGCAGGACGCTGATGTTGTGATGTTCATTTATCGCCCGGAGATGTACGACCGGCCAGTCGATGACAACGGCAAAGCCGTCACGCAGTCCGATGGCACACCGATCGAAGGGCTTGCCGAAGTGATCATCGGCAAGCAGCGCAATGGTCCGACGGGGCTCGTGAAACTCAACTTCGCCAAACAGTTCACTCGTTTCCAGAACTGGACCGCCCGCACACCGGGTTGAGGAAAAAGCGATGAGCGCGCGGCTGAAGTCTGTGTACCGCTGCACCAACTGCGGTGCCGACTATCCCAAGTGGGCAGGGAAGTGCGAAGTCTGCGGCGAGTGGAATACGCTGGTCGAGGAACTCGCGGCGCCCAAGACAGCGTCCTCTGGTGCGGCGCGGCGTAGGGCCGGCATCGCGGCCATGGGAAGTGGTGGCCGGGTGGCCGCCACCCCTCATATTCGGGACGTCGTAGGCGCCGAAGATCATCGCCTGAGTACCGGGCTCGATGAATTCGATTTTGTGCTCGGCGGTGGAGTGGTCCCGGGGTCGATGGTGCTCGTTGGTGGCGAGCCCGGCATCGGGAAGTCCACAATTTTATTGCAGGTCGCGGCGCAGCTCGAGGCTCGCGGATCGCGCACGCTCTATGTATCGGGCGAAGAGTCACCGCTGCAAGTGAAGCTCCGTGCCGATCGCCTGGGCGGTCACGCCGGCGACGTGGAACTGCTCGGCGAGACGCTGCTGGAAACTATTCTCGCCACTGGCAGCGAACGCGCGCCAGCGGTGATGATCGTGGATTCGATCCAGACCGTGTTCACCGGTGATCTTGAGGGCGCCCCGGGAAATGTGGGCCAGGTGCGTGAGTGCGCGGCCCGGCTGATGCGCTATGCAAAAGAAAGCGGTACGGCGGTGTTCGTCGTTGGCCACGTCACGAAAGACGGTGGCATCGCCGGCCCAAAAACACTCGAGCACATCGTCGACACAGTACTCTACTTCGAAGGTGAGGGATCGCTCGACTATCGGGTGCTACGGGCCACCAAGAACCGTTTTGGGTCGGTGGACGAGATCGGTGTGTTCCGGATGACGGAGCAAGGACTGTTGCCGGTGGAGAATCCGTCGGCGCTTTTCCTCGGCGACCGCGAAAAACATCACGCCTCCGGCAGCGCGGTGAGCGCGACGCTCGAAGGCTCACGTCCGATCCTTATCGAAGTTCAGGCACTCGCCGTGAAGGCGGGTTTCGGCACGCCGCAGCGTGTGGCGACGGGTTTCGATGGCCGCCGCTTGGCACTCTTGCTCGCCGTTCTCGACAAACGTGCCGGACTCTCGTTCGCGCAGCTCGATGTATTTCTCAACGTGGTCGGTGGAGTCCGGATGCAAGAACCGGCCGGCGATCTCGCCGTCGCGGCGGCACTGGCCTCAAGCGTGTACGACAAAGCGCTCCCTGCAGATGCCGTATTTATTGGCGAGATCGGACTTGGCGGTGAGATCCGTGCCGTGAGCCAGATCGAGCGCCGCATTGCCGAAGCGGAAAAGATGGGAATGCAGGTCGCATATGTGGGCGAACGCAGTGTGCCGAAGCGCGCCCCGCGGGCGATCCGCGTCGAAGGGGTTCGCGATATCACCACACTTTTTCGTGGACTGTTTCGATGACCGTGCGCGATGTTGGTGTAATAATCGTCGCGGCAGGTTCCAGTACGCGTGCGCCGGGCGAGAGCGGGGCCGAACTCAAGCAGTTGCGTTGGGTGGCCGGCAAGCCGATGCTCCTGCATTCCCTGCAGACATTTCAGGCGCGTCCGGATGTTGCGATGGTCGTGTGCGTAGTGCCGCAACGCTATGCCGGCGATCCGCCTCCGTGGCTCTTTCAGTGCGACATCGAGCGAATGCTCATCTCGGTTGGCGGCAAAACGCGAGGCGAATCGGTGCAGAACGGACTCGAAGATCTCACGTCGGCGTGCCAGATCGTGCTGATCCACGACGCCGCGCGTCCACTCGTGACGCCAGAGATGATCGATCGGGTTGTCGCCGAAGCCAGAAAAGGCCATGGGGCAATTGCGGCGCTCCCCGTGACGGACACTCTCAAAGAAGTCGACGCTGACGGCCGGATTGTCCGCACTGTCGATCGGACAAACCTTTGGCGCGCGCAAACGCCGCAAGGTTTTCCACGGCAGCTGATCGTTCGCGCCCACGCGGATGCAAGCGCTGCCCATGTGACTGCGACCGATGATGCCGCACTGCTCGAGCGCCTCGGACTTCCCGTGGTTGTCGTCCGTGGCAGCGAGCGCGCCATGAAAGTTACCGAGGAGGGAGATTTCGTTCGTGCCGAAGCGCTGTTCCCGCTTGCGGAATGAATCGCGAGCCAACGGCTATCCCATTTTGGTCCGCACCCGAAGTCGAAGCGTCGTTGCGTGGTACGCTCGCGCATCTCGAGCGGAACGGCGTACTGGCCTATCCCACGGAAACGGTGTACGGCTTTGGTGGCCTGATCGATTCGGCGAGCGTGGCAAAACTCGTCGCTCTCAAAAAGCGCCCTGATGGCAAGCCGTTCCTGTTGCTCATTTCCGATACCACAATGATCGACCGGCTCGACCTGCAGCTCTCGCGCGCTGCGTCCATGCTCGCGGCGCGCTTCTGGCCGGGCCCGCTGACGCTCGTACTTGGCGGCGGGGAGCGCCGAGTGGCGGCGCGGCTCCGCGGGCCCGAGGGGGGTATCGCGGTGCGTTGGACTCCGCATCCGGGACTGCAACGTCTGATTTCTGCGATTGGCGATCCGCTGACCTCTACCAGCGCCAATCTTCCGGGCAGCCCGCCGGCCATGCGCGCCGGTGATATTCTGACGCAGTGGCCGAGTGCCGTGGCGAGTGGACAGTTGCGTGTGCTCGACGGTGGGACGCTCAAGCCTTCGGCACCCTCGACCGTTGTAGACTGTACCGCGCGGCGCCCCCGTGTCATTCGGCCCGGAGCAATCCCGTCGGAACTGCTCCGCGAAGCTGTTCCCGATCTCGTTGGGGATCAATAGCGTGCAATTACTTTTTGTCTGTACCGGTAACACTTGTCGCAGCGCCCTGGCCGTGGCAATTACGGACCAGCTGATTGACGACCGCAGAATCGGTAGCGTGGAGGCCGTCAGCGCCGGGACCAGCGCATGGGACGGAGCGGCTGCGTCGGATGGCGCAATGCTTGTAGGACTGGAACGAAAGCTCGATCTCAGCGATCATCGGGCGCGTCAACTCACACCGGACATCATCGCCGCAGCAACGTTGATTTTGGCGATGGGGCCACATCATCTCGAGCGTATAAACGCCCTTGGCGGTGGCGACAAGGCACATTTGCTGAGCGACTTTGCTGAGCATTCATCAGAGGGAAGGGCGATCGAAGACCCGTTCGGGGGCGGACTCGACCTGTATCGTACCACCGCCGATGAACTCGAGAGAAAGATCGGTCTGGTACTCGATCGAATCACGGCCGAGCCCGCGCCCGGTCCCGCGTAGTGGAGCTCCCGGGCCGACTGGTGCTACTCGGACATCCGGTTAATCATTCGCTCTCGCCGGTTTTTCAAAATGCAGCATTGCGCAGTGCCGGGATTCCGCTGACGTATGAAGTGCTCGATGTCACGTCAGGGAAACTCGGAACGGTCGCAGGCCTGCTTCGCGATGCCCGCGCCGCCGGCAATATCACGGTTCCGCACAAGGAGGCATTTGCCGAGCTGTGCGCGCGCCGCAGTCCCGTCGCCGAACGTGCTGGCGCCGTAAACACGTTTTGGACAGAAGACAATCAACTTGTTGGCGACAATACTGATGTCGGGGGATTTGATGCCGCTATCCGTCGGCATTTTGGCGCGCCCGCAGCGAATAAGCTGGTTGCCGTGATCGGGGCGGGTGGCGCGGCGGCGGCGGTATTGACAGCGATTGAACGATGGGATGGCGCACGCGTGCAACTGTATGGTCGCTCGCGGGCCCGCGCGAACGCGCTCGCGGCACGATTCCCCCGTTTCACGACGGCGGTCGCCACCGTGACCGCAGCTGTCGAAACCGCATCGCTGGTGATCAACGCTACGCCCGTTGGTTTGCACGGCGATGAATGTCCGATCGATCCATCGATCCTCAAACCGAACACGGATGCGTTTGACCTGACCTATCGCCGCACAGAGACGCCGTGGGTGCTGGCGTGTCGTGCCCGCGGTCTGCGCGCCGCAGACGGACTGTCGATGGTGGTAGAGCAAGGTGCACTCGCCTTTGAACGCTGGTTTGGCGTGATCCCCGACCGGACGGTGATGTGGAAGGCCGTGGGTCGCTAACCTCGGCCGCTTTTTCTTTTCTGGATCTCATGTTGCCGCGCAGCTGCGCGGCATGCGATCGGGCGATGAGTGCGGGTGATCATGGGGTGATATGCGGAACCTGCTGGGCTCGCTTGCCGATGCTGCCGCATCCGCAGTGTGCGCGTTGCGGGCACCCGACCCAAGGACGTCGGTGTCGCTTTTGCGAACTGTTCCCCCCATTCATCCGGGCCGTTCGATCTGTATGCTGGGTGCCGCACGAAGTCTCCAGCGGCGTGGTGCATGCCCTCAAGTATCACGAGTGGCAAAATGCGGCGCTGGGGATCGCCGGGCGTATCGCACGGCTTGCGTGGCCCCTGGACGTACTCGCGGAACGCGCCGCGCTCGTGCCGGTACCGCTGGCGCCGGTACGTGAGCGCGAGCGCGGTTTTAATCAGGCGCAACTGATCGCCGACGCGCTCGCGGTGCAGTGGGGCATTCCCGTCTGGAGTCAACTGTTGATGCGAAAGCGCGCCACCGAGACGCAAACCCGGTTGACTCCCGGGGAACGATCCGCGAACGTTCATCGCGCCTTCGATGTCTGCGACGGCATGTCGGAGTCGGTGCGGGGTCGTCACCTCGTGCTCATCGACGATGTCATCACCACCGGCGCCACATTGAATGCGTGCGCCGCCGCGCTGTTCGATGCCGGCGCCCGTACGATCAGCTATGCAACGTTTGGCAGGGCCCGCGCAAGCGGAGACAAATAGCATCGCCAGTGACCGCCAGATACATATCCGTTGTTCATTCTCCTGAACTCACAATGACTCTCAAAGTTGGCATTAACGGCTTCGGCCGCATCGGTCGCCAGGTGATTCGCGCCGCGAAGGAATCCGGCGCCGCTCTCGATTTTGTGGCCGTCAACGACCTGACTGATACCAGGACACTTGCGCACCTCTTTAAATACGATTCTATCCACGGCACTTATCACGGCAATGTGTCGTCACTGGACGACGCCATCGTGATCGATGGGCACCACATCCGCGTGTTTAAGCACAAAGATCCGTCGCTGCTTCCGTGGAAAGAGCTCGGTGTCGACGTCGTGATCGAATCGACCGGCCATTTCACTAACGCCGACGATGCGCGCAAGCACATCACTGCCGGCGCGAAGAAAGTTATTATTTCGGCGCCGGCCAAGGGAGAAGATCTCACGGTCGTGCTCGGCGTGAACGACAATAAATACGACTCGGCCAAGCACCACATCATTTCCAACGCCTCGTGCACGACGAATTGCCTTGCGCCGATGGTGAAAGTGATTCGCGATGCGTTTGGGTTCACCCATGCGTCGATGGTCACGATTCACTCGTACACGAATGATCAAAGTGTACTCGACATGCCGCACAAAGACTTGCGGCGCGCCCGCGCGGCCGCGCTCTCGATGATTCCGACGACCACCGGCGCGGCGAAAGCCACGGCATTGGTCATTCCGGAAGTGAAGGGAAAGATTGACGGTATCGCCATCCGCGTGCCGACGCCCGATGTGTCCCTCACCCAGCTCGCCGTCGTGGTAGAGAAGCGCACGACGGTTGCCGAGGTGAATGCCGCATTCAAAGCCGCCGCCGACGGCCCGCTCAAACACATTTTGCAGTACACCGAAGAAGAACTTGTCTCCATTGACTATGTGGGGAATGCCCATTCCTGCATTCTTGACTCCAAGAGCACCAACGTCGTGGATGGCACTTTGGTGAACTTGTCCGGCTGGTATGACAACGAGTGGGGCTATGCGTCGCGCTGCGTCGATTTGGCGCTGCACATCGGCAAGTTGCTGTAACCGACGGGAATGTTGCCGAGCGAGACGGGCCACGAATGAGTAAACGTACAGTTCTTGACTTGGCTCCCGCCGAGGTGAAAGGGAAGCGGGCGCTTGTGCGTGTGGATTTTAATGTTCCGCTTGACGGCGACCATATCACGGACGACACGCGCATCCGCGCCGCTGTGCCGACGTTGCAGGCGCTGATTAAACTTGGTGCACGCATTGTTATTCTCTCGCATCTGGGCCGTCCCAACGCGAAACCAGAGTCGAAATACTCACTCGCTCCGACCGCAAAGCGTCTCGGCGAATTGCTTTCGCGTCCCGTGCATTTCCTGGGGGAGTCGAATACGGATGCGGCGGTAGCGGCCACGAAGGCGCTCCATGATGGTGAAGTGCTTGTGCTCGAAAACACCCGATTCCTCCCGGGTGAAGAGAAAAACGACGAGGCACTCTCGAAATCTTTCGCCCGTCTCGGTGACTTTTATGTCAACGACGCATTCGGCACCGCGCATCGCGCGCATAGTTCGACCGCCGGCGTCGCCGCGTTCCTCAAGCCCGCGGTGGCCGGACTGTTGATGCAGCGCGAACTCGACTACCTCGGCGACGCACTCGAAAAACCGAAACGGCCATTCATCGCCATCCTTGGCGGCTCGAAAATTTCCGGGAAGATCGACGTCATCGAGGCGTTACTGCCGAAAGTCGATGGCCTCCTGATTGGCGGCGCGATGGCCTGCACATTTTATAAGGCCATGGGGTTCGAGACGGGAACTTCGCTCATCGAGCCCGACCGGGTCGAGATGGCCGCCGATCTTACGGAACGCGCCGGGTACCGGTTGACGCTACCGCACGATGCGATGGTTGCGCCGTCTATCGCCGAGGCGTCCAAGGCGCATGCCGTGAAACGGGATGCCATACCGGCCCACGAAGCGATGCTCGATATCGGACCCGATTCGGCGGCCTCGTTCGCCCGCGCGATACTCAGCGCGAAGACCGTTATTTGGAACGGCCCAATGGGTGTCTTCGAGTCGCCACCGCTCGACGCTGGTACGCTCGCCGTGGCGCACGCGCTGGCTCAGGCCACTGCAAAAGGTGCCACAACGATTGTTGGTGGCGGCGATTCCGCGGCGGCAGTTGAACAGGCCGGCCTCACAAAGCAAATGAGCCACGTATCCACAGGTGGCGGCGCATCGCTAGAGTTCCTCGAGGGCAAATCGCTCCCCGGCGTGGAAGCACTCGATGAAAAGGCAGGAAAGTGAAGCATCCGATATTCGCCGCCAACTGGAAAATGAATCAAGGACCCGCTGACGCACTGGCGTTTATGCGGCAGTTCCTTGCGCAGTATCCGCGCCAACAAGACCGGAGCGTGCTCGTGTTTCCGAGCGCGCTATCGCTGTATGCGGTGACCGGTGCACTCAGTGACCGGCCGGATATTCAGGTCGGCGTGCAGAACATCCACTGGGCCGATGCCGGCGCCTTTACCGGTGAGAACTCGGCGGCGATCGCCCGTGGAGCGGGAGCGCGGTACGTGCTCATTGGCCATTCCGAACGACGTCACGTGTTTGGTGAGACCGACGAAGAAACCGGGAAGAAGGCGGCCGCCGCCGAACGCGCCGGGCTCACGTCGATGATCTGTGTGGGCGAAACGTTGGAGCAACGTGAAGCCGGCGACACCAGCACGGTGGTGCTACGTCAACTCCGCGCGGCGTGCGCACTGCTCACGGCAAATCAAATTGCCGGCTCGCTGGTGGCGTATGAGCCCGTCTGGGCGATTGGCAGCGGCAAGACGGCGACCCCCGACGACGCCAGCGTGGTGCACGCGGCAATTCGGAGTGAACTTCGCTCCCTGACCGAGGAGCGTGGCGAAGGCGTCCCGATTCTGTACGGCGGAAGTGTCAGCAAGGGGAACGCCGTGTCGCTCTTGGCCGCTCCTGATGTGGACGGCTTACTAGTGGGTGGCGCCAGCTTGGACCCTGACGGTTGGTCCGCCATCTGCCGGACTTGATTGGCAGGGATAAGTCAGCTATTTTTAGAGGCTTACCTCTCCAGACCCGACTCCGAAATGTTTTATAAGTTCCTGCTAATTATTCTGATCATCGACGCGCTGATTCTGGTCGCGGCCATCCTGTTGCAGAGTGGCAAAGGCGGCGGCCTCGCGGCGAGTTTTGGTGGCGCCTCGTCGTCAACCGATTCATTGATGGGTACCCGACAGGCCGGAAATCTGCTGACGAAGGCGAGCTGGTGGTGTGGTGGAATTTTCATTGGGCTCGCATTCATCCTCCAGATCTACGCGAGCAAGGGCAGTGCGCCGACTTCGGTGCTGGATAAATCGTTCAACGCGCCGAAGACCGCGCCGCGCACGCAAAGTTCCGCTCCTGCAGGTGCTGCACCGGTTACGCCGGCTCCGGCGTCGCCACTGCAGCCAATCCCAGCGCCTGTTACCAAGAAGCCCTGACCATCGCGGCGATGACCATGCTCCAGGCAGCACCGGGGTTCCTCCTCCTCGAGGATGGAACCCTTTTTCACGGCCATTTGCGCGCCCCGCTTGGCGCGCCGGCAGTGGCTGAGGTCGTATTCACTACCGGCATGAGCGGGTATCAAGAGACATTCACGGATCCGTCATTCCGTGGGCAGATTGTTGTGATGACCTCGCCGATGATCGGCAATTACGGCGTCAACACTGAAGACCCTGAATCTGCCAGCCCACAGGTCAGCGGCGTGGTGGTGCGAGAGCTGTCGGGCAGCCATTCTAACTGGAGGGCAACTGGTGACCTTGGATCATATCTCCAAGCTTCGCAAATCCCTGTCCTGTATGATATTGACACCCGTCGTCTCACGCGTCACTTGAGGACAGTTGGGGTGCTTCGTGGTGTCATTGGAGCCGGCGAGCTACCAACCGCCGAGGCCAAGTCTGCGCTCGATGCGTGTGAATCGATGTCCGGTCTCGATCTGGCGTCCAGAGTCACCACGAAGGCTCCGTATAGCTGGGGTAATCCCCTCGCTGCACACCATATCGTAGCGTATGACTACGGGATCAAACACAATATTCTGCGCCTGTTCGAGCAGCGGGATTGCCGTGTTACCGTGGTACCGTCGTCGACATCGGCGGCGGAAGTTCTCGCGCTCAAACCTGATGGCGTGTTCTTGTCGAATGGTCCCGGCGATCCGGAGGCCGTCGAATATGCGCTACCGGCAATCAAGGCGCTGGCCGAGAGCGGTGTGCCGATGTTTGGGATTTGCCTGGGGCACCAGCTCATCGCGCTCACCTTTGGGGGGAGGACATTTAAGCTGCCGTATGGCCACCGCGGCGGTAATCATCCGGTGAAAGAGCTGTCGACGGGGAAGATTTTTATTACATCGCAAAATCACGGATTCGCGGTTGAAGGGAGCGAAGATGGGGTGACTGGCGCACCGGACCTGGAGGCGACCCATGTGAACCTGAACGACGGCTCACTGGAGGGTCTCAAGCACAGGACACTGCCTGTATTTGCCGTGCAATACCATCCTGAGGCGGCGCCCGGGCCACATGATGCGAGGTCGCTATTTGACGATTTTATGGGTGCGATCAAAGCCTCATAGCTTGACACCCCAATAGGTAACATCCTATACTGGATACACTTACGGCGGTTCTGCCGGTGTCCTATGCGAGGGTTGAATGACCAAAGCCGATCTCGTCGAGCTCGTTACCGAGTCGATTGCCCTAACCTCGGGACCGATGATTTCCAAAAAGGATTGCGCGCGGGTCGTGGATTCATTCTTGGACTCCATAAAAGACGCGTTGAAAGATCAGAAGAACATTGAAGTTAGGGGCTTTGGTACTTTTAAAATTCGCCAGCGCAAAACGAGAATGGCTCGCAACCCGCGCACTGGCGCGCCGGTGGAAGTGTCGGCCCGCCCAGTGCCCGTATTCAAGCCGTCGAAAGAGCTCCGGGCCTTGGTCGCCGATATCGATATCTCGGAACTCACGGACGCGTAAAGGTTTAGCTATCAATTCAGACAACCATCAGTTCAAGGTTTTACTGTTTGCGTCGTACGCCGACGCATTGGGTTCGTCGGAACTCCAGCTCTCGCTTGGCGATGGAGCTACGGTGGCAGATGTTCTTGCACAAGTGAAAGCCCTCGCCGTCGGTCACGCGCTGCCACCGGCTCCGCTGGTCGCCGTCAATCAACGCTATGCCGGCCCCAACGTCCGCATCCAGCCCGGGGATGAAGTGGCAATCATTCCCCCCGTAGCGGGCGGCTGATGCGCACCGCGATTGTCACCCGCGTCATTGACCCGTCCGCGCTGCTCACCGAAGTTGCCAGCGATGCCCATGGTGCTACGTCGCTCTTCATCGGCACTGTGCGCGAGGTCAATGACGGACGCGCGGTAACGGGCATGGAATACACGACCTACGAAGCCATGGCTGCCGCCGAGCTGGAGCGTATCGCCAGCGAAGCGCATGTGCAGTTCATGACAAGCGCGCTGGTCGTGGAACATCGCATCGGCATACTCGGACTTGGCGACGTGAGCGTGGCGATTGCCGTGGCTCACGCCCACCGTGCACCCGCACTCGATGCGACGCGATACGTGATCGAACAACTGAAAAAGCGTGTGCCTATATGGAAGCGCGAACATTACTCTGACGGCACACGGGAGTGGGTCGATCCGACGGCGGCGAAGGCCGTGGTGACGTCATGAAAGATCAATTCGGCCGCGGAATTGAATATCTGCGCATCTCCGTTACCGATCGTTGCAACTTTCGCTGCGTTTATTGCATGCCGGAGCAGGGGCTCGCCTGGCTCCCCAAAGCGGAAATTCTCTCGTACGAAGAGATCACCGAGGTCGTGCGACAACTCGCACCTCTTGGGCTGCGGCGCCTGCGCATCACGGGTGGTGAACCGACCATTCGTCCCAACCTGACATCGCTGGTCCGCATGCTCAAAGCGATCCCGGATATCGAGGACATCGCCCTTTCGACCAACGGTGTGAAACTTCCGGAGATGGCCGCGCCGCTCCGTGCGGCCGGCCTCGACCGGGTGAATATCAGCGCCGACTCGTTGCGCCCCGAGCGCATCGCGCAGATTGCCCGTCGTAACTTTGCGTTTCATCCAGTCGACGCGGCGCGGGCGGCATCGGCGGCCGGACTCGATCCGGTAAAAATAAATGTCGTCGTTATGCGCGGCATCAATGACGACGAGATCGAAGATTTTGCTCGTCTCACGCTTGAAAATCCGTGGCATGTCCGGTTTATCGAACTGATGCCGGTGGGCGATATGGCGAATCTCACGTTCGAGCATGTTGTGCCGAGTGATGAACTTCTCGCCCGCATCGCGATGATTGGAACACTTGCGCCGTCTGACGGTCCCTCAAAAGGCAACGGGCCGGCGGCGTATCATCGTCTCGCTGGTGCTGCGGGAACGATTGGCGTGATCACTCCGATGAGCCACACCTATTGCGGCACCTGCAACCGCGTACGGCTTACGGCCGATGGTCGCCTGCGCACCTGTCTGTACGGCGACCATGAAGTGAACTTGCGTGACCCGTTGCGGGCGGGCGATCCGTTGGAGCCGCTCTTTGTCAAAGCGCTGGCCGAAAAGCCGAAGGAGCACAACCTCTTGCAAATGCAGGTCGGTGGCCTACGCGCGTTATCCCAAGTGGGCGGCTAACAATCGGAACATCAGGGCAGTAGCGCTGGCGCGTTCCGGTTTGCCTATCCGTGGTGATTGTCCACAATCCCGGTAAATCTGTGGCTTGCAGTTGTTCGGCACCAACAATTCAGTCGATTCACAACCTGTAATTGCCTCGCGACTGCGATATCATTCAAGGGTGCACGGCTGAGATAACTTTCACCTCCAGATTCACATACAAGACAATGGTTAATAAGATCACCGTCGTGGGCGCCGGAAACGTCGGCGCTACCGCCGCCCAGCGCATCGCCGAAAAAGAGCTGGCCCGCACGGTCGTCATGGTCGACGTTGCCGACGGTGTGCCTCAGGGCAAGGGACTCGACCAATGGGAATCGGCGCCCATCGAAGGATTTGATTCCCGCGTGATCGGCACGAATGGCTACGAAGAGACCGCCGGTTCCGACATCGTCGTCATCACCGCCGGCATCGCCCGCAAACCGGGCATGAGCCGCGACGATTTGCTCAATACCAACGCCGGCATCGTGAAGTCGGTCTCGGAGCAGATCGCCAAGAGCTCACCGAACGCGATCATCATCGTCGTCAGCAACCCGCTCGACGTGATGTGCTACGTCGCCAAGCAGGTCACGGGGTTTCCGCGTGAACGCGTGATCGGTATGGCTGGCGTACTCGACACGGCCCGGTACCGTTCGTTCATCGCATTGGAACTCAACGTCTCAGTGAAAGACATCCAGGCGATGGTGCTTGGTGGTCACGGCGATACGATGGTTCCGCTGATTTCCTACACGACCGTGAGCGGGATCCCGGTCACTCAGTTAATGAAGCGCGAAAAACTCGACGCGATCGTTGATCGGGCCCGGAACGGCGGCGCCGAGATTGTGAAATTCCTCAAAACCGGATCGGCGTATTATGCGCCGTCATCGGGTGCGGTGCAGATGGTCGAAGCCATCGTGCTCGATCAAAAGCGCATTTTGCCCTGTTCGGCATGGCTCGACGGCGAATACGGAATGAAGGGGCTGTTCCTCGGCGTTCCGGTGAAACTCGGCCGCAAAGGGATGGAGCAGATCCTCGAGATCGAACTGACGGCCGACGAAAAGGCCGCCCTCGCCAAGAGCGCCGAAGCGGTGCGCGAGCCGATGTCTGTGATCAAGCTCTAGACTTATGCAACGGCTGGCAACGTTCTGGAATTCCACCGTCGGCAAGAAGATTGTCATGGGGCTCACGGGGATCATTCTCGTGGGCTTTGTGCTAGCACACATGGCGGGCAACCTCCAGATCTTCCTCGGGCCCGACAAGTTCAACGGCTACTCGCGCTTTTTGCAGCACGACATCATCGAGCTGACGTGGCTGTTGCGCGCCGGATTGCTCGTCTCGGTCGTGTTGCACGTGACGGCGGCGATACAACTGACGCTGCGCAATCGGGAGGCGCGGCCAGTGGCGTATGTGAAGTATGAGCCGCAGGTCTCCACATGGGCGTCGCAGACGATGCGGTGGGGCGGATTTTATTTACTCGCCTTCATTCCATATCACCTGATGCACTTCACGTTAGGGTGGGTGCATCCGGC